>JAZRFF010000046.1:0-3721 GCA_045661225.1 Bacteroidaceae bacterium | reverse complement strand
GGCAATATATCGAAAAAATTTAATTGTCTCTATTATGGTTGAATGAAGGCACAATTAATTGCAGTGTTAGGTATTTAATATTCAAAGAGTTTCGATTTAGCAAAATGAGCCTCAAAATCGCCGTAACTCTTTGATAAAGGGTCGGCGAAATGGTGCAATTAACCACGACTTAATTTCGACCTCTCTCATCCCTTCACTCCCGGTGAAATGCGCCTGATGCACACCACGCACGACTCTCCGCATCATATCCTCCTCCGCCCCACCTGGGGAGGGGGGGGCTACCACTCCGCCAGGGGGTAGGGGGTCAAATTCCTTGGGAGGTTTCAAAACATAATCGCTCCCCCAATCGATTACACACACGTGCAGAATTGGTAGATTTGAGAAATGTCTAACCCGTTGAAAATAAAGTGCTTAATGTATTGCAGATTCTTGCAAATTAACTTGCGTGTTCCAAAATGTGATGTTATGTTTGCACCACGATAAAACGAAGTTAAATACTTAATATAGAGTGAATTATGACACGCAAAGAAAACCTTTTGATTGAGATTTACAACCTCCGCAACCAGATTGCCGAGATTAAGGGTAACAAGATCGTAAACATCGAAGAGTTCAGCCAGACTCACAAGTTTCGCGATGAAGCAGCAAGCTGGAAGGAGTTTGAGTTGAAGCTCCGCATTGAGCAGCTCAAAGACAACCTCGCAAAGGCAAAGGTCGAGGCTGCACAGCAGGCGGCTGCCGATGCCTTCTACGCAACCGAGCAGGGCCAGGCTTTCAAGCAGGAGTGTGATGAGAAGCGACTCCTCCTTTGCTTCGAACATAGCAACGTCGAGAACTCAACACTAATAGAACTTGAGATTGCGATTTCAAACGCCCTTGGCGCACAGTGGAGAGTTGGCAACTTGTCAACAAGCTATGTCGAACTAGCGGTGGTAGACGCAGACAATAAAAAGATCTTTGGCCAGAGCGTTTCGATCCACTTTGAGAAGAGCCGCTGGAGCGATCGTCAGCCACGCTTCGAGATCAATGTGGGTACTTGCGGTAGCCACGATCTCCTCCCTGCGGACCGCACCCGCTCAATGGCAGAGTTCTATGTTGGCATCGGCAAGCTACACGCCAATATCGAGTTGCTTGAGGGTATACACAACACACTCTTCGGCTATGCGGAGAAGATCGCAAACATTCAAAAAGAGGTGCGTGAGTTGGACGAGCTGGTAAAGAATCCAACCCGCGCATAAGAGATAACCCACCAAGTCTTGGCTGCCCGTAACGCGAATAAGCAATGCAGGCAGGAGCCGACTTCCAAGGAGGTCGGCTCCACTCACTTGGGATAGTTGAAAATAGTGCTTAACTTATTGAAAATAAAGGAGATAATACTTGCGTGTTCCAAAGTATGATGTTATGTTTGCACTACAATAAACAACTAAAACAGAGTGAGTTATGAAGACCTTTAATCAAGCAAAAAACGAAAACAATTTAGATTATTACTTTGCGCAAGCACGCTATTGCCGCCTGGTAATAGTCGTGATTAACACAGAAAGCAAAGAGAGTGTTATTCGATTATCAACTCGCTTTGAGGAAGGCAAGATAACAGAGGCAAAGCAACGACTCATTGATCGAGCAAACAACAAGCTGGGTACAAATTTCGAAATCGAATAAAACTATGAGTGCAAACATTAAAAACGGACAAATAGTTCGATTTGCAGTGGCTATCGAATCTTGCGATGAGAATACTCGATTTGTAGTTGTTGACGACTATGGCTCTGGCTGCAATCGATGTATGGTCCGCTTAATCTGTGATCTGCCAATTCCTCCAACTTATGTGTATTTCAAGGAGGATTTAGTAGTAGTGAAATAATTGAGTTTATATGCACCAGACAAAGCAACAGCGCGAGAGTCGCTACAAGGTAGGACAGCGCATCAGAATCATTCACCTCGAGGGCGAAGATACCCGATACGATGGCAAGGAGGGAGTGATAGAACACATCGATGGCATCGGCCAGCTGCATGGCACCTAGGGCAGCCTAGCGGTAATACCCGAGGCGGACGATTTTGAGATAATCAAGTAATCGCTACTCCAGAATGTGTACCGGAGTATTTCCGTAGTGCTTGAATGTATAGTGGAGGGTGCTAAGTGAACTAGTGTTATCAAACTGTGTAAAATAGACCTCTTCAGCGAGTTTGGCTACGGACCAATTTCTGATATGTGCAGAGTTCCAACTGTGTCGAAAGTAATCTCTAAATGACACAAATAGGACTCTGCCTTCGTCAAAATGGGATTTTAAGTGATCTGGGATTCGTTTGTATAGAGCTCTACCCAAAGCGATAATAACGGGGTGCTGGCGCTCGAGAAAACAGTTCAGGATCTCTTTTTCGAGTGGGGAGTGGAAGCCGCTGATAACGACTTTATCGGTCTGGCAGATGGACTCGGCCCATTGTCGCGCTAATTGGGCGTCGTGGGGCGTTGCTTTGCGCGATGCGAAGAATGCCACCAACTCTCTGTCGAGCAAGTCCTTATTTCCGGATAAGTCCATAAAAAAAGCGCAGGCCACTGCATTAACTTATCCCACTTCAAGGCCTTGGCTGCCTACAAAACGAATAAGCAACACAGATAGCCCACGCCGGAGATATATCGCATACACCGAGCCAATCGATGATGAGGATATACACCAAACGCGGACATCTGATTGCGCATCTTCGTTTTGTTTAAAACCGCCAAGTTTTTGAAGTGGAAGATTACGACAATAAAATGTCAACTAATATGTGTGGCAACACGACCGAGGTCGTTAGCCGTAACAAAGATATAGAAAATTTTTGAGAAAACGAGAATTTGTGAAAAACTCTTCTACCATATAGAAATCAGCGGTGAGCAGAATGCCCACCGCCGCACGATTATTAGTTGTCTGTTTTGCTAATTCTTCGGTTTAGACCACTGAGCACGGATGCGTTTGAGAAGGTCGCTGTACTTCATTCCTACCATCCATACAAGCGTGCGCTGCATTGCCACAAAGCAAGCAATCATAATCACAACACCCAAGACATAATCCGATGCCGAAGCGAGGTTGTACTGCTCTAACCACACAATCAACGCCACACTCACCAACAACTCCAACTCCGCTGTTACCATTCCTGGCGAATAGAACTTCTTCAAGCGGAAGACCCTAATTGCCATCATATGCACGACGCCCTCGAAGATGCCAAGTGTCGCCGTTACCAAGATAGGAATTACGCAGTCGTCCCAGAAGAATGGAACAAAGGTAAAGGCAATAAGCAGAATGCCCGTAGGGATGCGGCTTGCACGCTTGGTCTCAATAGGCACATCCTTGCCAATCATACTCGAAATGAGATCGATAAAGCCACCAGGATAGTGTCCCTCCTCCCACTCGTGAAGTATAAAGAGCAGATTAAATACCATTACAAACTTCTGAATAACCGAAAGATTATCCATCAATGCGCCTGCGAGTAGCAGACCGAGCGAAATCACAGTGTAGATTTCGAGCGCGTAGTTTTTGATAAACTTTTTCATATCTAAGTTTTTTTGAGTTATCGACGAAGTTTGGCAATGCCATTTTTAATTGAGAAAGCCGTTGCCTCATACTCGGCAAAGCCGTAGCGTGTATCACGGTTTTTGAAAATAAGCACGGGCGAGAGAATCATCACAACCGCCACCAGTGGGAATGCAGCCAATGGTGCCCACCAGTAGTATGTCGGGAAGTCGAAATGC
>JAZRFF010000045.1:0-12308 GCA_045661225.1 Bacteroidaceae bacterium | reverse complement strand
TCGTAAAGAAAGACAATCAAGAAAAATGGTGTTGGCATTTGGCTCCTGCGTATGATTTGACTCTTTGTGCCGATGGCTATAACGGCCAGCATGCAACATCTGTCAACGGTTCGGGAAAACCAACTATTCAGGATTTTATAGCGGTCGGAACTAAAATTAAGATAGCAGAAAATAAATGCCGTGAGATAATTAGGCAGGTTCAGGAAAACTGTGGCGATTTGTTACATTGTCAGTTATAATGAGTGGTAAACTATGTGAATAATATGAATATTTGGAGAGTGCTTTTGTTGGAGTTATTAAATGTGTTAAGCTTCTCTTTTTAATACTTCCTGATTTATAAAATTATGTTACTGACAGAGCTGCCGGCATATCTTTATTGGCATGATGAAGACCCTCGTAAGGGTGATGGTGCCTTGTTTCATTATACAAAATTTGAGAAATTCAAGTTAATAATGAAGGATTTGACTTTGTTGCCATCGTCTTTTGAAAGACTTAATGACATGAATGAAGGAAATGTTCATAACATGAATCTAAACCGAAATTTCATGGTAATGTATAATGCAGATAAATACATCAAAGAGAATTGTCGCATCATCAGTTTCTCCCAAAACTATGAGATTAACGGCTTAGGTCATGAAGGAACAAATCACCCGGCAATGTGGGCGCATTATGCCGACAATTCGAATGGTGTATGTATCGTGATTGACAAAGAGACTTTTATTGCCAAGAACAAAGATATATTTGAGAACTATTTCTATAAATTTGAAGATGTGGAATATAATTTGTTCAATACCCCTGATTCTGAAAAGATTGACTTTGAGGCTGAAACAGAATATGAGTTCATAAAAAAGAATTGGAAATCTCTTTTCTTTTTAAAGCATAAAGATTGGGAAAATGAAGATGAACATAGATTGTTTATAATGGGCTACAATGGTAAATTGAGCATTGATGGTTGTATAAAATATATTGTTCTTGGCAGAAAGTTGTTTCTTGATAATGTAAAGATAAAAGAACTGCTTGATATTATTGTGAATCCGTCTTCTATATGTTACCAAAAGTTCACTCCACACTCATTCGCAAGCATGTGTTATAACACACATGGTTATGACACCATGGGTATAGCATTCAAAATTATAATGATAGTCAAGGATAATATTTCAGATTCATTATATGCAGATTATGCGGAGTGGTTAAAAAATGAACAAGGATATGATATTCTATGATAAAAGTCTTGTGAGTCTTGCTCTTCTTTAAAGGATAAACACATTTCTATTAGGTCTCGATGTGAAAATATCGGGACCTTTTGTTTATTTGGACAATAATCAAATGCATGTTGAATGCTGTAAATTGTGATTGACGACCTAATTCACGACCACCCGAAAAGTGGTCGCTATTTGGTCGCACGAAACACCTCATAAAGGTCAATATAAACCCATTTAAGACCTTCGAAGGTGGAATAAGGTAATTTGTATATAAAATGGATTTGGAAGTCACAGAATGGTTATAAACAACCCCTGACACAATCAGCAATGCCAACAAAAAAAGAGAGCCGTTCATACGAACGACTCTCCGTAAATCTATTGTGTTACAATAATTTACTTGCTCAATGCACCTGCGATATCAACTGCGATAGCAACAGTTGCACCAACCATTGGGTTGTTACCGATACCGAGGAAGCCCATCATTTCAACGTGTGCTGGAACTGAAGAAGAACCTGCGAACTGAGCGTCTGAGTGCATACGGCCCATTGTGTCGGTCATACCGTAAGATGCGGGACCTGCAGCCATATTGTCGGGGTGCAATGTGCGGCCTGTACCACCACCCGAAGCTACTGAGAAGTAGTTCTGGCCTGCGAGTACGCGCTCTTTCTTGTATGTACCTGCAACGGGGTGCTGGAAACGTGTGGGGTTGGTTGAGTTACCTGTGATTGATACGTCAACACCCTCTTTCCACATAATGGCAACGCCCTCACGAACGTCATCGGCACCGTAGCAACGTACCTTTGCACGAGGACCGTCGCTGTAAGCGATTTCGCGTACAACCTTCAACTCGCCTGTGAAGTAGTCGAACTCTGTCTGTACGTATGTAAAGCCGTTGATACGTGAGATAATCTGTGCTGCGTCCTTGCCAAGACCGTTCAAGATACAACGGAGCGGCTCCTTACGTACCTTGTCTGCCTTAGCGGCAATCTTGATAGCGCCTTCGGCTGCTGCGAATGACTCGTGACCTGCCAAGAATGCGAAGCACTTTGTCTCTTCGCGGAGCAGACGTGCAGCGAGGTTACCGTGGCCGATACCTACCTTGCGGTCGTCGGCTACTGAACCCGGGATACAGAATGCCTGCAAACCGAGACCGATAGCCTCGGCAGCGTCAGCTGCGTTTGAGCAACCTTTCTTCAATGCGATAGCGGCACCTACAACGTAAGCCCACTTTGCGTTCTCGAAACAGATTGGCTGTGTCTCCTCACAAATCTTGTAAGGGTCGATACCGTACTGTTCGCAAATTTCGTTTGCCTCTTCGATAGAAGCGATACCGTTCTCGTTAAGTACAGCGAGGATCTGCTTGATACGACGATCCTGACTTTCAAATTTTACGGGTCTTATCATAGCTTTGTCCTCCTTATTCTTTACGTGGGTCAATATACTTAACAGCACCAGCCTCCTCTGAGAAGCGGCCGTAAGACTTTGTCAACTTCTTGACAGCCTCGTTAGCGTCGGTGCCTTTCTTGATCTCGTCCATAAGCTGGCCGAGGTTGATGAACTCGTAACCGCAAATCTCGTCGTTCTTGTCGAGTGCGAGGCGTGTGATGTAACCCTCGGCCATCTCCAAGTAGCGTGAGCCCTTAGCCAATGTGCCATAGAGTGTACCTGTCTGGCTGCGAAGGCCTTTGCCAAGGTCCTCGAGACCTGCACCGATAATCAGACCGCCCTCCGAGAATGCCGACTGGCTGCGGCCGTAAACAATCTGCAAGAACAACTCGCGCATTGCAGTGTTGATGGCGTCGCAAACAAGGTCGGTGTTAAGAGCCTCGAGAATTGTCTTGCCGGGGAGAATCTCCGATGCCATAGCAGCAGAGTGGGTCATACCCGAGCAACCGATTGTCTCGACAAGTGCCTCCTGGATAATACCGTTCTTGATGTTCAAAGACAACTTGCACGCACCCTGCTGAGGAGCGCACCAGCCAATACCGTGTGTGAAACCTGAAATGTCGGCAACCTCCTTAGCCTTAATCCATTTGCCCTCTTCGGGTATTGGAGCCGGACCGTGGTTAGGACCTTTCTTTACAACACACATGTTTTCTACTTCGTGTGAATAAACCATAATTGTTGTATGTTTAAAATGTGAAACATAGTCTCTTTCAGTTTGCGAAATTAGTAAAAATAATCTCTTGAGCAAAGGTTGTGCCTTTTTTTTATTGGCGCTGTGGCAAAAAAGTATATTTAACATATATAAATGGTCGGCGCGTGCTGTCTTTTGGCAATTTATTTGTATCTTCGCAAACGATTTTTTCTATTTTATTGTTCAAGATTTTATTCTATGAAGAAAGTATTTAACATATTGCTGTTGCTTGTTGCTGTGGTGTCGATGGCTGTCTCTTGCGGTCCCGGCGAGGCTTATTCTACTTTTGAGTACTATTACGATGGTATTTACACCGTAAACAAGCACGCTGTGCGTCCCGAATTTATGGATACAAACATTATGGTGTCGAATATGGACGCGCAGGAGCTTGCTACCGGTGACCGCGCTCGTTTGTGGCTGCACCACTATTACGACAGCCGTGTGACGGCTAAGCCTGTGATGGAAATATTCAAAGTGGTTGAGGTTATTCCCACTCTCGCCCTCACTGCTGCTGAGAATGTGAACACCGAAGAGTTTGCTTCGCCTCTGCTTGGGCTTGCGACACTTGACAACGAGCAGATATTTGGAATTGAGGATAATGCTGTCTGGATATGGGATAATCGCCAGAATATAAACGTCTACTTTAAGGGTGATAAACGGACTTCGGAATTTGCGATGGCTGTGCGTGGCGTAGTGGGTGACAGCATTGAGTTTGACCTTTATGCAAAGACCGACGGCGACGAGAATGCAACGCCCGTGTCGCGTTTGCTCGCCTTCGACCTGTCGGACATTGGCAACTACATTACCGCCGAGCAGCAAAATGCTCTTGCGGGAAAGGAGAAACTCTGGACAAGAATATACTGCAAGCGTGAGATTAAGGACGGCGATGTGACAACTGTCAGGGAGGTGAATTTCCTGGGTGGAACATTTGACAATCCTTTTAAAAAGTGATTTTTGGAGAAATGGACAAAAGAAGTGCCAATATAAATATAAAAAATCGTCGCGCCACGTTCGATTATCTTGTGAGTGAGACGTACACTGCGGGTATTGTGCTCACGGGTACCGAGATTAAGTCGATACGCCAATCAAAGGCGAGCCTTACCGACACTTATTGTACCTTTATAAACGAAGAACTGTGGGTTAAGAATATGCACGTTGCCGAGTATTTCTATGGCTCGTACAACAACCATAGTGCCAGACGCGACCGAAAATTGTTATTGGAACGTAAAGAGTTGCGCAAACTCAAGCAGGCTGTTAAGAATCCGGGCTTCACCATTGTTCCGTTGAGGCTTTTTATAAATGAGAAAGGGCTTGCGAAATTAGTGATAGGCCTTGCGCGCGGTAAGCACGAGTACGACAAGCGTGAGTCTATAAAAGAACGCGACGATAAACGAGAAATGGACCGCATAAGACGGAAATTTTGATAATTTGTGGGTTTTTGCTCTATCCCCGGCGGGGTAGAGTAAACTCTTTTTTTATACAGGCGCTTTGTGCGCTGCAAAATGTAGAATGACACTGCAAGAAACGCTTAAGAATAGAATAGTTGTACTCGACGGTGCAATGGGTACAATGATACAACGCTACGGGCTTGCCGAACGGGATTTCCGCGGGGCATTGCTTGCCGCGCATCACACTCCGGTAAAGGGTAACAACGACCTGCTGGTGCTCACGCGCCCCGACGTTATACTCGATATTCACACAAAATATCTGGCAGCCGGCGCCGACATTATTGAGACTTGCACATTTAACGCAAACGCTGTGTCGCAGACCGAATATGGTTGCGAGCACCTTTGCCGCGACATAAACCGCGAGGCGGCTCTTCTTGCCCGCAGGGCGGCCGATGCTTTTTCAACCCCCGATAGACCGCGTTTCGTGGCGGGGTCGGTGGGGCCGACTTCGCGCACTTGCTCAATGAGCCCCGATGTCGAGAATCCGGCGTTCCGCAACATCACTTTCGATGCGCTTGTCGTGGCTTATAAAGAGCAGATGACGGCTCTTGTAGAGGGCGGTGTCGATGCGCTGCTTTGCGAGACTATATTCGACACGCTTAATGCCAAGGCTGCGCTTTATGCTGCTGATGAGGCTATGGAGGCTGCAGGACGTCGTGTGCCTGTGATGCTCTCCTTTACAATAGCTGACACTCAGGGGCGCATTCTCTCGGGACAGACGATTGAGGCGTTCCTTGCCTCGCTGTCGTGCCACGACCTGTTGTCGGTGGGGCTTAACTGCTCGTTCGGTGCACGCGAGATGAAGCCTTTTCTCAAGCGTTTGAGCGATATTGCACCTTGTTATGTGAGTGTCTATCCTAATGCGGGTCTGCCTAACGAACTGGGCGGTTACGACCAGACTCCGGCCGAGATGGCTGCAATAATAAAAGAGTATATAGACGAGGGGCTTGTGAACATTGTCGGTGGCTGTTGCGGCACTACCGATGAGTTTATCGCGCACTTCCCGGCAATGGTTGAGGGGGTGGCTCCGCGCGTGCCTCACGGACGGCGTTCACATATGTGGCTGTCGGGGCTTGAGCGTCTTGTGGTAAGCCCGGAAATGAACTTTATAAATATAGGCGAGCGTTGCAATGTGGCGGGCTCGCGTAAGTTCCTGCGGCTTATAAACGAGAAAAACTATGCCGAGGCTCTGAAGATTGCCCGCAAACAGGTTGAGGACGGTGCGCAGTTGCTCGACGTCAATATGGACGATGGGCTGCTCAATGCCCGCGAGGAGATGTGTACGTTCTTGAATATGCTGTCGGGCGAGCCTGATATTGCAAGAATCCCGGTGATGGTCGATTCGTCCGATTGGGAGGTTATTCGTGCGGGACTTAAGTGTCTGCAAGGGCGTGCGGTGGTAAACTCAATATCGCTCAAGGAGGGTGAAGGGGCTTTCCTTGCTCGTGCTCGCGAAGCGTTGCGCTTGGGTGCTGCGGTGGTGGTGATGGCCTTTGACGAGGAGGGGCAGGCTACAACGTTCGAGCGTAAGGTGGCTGTGTGCCGTCGTGCGTATGCGCTGCTCGTCGACAAGGTGGGCTTTGCTCCCTGTGACATTATATTCGACCCTAACATACTTGCTGTTGCAACGGGCATAGAGGAGCACGCTGCATACGGCATTGATTTTATACGTGCTTGT
Source organism: Bacteroidaceae bacterium (assembly GCA_045661225.1). Lineage (GTDB taxonomy): Bacteria > Bacteroidota > Bacteroidia > Bacteroidales > Bacteroidaceae > HGM04593. Next base: position 5,843 of record JAZRFF010000045.1, on the reverse strand, counting down.
GCGTGGATAAAGGAGAATCTTCCCGGTGCCCACATAAGTGGCGGAGTCAGCAACCTTTCTTTCTCTTTCAGGGGTAATAACTACGTGCGTGAGGCGCTGCACGCGGTGTTTCTCTATCACGCAATTGCGGCAGGAATGGATATGGGAATTGTTAATCCGCAGTCGGCGGTGGTGTACGAGGATATTCCGTTGCATCTGCGCGAGGCGATGGAGGACGTTGTGCTTAATCGTCGTGCCGATGCTACCGAGCGCCTTGTGGCTCTTGCAAACGAGCTTAAAGAGAGTGCGTCGGGCGTGTGCTCCAATGCTGATGCCGTTGAGGCTTGGCGTTCAGCCTCTCTTGAAGAGCGTCTGAAGAGCGCTCTTGTAAAGGGGGTGGGCGACTATCTTGCAGATGACCTTGCCGAGGCTGTGGAGAAATATAAAAGTGCTGTTGCTGTAATAGGCGGTCCGTTGATGGACGGAATGGGTTATGTGGGCGAACTTTTTGGTGCCGGCAAACTGTTTTTGCCACAGGTCGTCAAGAGCGCGCGCACGATGAAACAGGCGGTAACGCTGTTGAGCCCGCTCATCGAGAGTGAGAACAGCGTGCGTACAGCGTCGGCGGGGCGCATTGTGGTGGCAACCGTCAAGGGCGACGTGCACGACATTGGAAAGAATATTGCCGGGGTGGTGATGGGCTGCAACGGTTACGAGGTTATAGACCTTGGGGTTATGGTGCCTGCCGAGAGGATAGTCGCGGCTGTAAAGGATAATAATGCCGATATTGTAATATTGAGCGGTCTTATAACCCCCTCGCTCGAGGAGATGATAAACACCGTAAAGGAGATTAAGGCGGCCGGATTGTCGGTCCCTGTGCTTATTGCGGGTGCTACAACAAGCCCTCTGCACACAGCGCTGAAGATTGCACCGCTCTACGATGCGCCGGTTGTGCACGTTAAGGACGTTTCGCAGAATGTGCTTGTCGCTGCCGAACTGTTGGGTGGTAACGAGCGTCGCAGTGCCTTTGTGGCTGCTTTGCGCGAGGCTCAGCAGTCGTTGCGCGAGCAGGCAACGGCTCGCGGGAGTGCTCCTTTGCGTACGCTCGATGAGGCACGCGCGAACAGGCTTGACCTTTTCGCCGGCGAAGGTTGCGCAAACTGCTGATGTATAATTAAATAAATTGAGTGTGCTTTTGTCGTTTGTTTGCACTACGCAAGGCTCACCGGTAGATGATTAAATAAAAATGGAAAACAAAAAGATTGAAGGGCTTACCTCGCAACAGGTCGAGGAGAGCCGTCGCCTGCACGGAGAGAACATACTGACCCCGCCCGAGCGTGTGTCGTTGTGGAAACAGTTTCTCGAGAAGTTCGAAGACCCTATTATAAGAATTCTGCTTCTTGCCTGGGTGCTCTCGATGATAATATCATCGGTTCACTGTTGGGGGCCCGAAAATGCAGGCTTTTCGGCTTTTCTTGAGCCTTTGGGAATTTTGTTCGCTATAATACTTGCGAGCACAATCGGCTTTTTCTTTGAGGTTAAGGCGGCGCGTGCGTTCGAGGTTCTCAATAGCGTCAACGACGAGGTGATGGTAACCGTTATACGAGACGGCAAGGTTCAGGAGGTTGCTCGCAAAGAGGTTGTCGTGGGCGACATTGTAGTGCTGAACACCGGCGATGAGGCTCCGGCTGACGGCGTGCTCATTGAGGCACATTCGTTGCAGATAAACGAGTCGACACTCACCGGCGAGCCTGTGATTGCAAAGACAACAGTCGAGGCCGATTTTGACAGCGAGGCTACCTATCCTTCGAACAGGGTTATGCGAAGCACCACTGTGGTCGATGGTCACGGAATTATGCGCGTGGAACTTGTGGGCGACGCAACGGAGTATGGCAAGGTCAACCAGGGTGCTTTAATTGATAATAATCTTGACACGCCTTTGCAGATGCAGCTTAAGCGTCTTGCGGGGCTTATAAGCAAGGTCGGTTACGCAGCGGCGGCACTTACTTTTATAATGCTTACGGCAAAATTCTTTATTGCCAACGGTGGCGGCAGCGCAATGGATATTGTATCGGAACTGCTGAATAACTTTATGATTGCCGTTACGCTCATCGTGGTGTCGGTGCCCGAGGGGTTGCCTATGTCCGTGACGTTGAGCCTTGCGTTGAGTATGAACAGAATGCTGAAGACCAACAATCTTGTGCGTAAGATGCACGCTTGCGAGACAATGGGTGCTGCAACGGTAATATGTACCGACAAGACGGGTACACTCACGCAGAATATGATGCAGGTGCACGAGACTAACTTTTTTGCTCTTGACGGCCAGCGTATAGGCAGCGACGCAGTAAGCAGCCTTGTCAAAGAGGGTATTGCGGTTAACTCCACGGCCAACCTCAATCGCGATGGCGGCGAGGTCAAGACTATTGGCAACCCAACCGAAGCTGCGCTTCTTCTCTGGCTCAATGGAATGAATTGTGACTACCAGCCTCTGCGTGAGGGGGCAAAAGTGCTTAGTCAGCTTACTTTCTCGACCGAGCGTAAATATATGGCAACAGTTGTGCAGTCGCCTCTGTTGGGCAAGAGGGTGCTCTATGTAAAGGGTGCGCCCGAGATTGTCCTTTCGAACTGCAACGATGTGCAGATGCCGGGTAAAAATGTTCCCTCGGCAGAGTGCCGTGCATCAATAGAGGCTAAGTTGCTGGAGTATCAGAGTATGGCTATGCGTACACTGGGCTTCGCTTATCAGTTGCTCGATGATGATGACAATGTTGCACCATACGCCGATGGACGTCTCGATAAAGACGTGAACCTTACATTCCTTGGGTTTGTGGCAATATCTGACCCTGTGCGTGCCGATGTTCCGGAAGCGGTAAAGCGTTGTATGGACGCAGGTGTCGACGTGAAAATTGTGACAGGCGACACTCCCGGTACAGCTCGTGAGATTGGCCGTCAAATAGGTATTGTCACCGCAGACACTCCTGCCCGGGCGATAATAACCGGCCCCGACTTTGAGGCTTTGAGCGACGATGAGGCTGCAAAGCGTGTGATGGGGCTCAAGATTATGTGTCGTGCCCGTCCTATGGACAAACAGCGTCTTGTGAGGCTGCTGCAGGAACAGGGTGCCGTTGTCGCGGTTACGGGTGACGGTACAAACGACGCTCCTGCGCTGAAGGCTGCTCAGGTAGGTCTTTCAATGGGCGATGGAACGTCTGTAGCAAAGGAGGCGAGTGATATAACAATCATCGACAACTCTTTTGGCAGTATTACGCGTGCCGTAATGTGGGGGCGCTCGCTCTACAAGAATATACAACGTTTCCTTTTGTTCCAGCTGACAATTAACGTTGCTGCGTGTTTCATTGTGATGTTCGGCTCTTTGGTTGGTGCATCGTCGCCGCTCACGATAACTCAGATGCTGTGGGTGAACCTTATTATGGATACCTTTGCTGCGGGAGCGCTTGCTTCGCTGCCTCCATCGTGGTCGGTAATGAAAGAGCGTCCGCGCAAGAGCGGCGAGAATGGCGACTTTATAATAACAAAGTCTATGGCTGTGAATATTCTGCTGGTGGGAGCTCTCTTTGTGCTGCTGCAAATGGGTATTCTGCTCTGTTTTAACAGGAACGATGGGCTGTCGGCTTATGAAATGTCGGAGTTCTTTACTATCTTTGTGCTGTTGCAGTTCTGGAATATGTTTAATGCGAAGGCTTATATGACAGGAAAATCGGCCTTTAGCGGCTTGCATCAGAGCCCGGCGTTCCTGTTTGTGGCGTTGCTTATTCTGGTGGGACAATATCTTATTGTAACCTTTGGCGGAGTTATGTTTAATGTAGTACCTTTGACAGCCGACAGTTGGCTGAAGATAATAGCTTCGACCTCTTTGGTGCTTGTTGTCCCCGAGGCTTACAGGGCTGTGAAGGCAGTAGTGCGCTCTGTATTTAAAAAGTGATTGTAAGTAAAGAACCGTGCGATTCTTTTCCCCTTATTGTGGCTTGGGGAATACCGGCGGACAGGGCTTGGGTTGTTGAGAGTGAATGTAATTTGTAATAATAAAGACTAATAATATAAATGGAATCAGTTGCTTTTATCGAATGGTGTTTGGAACACCTTAATTACTGGACTATCACATTGCTGATGGCTATTGAGAGTTCTTTTATACCTTTCCCCTCCGAGGTGGTTGTGCCTCCGGCTGCGTGGTTGTCGGCCGACCCTGCAAGTGGGCTTAATGTTTATCTTGTGGTGCTCTTTGCTACTCTGGGAGCAATGATTGGCGCTCTTGTGAATTATTTTCTTGCTTTGTGGCTGGGGCGTCCCATTATCTATAAGTTCGCAAACAGCCGTTTGGGACATATGTGTCTCATTGATGAGCCTGCTGTAAAAAAGGCCGAGGCTTACTTTGAGAAACGTGGTGCAATGTCGACCTTTATAGGACGTCTTATCCCGGCGGTACGTCAGCTTATCTCTATTCCGGCCGGACTGGCGCGTATGAAGATGGTTACTTTCTTGCTTTTCACGGCTCTTGGTGCGGGAATATGGAACGCAGTGCTTGCAGCTTTGGGGTGGTATATGTCGAAAGTTCCCGGTATTGAGACTAAAGAGCAACTTGTTGAAAAGGTTACGGAGTATAGCCACGAGATTGGCTACTGCTTTATAGCTTTGGGCGTGTTTATTGTGGCTTACCTTATTTATAAAGGCTGCAAGAAGTAAATGAGTTCTTACAGAGAGGGGCACTCTCTTGTGTAAACGTTTATCTCCTCCGCAAGCACACGTGCTTGCGGAGGAGATATTTATTGGTTAAACGGAACTTTTGGGGTATATATACAAAAAGACGAGGAATTTAAATTCCTCGTCTTTTTGTGATTCCGAAGCGGTTTTTGTGATGATACGCTGTATATCGGCGTAGAGAAGTTTCCACAAAGAAACTTTTATCCTATTTCTACAAACGGAGTTTTGTAAAACTTCTCACTCCTTACCTTTCTTCTTGGTAAATACAAGCTGCAAAGCGGTGTCTTTGATTGTCAATAACTCTATGCCGTTTATTTGTGCGAGGCTTTCCCTCAATCGCCACGCAAGGGCATTGTATCTGTTGTTCACATCCTTTTCGTTTATAGTCCATAGCCTTTGACAAATCTCCTTCTTTGTCGCTATGTAGTCGTCGGCATTTATAAGCATCTCGAAAGTGGTGGCTTGTGTGCCGGGGAGTTTCACCTGTTCGCCTGTTCTTGTGTTCGTAATGCTCTTCTCGTTGTAGTTGTATGTTATGTCCTCTATTGTTGTCAAGGGGATATCTACCGTGGTGGCGGTGGTGCTTTCGTTGGACTCTATTTCTTCTACAGCATTCTTCTCCTCCTTGTTCCCTTTGGAAGTAAAGAGCCACACGATGATAGCCGTGCAAATAGCAACCCACAGTTCAAGCCCCCACCATTTGGCACTCTTCATTACCTGAAGTGCCGGGATATGCACCTCGCTGAATAAATATGCCTGGTTCTGTATGCCCAATCCCACAGAGTCGGTAACGAAACAGTCCCTGCCGTTCATATGCTTGGCTGACACAATAGGTGCTTTTATGTCGAGGTTTATCTCTCCGCCCTCGGGGAACATATCGCGTAGGTCTCTTGTCGAGAGGAACAACGCACTTTCTACATCAAAGCCGGCTGCTTTCAGGCAGTTGTTCCAAATGGAATCGGCGATAAAGAGGTTGAAAGAGTTAGTATGAAGCAGCAAAGTTGCTGTACCTCTTCTGTGAAACTCGGTGAAGTCATAATCTCTTATAAACTTATGCGGCACAATAATCAAGCCGTTCTCATCTTCAAATTTAAGGTCGTGTACCTCTTTGAACCTCTCGCTGTCACTTTTCTTGAAAAAATACA
>JAZRFF010000044.1:0-21631 GCA_045661225.1 Bacteroidaceae bacterium | reverse complement strand
TCAAATTATTGACGGTTCGTTTTTCGTTCCTTACTCTATACTTTATAACCAACTAATAAATAGTCGGCCACGTTGTACTGCTTGTCTGTATGGAATGTTGTCAAGGATCATCTTGCTGACGACCTGCAAACGCGTTGCTTGCCGAAAGCGAGTGCAAAGGTAAAGCTTTTTTTTATACCCACAAATTATTTCAAGGATTTTTTCAAGAAAAATCGAGAAAAAATTAATTACGCAGCAAAACGAGCGCAATTAACATAAATTTTGAGCAAAATTTAAAAAAACTATTCTCATCATAGAATCACTCATCAAAGAAATAAAAATAAAATTCATCTCTTCTCAAGAGTAATTTACAAACGTAGAATTATCTTTGCCCGGCTAAAATAGCAATTAAATTTCAAAAACAAGAATATTTCAAACTTTTTTGCAACAAAAACAAAATTATTTCCCTAAAAGGAGAGATTCTCTATTTCTGAAACAAAAAAGGAGCAACAAAAAAAAGATTGTCGCCCCTGTCTATTATTATATATAAGGTCTATTTATTTAACACCAATCATTTTTACAGGCTCAAGACCGGCTGCTATCTTTAAAACGAGCATACCATCGGCATCATAAACATACACATCGCCATCATTTATATGGTCAGAAGAGGTTACAGCAACAAAATCGCCAACACCGCACACCTTATACGGAACAGGTTTTTCTTTCTCATTTATCCACGGTGTAACAACCGCCTTGGAATCCAAGCAATAAGAATAGAATGTTATTGTCTCGTTCCACATTTCGTCATACTGAGACAAAAACCCATACAACACCCCGGAATTATAACAAAGCTCGGTCATATTGCACCCCTCAACCACAGAGACCTCGCCGGTCGTCGCATCAATAAACTGCAACGCTCCCGACACATCGGCATAATTACCGGCAGAAACGACAAACACCCCGTCGGGCACAGAGACAACCGACATCGGATTAAGCACAACCTCAACCTTTTCCACCTCCTCAAAAGAAACGAGGTCTATAACCGAGACTGTATTATCAGCCCCTACCCCATACAAATCCATTCCGCCCGAATTTGCAACATATAACTTATTGCCCAAAACCGTCAATTGTTCAGGATTGCGTCCAACCTTCACTTTTGCATCGACCTGCAGCGTCGCCGTATCAATGCGCGCAACATAACCTTCGTTATACAGGCTCACATACACCTTTCCATTATGAGTTGCAAAATAGCGAGGTTGCTCTTCGCAATTTATCTGCTTAACAGACTTTGCATCAAGATCTGTAATTTCTATTGTAGACTCCCCCGATACAGCTATATACATTTTAGAGCCATAAACAACCATATCATTGGGCAAATTACCAAGCTTACGCCCGTTCTGCCGCTCAAAATACCCCTGCTCCACAAGGCCACTTTCAATATTATATTTTGTCAACGACGATGTGCTGCTATTTTTCCACTCTCCGGAGTTCAGCACATAACAACACTTAAAGCCCGAAAGCCCGGAAACACCACCCTGCCCCGAGTCTGTTCCTGCATCGTCGGGCGAACAAGCAACAAAAAACAACGAAACACACGCCAGGAAAGCTATTCTCACAATCTTTTTCATAGGTTTAATTTATATAATTATTAAAACAACAATCGTGCAGAAAGGCGCCAAGAGAAGCGAGGCATAGGATAATGTTTAATCACCTCGTACTGTTTATTGCCAACATTCAAAAATTCTGTTTGCAAGCGCAGCTTGCAACGCTTGAAAGAAAAATCCCGATTCGCCAGCAATGAATGCTCGGCATACCCCTCCATCTTGTTACGCTCTATATTCTGCGGAAGCATATAGCGCTCACCCACCGCCGTAAAAAGATAGGTAACATTAACATAGGGGTTAAGGAGAGAGAGAGAAACTTTCCCCGAATGCCTCGGAGTGTAAGGCAGTTGATGGCGATAATTCTTCGACGAGGCATCGGTAACATCGACAGCATATAAAAAAGAGTAACCAGCGTCCAACATTAACGATACACCATTCGCGACAGCCACTTGCGCCTGAGCAACGACATCGACACCCGCAATTTCGGCTTCGCCGAAGTTCATCATACGCCACACATACATTGTAGGCAGCGCAACTATTTTATCAATCACCTTATTATAAAAACCATCAGCCGTCAAGGAAAGATATTCAAGCACACCGCCACAAGCCCCACTCCAAGTGAGACCAAGATTAAACTGCGACGCCTTTTCAGGCTTAAGACCCACATTCCCCAAACGCAAATAGTAAAGATCGGCAAAAGTAGGCACACGATAGCTATCCCTATAAGAAGCACGCAGACGCAGGGAAAAAGCACGGAAAGGAGCAAAAACAAACGCAAGCGAAGGCGACAAACGTCTATAAGGCGTTGGAGACACCCCGCGCGCAACCTCATCTTCAATATAAGTCCCAAGCAAAGACGCCGTAGCCCGAAAACCGCCCGTTTCATATTGAGCAGCAACAACCGTCATAGAATTAAGACGACGGGGCGACTTTCCATTTGAAAAATTATTATTCAAAGCAGAATAAGCAATATCCGACGTTAGAGCAAACGACAAAGCCCGCAAAGGAGAATATTTCAAACCCGCCGAAGCATAATATTCGTGTTTGGCATTCTTGTCGACCTGCCGACCCAATGAGTAACTTTTATTTATCTCGAGATATTCCGAATAGTGATAATCATACTTTGCCGACACCTTTAAATCAAGGAACCGCCCCAACGCCCCGAGGTAAGATGACTGCAAAGAAAAATTATCGTCCCACAGACGCTCGCGATTCCCTTTATTATACAAATTCACCGCGCCCGGCAGACCGCGTTCCGAATCGAACCAACGAGCCTTAACCGATAAATCTCCGCCACACACTCGCCCAAAAAGATTTCCCTCGACACTCAACATCTGCACATCACTGTCGGAACGCGTCTCAACCGATTCACTCTTGCCATTCACAAGCAAGAACGGATACCCGCCATCGCTACGCATATAATCGCCCCTGACAGAAGCCGACCAGCCACGCGCAAAGACCCTATCGTGTTGCAACGACGCATTGAGAAAGCCAAACGAACCGCCACGCAAACACACGCTGTAACCGGTAGCCGCAGGACGCAAAGTCGAAAGGCTCAACAACGACGCCGAAGCCTGCTCGGTGGCACTCCTGAAAATATCATCAGCACCACCTATCGACAGCGAAACAAGCGACACATTATCAAGCGACAAACGCCCGACATCGACCTGTCCGCTCTGTGCATCGGACAGAGCCACCCCATCAAGACTTACAGCCGTATGCTTAGCACCGAGACCGCGCACCGAAACAGTCTTAAGCCCCCCGACGCCACCATAATCCCTGACATCGACACCGCTCATACGCTCTACCGCATCGGCAAGCGACAAAGCCCCCACACGCAAGACACCTTCCCTGTCCACAACCCGCAACGGCACCGACGAGCGCACGCCCGATAGAGCACCCGCCGAGACAATTTCTATCTCGTGCAACTGCTCATAAGACAGAGTATCAACACTTTGTACCGACAGCGTGTCAAGCACAAAAAACTGCGCCACAACAGCACACAGCAATCTAAAACCCCAAAAGCTATACATAAAAACTTTTACAAAAGCCTTTACCCGAGGCTTGAATAAAACAAAACAGACAAGGCAGGTTTTCTGACTCATTCCCCTCCCAAGCGCCTTCCCACCCCGACAGGAGCAGTGGCTACGAATACCTGGGTATTCTGGAATCTACAGCTACGGGTATAGTTCCGGATTTTGACCGGATTCCCTTTTACTATCCACGGTCGACAACCGCAGATACACCATTATCCGCCCACAAAGATAGATATTTTTTTATTCTCAAAAGAAAAAAGAGAAATATTTTACAAAAAACGCCAAAAAAGAGCGATAAAAAAATCACAAACGTCAAGAATGAAGACAACATTCAGAAGATTTACATTACACGCAAACAACAAGAACCCACTCCCCACCGGCAACAGAGACAAAAAAAGCGACGCCGATTGGCGTCGCTTAAAATATTTGAGATAGCGAATTTTATTCAGCAGCCTCAGCAACTACAGTGTAAGGAACCTTTACAGAAACCTCCTTGTGCAACTTAACTGTTGCTGTATAAGAACCGATTTCCTTAGCTGCGTCAACGAGAATAATCTTACGATCGATCTCGAAACCGAGCTTAGCAAGCTCCTCTGCAATCTGGATAGCACCTACCGAACCATAGATAGCACCGGTAGCGCTTACCTTTGTTGCAATAGTCAAAGACACAGTCTCCAACTTCTTTGCAAGCTCCTCAGCGTCAGCCTTAATCTTAGCCAACTTGTGAGCACGCTGTTTCAAATTCTCGGCAAGAACTTTCTTTGCAGACTCTGTTGCAATAACAGCCTTACCTGTAGGGATCAAATAATTACGGCCATAACCGTCCTTAACCTTAACGATTTCGTCTTTGTAACCCAAGTTGATTACATCTTCTTTCAATATAAGCTCCATAATTATTCCTCCTATTATTTCATCATATCAGTAACAAAAGGCAGCAAAGCCAAGTGACGTGCACGCTTAACAGCCTGAGCAATACGACGCTGGAACTTCAATGAAGTACCGGTAATGCGACGGGGGAGAAGTTTACCCTGCTCATTCAAGAACTTCTTCAAGAATTCGGGATCCTTGTAATCGATATACTTGATACCGTTCTTTTTGAAACGGCAATATTTCTTCTTCTCGACATCAACTGTGGGAGGTGTCAAATATCTGATTTCTGAAGGTGTCTGTGCCATAATCAATTCTCCTTATTACCTTTTAAATTTCTTCTCTTGACAGCATACTCAGCAGCATACTTGTCCAATTTAACTACCAAAGAGCGAATAACGCGCTCGTCGCGACGATACTGCAACTCCAACTTTGAGATTACCTTAGGCTCTGCGTTGAACTCAAACATCACATAGAAGCCTGTTGTCTTCTTCTGAATGGGGTAAGCAAGTTTCTTAAGACCCCAGTTCTCCTCATTGACAATCTCAGCACCTTCAGCAGTGAGAATGCCCTTGAACTTCTCTACCGCTTCCTTCATCTGAGCATCAGACAAAACGGGAGTTAAAATGAAAACGGTTTCGTATTGATTCATTTTTAATTAATAAATAGGTTAAACATTCGTTTATTAAACGCGGGTGCAAAGATAAGCACATTTTTTGAAATACCAAACTTTTACAAAAACCTTTTCACCCAAAAAGCCACTTTTCACCTTTTTAAACCCCCAACAGCGAGAATTAAAAGCACAAATAGTTGTTTTTTATGAAAAAAAATTTCGTTCTCTAAATATTTATATATTACTTTGCAGTTGGAATATAAACAAAAAACTACATACACAATGGGACAGAAAATTCAGTACACAGGATTAGCCCTTATTATACTTGGCGCCATAATCCTTATATTAAGTTACTTCTTGGGCTGGAACAACATCAACGCCGTTAATATGGGCTCATTCGGCGGAATGATTATCGGCCTTATCGTTTACATCATCGGCGGCAAGAAAAGCCTCGAGGAATAAACAGCACTTTCAGTTACAAAAAAGAGAGCGTCACATAGTGATGCTCTCTTTTTTTGCATTAAGCATACGGCAATTGCCGTATGCTATTAAAAATCAGCCTTCAACCTCGGGGGCAATAAGCTTGTAGCCCTTGCCGTGAATGTTAATAATCTCAATAGAGTCATCGGCCTTAAGATGCTTGCGCAGTTTTGTAATATACACGTCCATACTGCGAGCGTTGAAATAGTTATCATCGGTCCACACAGTCTTCAGCGCAAAGTCACGCTGCAGAATTTCATTGGCGTGAGAACACAACAGGCTCAAAAGTTCCGATTCTTTGGTCGTAAGCTTTGTCTGCTGGTCACCAATTGTAAGAAGCTGCTTTTGAGTATCAAATTGGAAGCGTCCAATTTTGTAAAGAGTATTCTCCTTATTTTTCTTTCCGCACACACGACGAAGCACCGTTTCGATGCGCGCCACAAGAACCTCCATACTGAACGGCTTTGTAATATAGTCGTCTGCGCCAACCTTGAAACCTTCCAGAATATCCTCGTTCAGAGTTTTTGCAGTCAAGAAGATGATGGGAATATCGGCATTAACGGCACGAATCTCCTGAGCCAGCGTGAAGCCATCTTTCACAGGCATCATCACATCGAGCACGCAGATATCGAACTTACCCTTCATAAAAGCCTTATAACCGGCATCGCCATCGGGGCATAATTCTGCGTAATAATCCTTAGCCTGCAAATACTCGCGCAAGAGCATACCCAGGTTCTCATCGTCCTCGCATAATAAAATTCTCTGTTTCTCTTCCATAATTTTTTATTTTAAAGGTAATACAATTACAAATGTTGTTCCCACTCCAGGCTCACTCTCGGCCTTTATGGTACCCTTGTGTGCCTGTACAATCTGTTTCACATATGCCAGACCGAGCCCAAAGCCCTTCACATCGTGAACATTACCGGTATTCACCCTGTAGAACCTATCAAAAATTTTCTTCAAGTCCTCTTTTCTTATACCGATTCCATTATCTTTTATTGCGAGCATAAATTTCCCGCCTGAATTCCACGTGCGTATGCTAAGTTCTATAGGAACGTCCGAACGCTTGTACTTTACCGCATTGTCCATCAGATTGAACACCACATTCGTAAAGTGCATCTCATCGACGTATATATACGGGTCATCGGCCTCGAGCTGGGCATCTATGCGTCCTCCATTCTGCTCGACCTTTACTGCGAAAGTATTTATTATACCCGACAAAAGTTCATTAGCATCGAGTTCCTTCATTTTAAGCGACGCAGTATTTTTGTCGTCGAACATAGACATCTGCAGCACCTTATCCACCTGGAATCGCAGTCTTTTTGACTCATTCGATATTACCCCGGAGAGCTTACCGAACATTGCCGGCGACTTTGACACCGATTCGTCCTGCAACATCTGCGCCGCAAGTGAAATTGTCGATATCGGGGTCTTGAACTCGTGCGTCATATTGTTTATAAAGTCATTCTTCATCTGGGTTATCTTTTTATGCCTTACCGCCATATAGAGCGTTATTACAAAGGTTATTAACATAACCAAAGTAAACAACAGAGAAGGTAACATAAATTTAACCGATGCGAAAATATAATTGTTCAGAAACGACGTCGGGAAACTAACCTCAAGCATTGAAACACGGTTAAAGACATCGTTATTGAAAAGAGGTTCACGATATACTTTATAATTATCGCTATTCTTGTAGTCTTTACTATAGAAAAGCGTATCGTTACGGCTGTCTATCACAAGAAACTGAAAAGGCATATCGATTCCATTGCTCGAGAATTCAGTCTTCAGACTCTCGTACAGCGCCAACGGGTCTATTCGTGTCTCAAGCGGCTTTGCGCCGGCATTCATTATAATATCGTATATAACATCGTCAAAGACACCTCTCTGATGCTTGTACTTCATTTTTATAATATCCTGCGAGAGTTTGTTCACTCCTTGCACCGACATATCCCTTTTGCTGCCAAAGTGGTTATTCGCCACAGCCATCATATCTTCAATCATCTTAAATTCAAAGAGATTGATAAAATTGCCTACAGCATTGGTAATAAGCTTTTGGTTATAAAGCATCTGCTCATCGAGAATATGCCCGTACATTATATCGTTCTGCAGCTCATTGCTAAGATATTGACGCATCTCCTCAATTTCCAAATTATATGCAACAGCGTGCAGACTGCGGCGCACACTCTCCTCGAAGTGTTGCTTGCGCAGCCCCACAATAGCATCAATGTACGACACCTGCAAGAAAAGCAGTGCCACACAACAAACACCCATAATGAGCCCCACAAGCCAAATATTAAACTTTTTCATACAGCAAATATATTGACAACATCTTTAGGTTGTATAACAAATATTTAAAAATATTGTTTTTTTCTTTATAATTAACAAATACAAGCAACGAACTTATCAAATTAACAACCTTATTTTTACAAAAGCATATATAACAGACAAAAACCGTACTAATTTAACATAAAAGAGGCGAAGGGAAACCTTCGCCTCTTAAAAGATATTGAAAAATTATTCTTCGTCCTTAACAGCAAGTTCTTCGACGAGTTTGTTCTGAACATCACCGGGAACAAGCTCATAGGTCGACGGAGACATTATAAACGATGCGCGGCCACCGGTAAGCGAGCTTAATGTTGTAGAATAAGACGCCATCTCTTTCAAAGGCACTTTAGCCGAGAGTTTCTCGTAACCATTCTCACTCTCCATACCCATAATCATACCGCGACGACCTTGAATATCGCTCATTACGTCACCCATTTTGTCTGACGGAACAAAGACCTCGACGTCATATACAGGCTCGAGAATCTTTGGACCGGCCTCACGGAACGCAGCGCTGAAGGCGTTGCGTCCGGCAAGCATAAACGAAAGCTCATTCGAGTCAACCGGGTGCATCTTACCATCGTACACAATCACGCGCACGTCACGTGCATAAGAGCCGGTAAGCGGACCGCGCTCCATACGCTCCATCACACCCTTTAGAATAGCAGGCATAAAACGCGCGTCGATGCTACCGCCGACAATGCTGTTTACAAACACAAGCTTGCCGCCCCACTCCAAAGTAACCTCCTCGGTTGCTTTTGCGTTAATTTTAAACTCCTGGTTTCCGAAACGATAAACCTCCTGCAATGGCTTGCCATCTTCGTAAGGTTCAACAATCATATGCACCTCGCCAAACTGGCCTGCACCACCCGACTGTTTTTTATGACGGTAATCGGCACGCGCAGCCTTAGTAATAGTCTCGCGATAAGGAATCTTTGGCTCCTCATATTTAACCTGCACTTTCTCAACGTGCTCAAGACGCCATTTGAGAGTACGCAAGTGGAATTCTCCCTGACCATAAACTATTGTCTGACGCAGTTCCTTAGACTGCTCGATGCGCCAAGTAGGATCCTCTTCGTGCATACGGTTAAGAACCTGCATCATCTTTTCAATTTCCGACTCGTTTACAGGCTTGATGGCACGTGAATATTTAGATGCCGGATACTTCACAAGCGAGAAGCGATGCGCAGAATCCTTAGCATTCAAAGTGTTTCCAATCTTGATATCCTTGAGCTTAACCGTACAGCCAAGGTCACCGGCCTTCAATTCCTCGACTGCGACACGGTTCGCACCCGCGCTGCAGAACAGCTGCGCAATGCGCTCCTTTGAGCCACGGTCGGCGTTAACAAGGTCTTCACCGGCCTTTAAAGTACCACTCATAACCTTAAAGTAGTTAACCTCACCAATATGCGGTTCAACCGAAGTCTTGTAGAAGAATATAGATGTAGGAGCCTCGCTATTGTATTCAACAACCTCGCCTTCGGCGTTTACAGGCTGTGGCATATCGGTAATTTCAGGTGCGACATTAGCAAGGAACTCAAGCAGACGGCTGACAGCAACATCTGTCGACGCCGAACAGCAAAGAACAGGATAAACGCTATCGGTAGAAAGACCCATACGTGCACCCATACGAATTTCGTCGGTTGTGAGCTCTTCACTCTCAAAGAACTTATCCATCAGTCCCTCTTCGTTCTCGGCAGCTTTTTCAACAAGCTCCATATGCAATGCCTTTGCCTTCTCGAACTCCTCGGCAGGAATATCCTCGACAATAGGAGCCTGACCCTCGCCTGTAAAGGTAAGTTTCTTCATCAACAGAACGTCGATAATTGTGCTGAAACCGGGACCTGCATTCAAAGGATACTGCACCGGCACAACCTTTGAACCATAAATTGACTGCAACTGCTCAATGATAGTATCGTAGTCACACTTTTCGTTATCGACCTGGTTTACCACGAACATCATTGGTTTTTTCATTTTTTTAATGTAGCGGTAGCAGTTCTGAGTACCAACCTCAACGCCATACTGGCCATTGATAACCATCATTGCAAGGTCGGCCACAGTCATCGCACTCACCATACTTCCGGCAAAGTCATCGGCACCCGGGCAATCAATAAGATTCAGTTTCTTTCCGGCCTGCTCAATTTGGAATACAGTAGAAAACACCGAATAGCCATACTCCTGCTCAACGGGGAAGTAGTCACTAACGGTGTTCTTAGCCTCAATGGTACCTCTACGTTTGATAATTCCACCCTCATAAAGCATAGCCTCGGTGAGGGTGGTTTTTCCAGAGCCGGAACAGCCTACAATAGCAATGTTCTTGATTTCGTTGGTTTGATAAGTTTTCATATTGTTTTTGTTTTTTAATTAAAGGAGAAAAAGCGGCGTGAATAATCATCATCTTGTCGAACAGTCTTTATCCACTCACACATTCCGCCCTTAATGGGTTTGTTAGTTAAAGTTTCAATTGAGTTGGCAATGTAGGAATTTTTCCAAACAAAAGCAAATAGTAAGCAATCGTTTTTTACTTAAAAAAGCAAAAAAGTCTTTTTTTTATAAAAAACAGTTTATAAAAAGCAAGTCTTAGAACCTTTTTTCCGGCACAGAACAGAGTATACCCACAGCAATAACCCCGAACAAGTTTGACATATCGTCCGTTTGCACTATCTTTACAATCGAAAATAGAACAACCGATGGCCGGCATATACATACACACACCCTTTTGCAAACAACGCTGTAACTACTGCGCTTTCTACTCCACTACCTTATATAATATAAGGGAGCCATATGTCGATGCTGTATGCAAAGAACTTACGATGCGCAAAGAATATCTTGACGGGGCCACCGTCGAGACCATCTATTTTGGAGGCGGAACCCCATCGACACTTACTATCGAACAATTAGAGAAAATTTGCACGACAATATACGCAACCTACCCTGTTGCCGACACGCCCGAGGTTACCATTGAATGTAACCCCGACGACCTCACACCCGAATTCCTCACCGCACTCAGGCGACTGCCGTTCAACCGCATAAGTATGGGCATACAGAGTTTCAATGACGAGCTGCTGAAAAAGCTCGGCCGTCGGCACAACGCCCAAAAAGCGCGCCAGGCTATTGAGAACGCACGTGCCGCAGGATACGACAACATAAGCATAGACCTTATGTTCGCCCTGCCCGGTTCAACAAAAGAGAGCTGGCTGCACGACCTTGAAAGCGCAACAGCACTTCGTCCCGAACACCTTTCGGCCTACAACCTTATGTACGAGGAGGGGACACCGCTCCACCGAGCGCTTGAGCAAGGCAAGATTACCGAGCTTAGCGAAGATGAGAACATCGAGCAGTTTCAGATGCTCATTGAGAGTATGAAGAAAGCCGGTTACCGTCACTATGAAATTTCTAATTTCGCACTTCCCGGACGCGAAAGCCGCCACAACAGCAATTACTGGAACGACACCCCCTACTTAGGTTGCGGAGCGGCCGCACACTCCTACAACGGCACCTCGCGAGAGTGGAACGTCTCCGACATAAAGGAATATATAAAAGGTATCGAGAGCGAAAAGCGCAACTGCGAGACCGAACAGCTCACCAAAGAAGAACAGTACAACGACACCGTGCTCACACGTTTGCGCACCGCCGACGGCCTGCCCCTCACGTGGATAAGAGAGAGATACGGAGAAAAATTATACAACTACACACTAAAAATTGCCGAGGAACAGATTACACGCGGCAACCTCAAACTGCACAATGAACACCTTTCACTCACCGAAAAAGGGATTTTCATCAGCGACGCCGTGATACGGGAACTGATTTTCATATAATATGCAACAATAACCGCAGCTAGAGCACCCGCTGCGGTTATTGTTATCAAATTCTATCTCCCAAATAGCTCTTTAAAGCCATCACATACTCCTCAAAGGCCGAGATTCCTTCGGGTGTTATTGAACAAGTCGTACGGGGCACTTTTCCTTTAAACCCCTTCTCCACCATTATATACCCGGCCTTCTGCAATTTATCCAGTTGCACGCTCAGGTTGCCAGCCGTTGCATTTGTCCGCTCCTTAATGTACACGAAGTCGGCACTCTCTACAGCCATCAATAAAGAGACAACTGCAAGACGAAGTTCGGAATGTAACAACGGATTAAGTTCTTTAAACATTTTTCTTACGGTTAAGGATATGACCCGGAACAACAAGTAACAAGAATATTATCACTGCAAAGATAATACATTCTGTCAAATAAAGCCCACCATAATAAGCGACATCTTGGACTGTATGGGAACGTATATAAGCAAACTCAGCAATGGCAAATGTTACCGGTGAGATTATCGCAACCACCCCAATCCTTTTTACAACCTTGTCCTTAATGACAACAGCTGTCACGTACGTACCCACTCCCATCAGCACAACGACTGTGGAAAAGACACTGATACCGAACCCGCAATAGAAAGGAATGAACACCGATGCAATACCTATTCCCGTCCACACAGCACCCACACAACGGTCTATGTAGTTTACCGCACCACTCTCCTGCCTGTTCAGGCAATACATAAGCGGCCAGCCAATCAAAGGTATTGCACACCATAACCATAGGTACGGCATAAAATCATCAACACAAGCCACTATCAATACCTGTATAATTGAAACAAGCACAGTCGTGTAACCCCAGACAAGAAAAGGTGTTCCAAAATTCCTCCTCATTCGCGCACGTGAATCATTTATCATCGAGGTGATAAGTTCAAGGCTCTCGGCCTCATTCATTTTTCTTTCTTCCATAACAATAATTTTAGAAATTTAAACAGTTTCTTAATTGTAACACATAAAACAAGAACGGATATCCGCAACAAATATAAAGTAGTTTATTTTATAAACCAAATAATTTTATGATTATTTATTTGGGAGAATAGAAAATTGAATATAAAAATCGGAGTGCTCTTTTTGGAGCACTCCGAGGATATAATTTATTACAACAATTACATCAAGCTGTTTGCAAGTGCAAGAATCTCCTCGCCTATCGCATCGGCAGCCTCCTGCGTAGGACCTTCGGAGTAGATGCGGATAATCGGTTCGGTATTGCTCTTGCGCAAGTGTACCCAAGTCTCGGGGAAGTCAAGCTTAACGCCGTCGACAGTATTTATCTCGGCCTTGCCTGCGTATGTAGCCTTAATCTTCTCGAGTATAGCGTCAACGTCGCAACCGGGCTTAAGGTCGATGCGGTTTTTACCCATAAAGTATGCGGGGTAAGTTGCACGCAATTCGCTTACAGTCTTCTTTTCGTGAGCAAGGTGGCTCAAGAAGAGACAGATACCCACCAACGCGTCGCGACCTGCGTGACAAGCGGGATAGATTACTCCACCGTTGCCCTCGCCGCCAATAATAGCGTTTGTCTCGCGCATTTTGGTAACCACGTTAACCTCGCCCACTGCCGATGCGGTATAAGTGCAACCGTGAGCATTCGTAACGTCGCGCAAAGCGCGTGTAGAGCTAAGGTTCGACACTGTATTACCCGGAGTATGCTTGAGCACATAGTCGGCAACAGTAACAAGAGTATACTCCTCGCCGTACATTTCGCCATTTTCGCAAATTATTGCAAGGCGGTCAACATCGGGGTCAACAACAAACGCAACGTCGTTGCCACCCTTAGCCATAAGCCCCATTATATCGCCCAAGTTCTTTGCAAGAGGCTCGGGATTATGCTGGAAATCACCTGTAGGTTCACAGTAAAGCTTGTCAACCTTTGTAATACCTAATTTATCGAACAATTTAGGCAGAATGACACCGCCAACAGAGTTTACGCAGTCAATTGCAACCTTGAAACCGGCAGCCTTGATAGCCTCAACATCAACAAGAGGCAATGCCAGCACAGCATCGATATGTTTGTCGTCGTAAGACTCGTCAAGGCGATATTTGCCAAGTGTCTCAACATCGGCATAGTCAAATTCTTCGGCAGCAGCAATGCGCAGCACCTCCTGACCTTCGGCAGCATTCAAGAATTCGCCCTTCTCGTTAAGCAGTTTAAGAGCATTCCACTGACGAGGGTTGTGGCTGGCTGTCAGAATAATACCACCGCAAGCATCTTCCATTGTAACGGCAACCTCGGTTGTCGGAGTCGATGCCAAGCCAATGTCTACGACATCGAAGCCCATTCCCATAAGTGTTCCGCAAACAATTTTGTTGACCATCGAGCCCGACAGACGAGCATCGCGACCAACAACAATCTTGTTGCTTGTCTTTGTGGTTGTCTTACGAATCAGCGCTGCATACGCCGAAGTCAATTTCACTACGTCCAGAGGTGTCAAACCCTCATCGGCTCTACCGCCGATGGTACCTCTGATTCCCGAAATAGATTTGATTAGTGTCATATAAGTTTTTATAAGAAAGTTACTATTCTATATCAGCAGCAACATCATTGCTTTCAACATCGTCTCCTTTATCGTAATTATGAGACGGTTCAGGCTGGAACGATATTTTATAAAGGCAAGGATATACGTATGTTGCCGCATTTGCAGTTCCCTTTGTGTGCGGAACAATGAGCATAACCTCGGCAAGGTCGCTTGTATCGCGTGTAAAATAGAGGTAGCTGAATGGAACAAGCCAACCTGTAGGCACGGCAGTATTGTAAATCTGGCACATTACTCCCGATGTAAATGTTGCCGAAAAAGTTCCGCTATGATTCTCGACACGCATCTCGTCGGCATCGGGCTGGTCCTCGTTCCACGAGATTGTATCGCCCTCCGAGATATTATATTCATAATAGCGAACAAGCATATTAGGACTATCGCCATCATTTATTTTACGCGCATCTTTAGCCTCTTTAGGGTTGTTTATTATTTGCATATAAACACCGTCAATCTCGACAAATTCATTCCTTGAGACATCGGTAACCGAGTCCTGCTCAATAAATTGCTTATACTTTATAACCTTAATGCCCTTCTCCTTTATAAATTCAGCCACGACCTCACGCTCTTTCTCTTTCATTTCGGAGTATGTTACAGTATCGTCACACGCCACAAAAAGCATTGCAAGCAAAAGAAGGGGAAAAATATATTTTAAAGCGTTCAACTTCATATTTTTATTATTATTCAACAGCAAATTACCTTTCAATTTTCAAAAATACAATTTTTCGCGAAGATACAAAAACTATTAGCAAAAAACGATTCTCAAAGAATAAATAATTATAAAAATAATTTACTCAGTAAGTTCGCACTTGTATTTTCGCAAAGCCTGCTTGAATTTTTCAACCGCCTCAGCCATTGAGCAGCGAAGCTCGCCGCCCGAAGCGTTCTTGTGTCCGCCGCCATTGAAGAATTCCGCAGCCACCGCGTTGCAAGGAAAATCATCGACACTGCGCAACGACACATTTATCTTGCCCGGCTGCTCTTCGCGCAAAAAGCACGAAAAGCGCACGCCTTTTATTTGCAACGCCTGGTTTACAAGCCCTTCGGTATCGCCTTTCTGCGCATAGAAACGCATAAGTTCCGGGTGAGTAAGGGTTATTAACGCAGCATTATACTTGTTATAGTATTTTAGTTTCTCGTAAAGAACATAGCCCGACAGTCTCATACGCGACAGAGAACTTGTGTAGAACACTCTGCGATAGATTAAGTCTTTATCAATACCCTTGCCCAGAAGTTCGGCTATGATAAGATAAATATCCTTGCGGGTCGAGGCATAAGCAAAAGCCCCTGTGTCGGTCATCATTCCTGTGTATATTGCCTGCGCCACTGCGTTATCGACAGCCTCGGCACCCGAAAGGCGCGTAATGAGCCTGAACACAAGTTCCGACGTAGAACAGGCTTCGGGGTGCGATATTTGCACCGCAAACTCCTGCGAGGGTTGCGGGTGGTGGTCAACAAGAACCATTGGCCTTTGACGCGATTCCACCAAAGGCGCAGCATCGCCTATACGGGACAGTTGGTTAAAGTCAAGACAGAAAAACGCATCGGCAGCATCTATAGCCGCTGTTGCACGCTCGGTATCTGTGTCAAAGAGCAGAATCTCGTCAGCCGACGGAACCCAGGAGAGAAAATCGGGAAAAGCGTTGGGCAGCACCACCGACGCCTCTTTTCCCAGACTGCGCAAAAAAAGACACATTGCCACCGACGAACCGACAGCATCACCGTCGGGATTTTTATGGGCGAGCACCACAAACTTTTGCCCACCATTCAACAAGCTTTCAACAGCCCCGACACACTCTTCCTTTATAATTTTTTCAAGCATAATCATATTTTTCGACGAAGATAATAAAAAAGAGGTTACGAGCAGTATTCCTGCAAAACTATTTATCGCGCGCAGGAATCATTTTAAAGCAATAATCGTCCGCCACAGCCTTTACCGCACCCGTTACCGAAAGGTCGACAGGCTTGACACCCAATGCCGCACACTCGCGCAAGATTCTCTCGCGGCTACCCTTGTAAAGCGACGCATCGAGCACTATACACTCAGTCGGATAAACATCGAGAAGTTCCTTTATGTCGCCAATAAAGCCCCTGCAAAGCAGCAAAATATCGGCCGGTGCCACATAGCCGCTCTTGCGCCAGCGGTCGCTGTCGAGCAAGCGCACCTTAATGCCATCGAACTTTAGCAGCCCTTCGTCGAGCACTATAAGCGAATCGGAATACTCGGTATCGACCCAACGGGGAACAGCAAGCCCTTCGCGTTTAACAAAAGGAGCCGATGCATACTCATACTCCGCATCTAATTGAGGTACAGTGGAAACAAGATAGTTCGCCTCGCCTGCCACAGCGTGAAGAAGCGGATTCTTTTTATTATTATAGAACAAAAGATACTTATCGTCACCCCCTTCAGAAGTTAAGAACAACCCTATAAGCATCGCTGCAGCCACACTGCTTAAAGGGACAAACAGCAGCCACCAGCATCGTTGTATAAAAGAGTATGCAAGCAGTGCCAAAATAACAGCTATAGCACAAGCGTTCCAAACATCTATCGGCGGCAACTGCAGCGTCGCTCCCGGCAAGTCCGCAATAGCGCTCACACAATCGTTCATAAACCCCACCACAAGCCTCACCGGCACAGCAGCCACCTGTTGCAACATTGGCAAAGGGACAAGCGTCCACAAAAGAGGAGCAAGCGACACAAGCACAAACGCAAGGGGCACAATAACGATATTCGTCAATATAAAATATAGCGGGAAGAGCCCGAAGTAATACCAGACAAAAGGAACAGTGCCAACCTGAGCCGCCAATGAAAGTATTACAAGGTTCATTATATACCTGTACGCCGCCCCAAAGTCGTTGACACGCAACAAGCGTTGCATCGACGGCGCCAAAAGCAGTATAGAAAGCACCGCCGCAAACGACAGCTGGAAACTAACATCGAAAAGCTGATGCGGAGAAAAAATCAACATCACTATGGCGGCAAAAGCCAGCGAATTCACAGGCGAAGAATCCCGTTGCAAGAGACGCCCCACCGAAATAAGCGTAAAAAGAACCGCGGCACGCACTATCGAGGGCGAAAGGCCTGCCACAAAAGCAAAAGCCCACAATACAGCTACCACAAGCGTCTCCCTTGCAAAGAGCACCACCCAACGTCTGCTCCATAAGGGCAGCAACGTAACCAGCAACATATAAAATACCCCCAAGTGCATTCCCGAAAGAGCAAGAATGTGGCTTGCCCCTGCCGCCGAGTAACTTTCGTTCAGCTCCTGCGGAAAGCCACGCCTTTCGCCCACCGTCAACGCCGACAGCAAGGCAAGATTATCACCCTCGAACGAGAGAGCGCGGTACATATCCACCACCGCGCCGCGCGTTTTCAGCGCAAGCGTTTGCAACGTCGGTTCAGCATCGCCCACTATACTCCAGTCGCCATCGGCAACATAAGCAGTGCCGGTAACGCCTTTTATATAGTAAAAACGTTCCGCATCAAATTCAGCAGGGTTGCCGGCATTCATAAAAGGTTTTATATAAGCCTCAAGCAACACCTCCAAGCCTATGCGCAACTGTTCCGAATCGACCGAGCGCTTAAAATAGACACACACAAGACCACTGTCACGACCGGCACCTTTGCGACCGGCACCGTCCACAGCGCAGGAGCGCACATCGGCAAGCACTTTCACTGTCATTCCGCGCACCTCGGGTTCCTCAATCAGACAAGCCTTGTAAAGCCCCTTTCCGCCACCCCATTCGGGTGCCTTTGCACGTTCCTGACACTCCTCGACAACAATACCCACAGAGAGCATAAACAACGAAACCCCAACACCGAAAAGGCGCGAGGGTACAAACGAAAAAAGCCCGGCCAGCGTCACTGTTGCCGACAGCACGCAAAGCAGCAATTGATGCGACAGCGCAACACTGCAGCACCAGCCAATGATTATGCCGCCCATCAATGGCAGCACAAGCCTTACAAGAGGGTTGTTCTTTATGAAAGAAGCGACAGGCACGACGCTACGCAATTGTTACAAGGAGCGTAAAGCCGATATTACAGCGTGCGGGTCGGCGTCCTTGAACACCGCGTTACCGGCAACAAGAGCATCGGCACCGGCATCGGCGAGCAACGCACCCGTTGTCACGTTCACCCCGCCATCGACCTCGATAAGAGCCTTCGAGCCGGCAGCATCAATCAGTTCGCGCAACTCACGCACCTTGTTCACTGTATGAGGAATAAACTTCTGGCCTCCGAATCCCGGGTTGACACTCATCAACAGCACAAGGTCAAGCTCGCCGATAATATCCTTGAGCATACACACCGGAGTCGACGGGTTAAGCGTCACGCCGGCCATCATACCCGCATCCTTTATTTGTGTTACGGCACGGTGCAGATGGGTGCACGCCTCGTAGTGAATATTCATTATGCGCGCATTAAGGTCTTTCACTGCCTGCAGATAGTTCATCGGGTTGACAACCATCAAATGTACGTCGAGAGGCTTTTCGCACAGTTCGGCAACATACTTTAGCACAGGAGGACCAAAAGAGATGTTCGGGACAAAGACTCCGTCCATAATATCAATGTGTAACCAATCGGCCTCACTTCCGTTTATCATTTTCAAATCCTCTTGAAGGTTGCCGAAATTCGCCGACAACAGCGATGGAGAAACAATCTGTGCCATAGTATTTATTTACAAGACAGCAACGCGCTGTCAATTCCACGTGCGAAGATAGCACAAAGAGGGGTTAAATGCAAGCGCAATAAAAATAAAAATCACAGAGCAGCAAATATTCCGTCACCGCCCTCGAGAATATTATTTTTACGCCCACAAGCGACAAGGGTATTGACTTTATATAAAAATTATGCTTAATTTGCACTAAAATATATAATTAAAGCAAGTATGAAAAACCTCTACCGGGCACTAACCGCCCTGATGCTCATCGTGAGCGTTCAAGCAACCGCACAGGAGAATATTTTCTCAGAATCATTCAGCAAAGGCATTCCCGTGCAGATAATAAACAGCAACAAGAAACACGCCCTAAGATACAACGGCAGCAACGAGCCCGTAGCAAGCGGTGTCGCTGCATTCAGCGCCAGCGAGGCGTGGTTGCTCGTGGGCAACGCCGACGGGTTCAAGCTCTACAACCTCGCAGGCGGCAAGCGCACAGCGGCAGCACTCGACGGCAGCAACAAAGGAGCAGCCGCAACAATGACAAAATCGAAGAACGCGACTCTGCTTAAATTAACAGCAGCCGACGACGGCACATACGCCATAAGTCCGGCCGACAACCCCGAACTAAGCTTCAATATGTACGGCGGCGCAGGACGCGACATAAAACTCTACAGCAGCAAAGACCCCGGCAGCCGTTGGAGCTTCAGGGTTATTGACACAAGCAAGCCCCTCACCATCGGCTACAACGTCGACACCGACGGCAGCCTTGCCACCAACACCCGCATAGGCACTCTTGCGCTCAAAATAGAAGACACCGAAGGGGCTATTGAAATAGACAAGACATTGGACGGCAAGAGAGCAACCTACTACCTGCCACGCAACGCCGAATTCAGCATCGCCACCGGCCTTGTATGCCACGGCTGGAGTGTCAGCATCAATGGAGCAGACAGCACCCCCAAACAAACACTGCCCAAGAAAGGACTGAAAGTCAATGTAAGCGCAAAAGCCGACAAGGCCAACCGCTACCAGTACCTTTTCTACTCTCCCGACGAGAAGGGAATACCCTACCGCATACCCGCCATTGCAACAACCGCCAACGGCTACGTTTTTGCCATCAACGACTACCGTCCTTGTGGCAACGACATAGGATTCGGCGAGGTCGACCTTGTGATGCGTCACAGCACCGCCGCCGGCAGCGATTGGGACGGACATTCGTGGAGCGCCCCCGTAAAGATTGCCGACGGACAAGGCAAAGAAGCACCTGAGACGTGGCTGACAGGATTCGGCGACCCCGCCGTGGTTGCCGACCGCGAGCGCAACGAGATTCTCGTTATGAGCGTGTGCGGCAACCGTCTCTGCTGGCACGGAAACTACGGCGCCGGCACGCCCGAGAACCCCGAGAACCCCAACCGAATAGCACGTCTGCGCATAAAATACAACGAACAGAGCAAGCAATGGGAGGCAGGCACCCCCGAAGAGGTAACATACAACATCTACCCGCTCTTCAAAGACAAAGAAGGCAAAGCCCACGTCGGTTCAATGTTCATCGGTGCCGGACGCATTGCGCAAAGCAGCAAAATTAAGACAGGAGACTACTACCGCATTTATTGCGCCGTATGGGCCGTTGAGACAGGGAGCTACCGCCACCACAATTACGCGCTCTACTCCGACGATTTTGGCGAATCGTGGCACCTGTTAGGCGAGCTTGGCAACAACTACAGCGACAGCCCCGCCCCCTATGGCAACGAACCCAAATGCGAGGAACTGCCCGACGGCAGCGTCCTGCTGAGCAGCCGCAAAGGCTACGGACGCTACTTTAACGTGTTCCACTACACCAACATCGAGCGCGCCGAAGGCTATTGGGACGGCGCCGTAGCCACCGACCAAGCCGGCGACCTCAAATTCGGCAGCAACGACACCAACGGCGAGCCTTTACGCATCGGCAACGTGTTGTTCCAGTCGGTACCCACAGGCAACAGCCGTAGCAACGTAGCAGTTTATTACAAAGTACTGAGCAACGACCCGGCAACCTACACCCCCACAAGCCTCTCGAACGGCTGGACCAAGATACCCGTAAGCGACCGCGGGTCGGCCTATTCGTCTATGTGCATTCTGCCCGACGGAGAGAGCATTGGCCTATATTACGAAGAAGAGCCCGGCGGATACTCAATGGTGTACGTTCCGCTCATTCTCAAAGAGCTTCTGCCCGAAGAGGTTTACAGAAAATTAAAAGAATAAATCATCAACAATTAAAAGCATAATAGTCCGAGGCATCTCGGACTATTTTTTATATACAATGTTACAACTGTTTTTTGCACCCGGAGCACCGGAATTTCAGAAAGAAGCATTGAGTGACAAGAAGCGTCCGGACGAGTAACAGCGCCCTGCGGCGGTTTACGAGCAAGAGGGCGCATCGACTGATTTTCCCGCGTGCCGGGGCTTTTGGTTCTTTTGGTCCAAAAGAACAGTATAGAACGACAAAAGTGAGAATATAAGGTTACAGCGTCAAGGGTAAAGACTACCGAGGAATATACGCACAATGCGATTAAAAGGCTTTTACTGCCAACTTTAAATTCTCGGTGACCCGTGAGCTTTTCTTGCTCTAAAGGCAGGAATCTTTCTCACACTTTTTTTAGAAAAAAGTGCGCAAAAAACGGGCAGACGCGTCCGTCATTC
>JAZRFF010000043.1:0-22651 GCA_045661225.1 Bacteroidaceae bacterium | reverse complement strand
TCGTACGACTCCCAATTGAAATCGGGTGTACCTGTTAGAATTTCGTTGCTCATAATTTTTTAAAAGTTAATGAGTTAGACATTATGTTGATAGAATTCGGGCGCAAAGGTACAAAAAAATACTCAAATAACGTATATTATTGTGTTTATTTTTATAAAAAATATTATTGCTGTTTGTTGCATTGTGCTTTTTGTGTTGTAGTCCTTTTGTTTTTACCGAAATATTCATACTTTTGCGGAGTGCACCTGTTTTATGTGCAGAAAAAGTGTGAATTTGTTCTATATATAAATATAAATAAGGATTGTGTATGGGATTTTTTGATTCGTTCAGTGCTGTAGAGTTTTTCAGTGCATTTATTGTGCTTTTTGCAATAATAGACCCTATAGGTATTATGCCTATAGTACTTTCAATACGTAGCAAAGGAAAGAATATACACTCGGGAAAGGCGGTTGTGCTGTCGTTCGGTCTTATGTTCCTGTTCTTTTTTCTTGGTGACTGGATTCTGAACCTCTTTGGAGTTGATATAAATTCGTTTGCCGTTGCCGGTGCGCTTGTGATATTTCTTATGGCGATTGAAATGGTCCTGGATATTGAGATTTTTAAGGATTCTTCAATTGCGGCGAACGACGCTACTATTGTTCCGTTGGTGTTCCCGTTGCTTGCCGGTGCGGGTTCTTTTACCACCTTGCTGTCGTTGAAGGCCGAATATGCGTCGGTGAATATTCTCCTGGCGTTAGTGCTGAATGCCGGTGTGGTGTTCTTGATGCTTAGCTGCACGGCGTTCCTGCAAAGGTTGTTGGGTAAAGGAGGAATATATTTTACGCGTAAATTCTTTGGAATTATCCTTCTTGCAATTTCAATAAAACTATTTACGTCGAATTTGTTGCACTTTATCAATACAATATCTTAATGGCGCGATATGCGCAAAAAAGACAAGCGAGCTACGGTACTGTAGCTCGCTTGTCTTTTTTTTATGCGGGTGGCTTGTGTTCTTGCCGTTTGCAGCGATTCTATAAATAGGAATATTATTCTATAATATACTGCCTGAATCCTTTGGACGATGCTGTTTTAATGCTTCCGTTCTCATCGGCATAGATAAAATACCCTTCGAGGTTTTTGGTCGAGTCGCATAATGCAATGGCTTTCTCGGTGCCTGTCACCATAAATGCAGTGGCGTAAGCGTCGGCGGTGGCGCAATTGTCGGCGATGACTGTTGCCGACAGCAATGAGTGCTTGACGGGGTAGCCTGTGAGCGGGTCTATGGTGTGCGCTACTTTTCGCCCGTTTACCTCGCGGTAGTTGCGGTAGTTTCCCGAGGTGGCAATGCCCGTTCCGTCGGCTTTTATGATTGTCTGCAGCTCGTTTATGGTTCCGCTGCGGTCGTCTATTGGCTTGCTGATGCCTATTGCCCACGCTTTGCCTTTGGGGCTCTTCCCGCCGGCAACAACTTCGCCGCCAATTTCGACAAGGTAGTTCGTGACTCCTTTTTTTGCGAGTGTTTCGGCTGCAATGTCGCAACCGTATCCTTTGGCAATGGCGCTGCAGTCAAGCAGCGTTTGCGGGTGCTCTTTGACGATGCGCCCGTTGGTGAGCGCGACCTTTCTGTAACCCACAAATTCCATTATTGAATCTATTGTGGCGCTGTCGATGTCTATGCTGTTTCTGAATCCGAATCCCCAGGCGTTTACAAGCGGTGCGACGGTTATGTCGAATGCTCCGCCTGTCTTTTGTGATACTTCGCAGGCGAGGTTGAATACGTGAGCGAACATTTTGTCGGCAATGGTATCTCTATTTTCGTTGACCGCGCTGATGAGTGACTTTTTGTTGAATGGCGACAGTGAGTTGTCTACGTTGAAAAGTTCTTCTCTGATGTTCTCGTGGTGGTCTTCTTGCGAGCGGTAGGTTATGCAATATTCTGTACCGAATATTTTACCGCGGTTCTGAATGTGCCCGCCTTCAATTTCTGCCGAACTGTATATTTGTCCGTTTTTGTCGTGTTTCTGCCAGTTGCGGGTTGCGCTTTTCTCCTGCTCCTTTATGTAGTTGTTTCTTATAATGTATATGCTCGATACTGCAAGGAATAACAGGAATGCGATTTTCCAGCCGTTGAGTTTGTTTTTCATTGTGTAGCTGTTTTTAGAATGGAATGTCGAAAATTAGGCTGTATGTACCGCCAAAGGTTGTGCTGCTGTTTATGCCATAGCCCGGAATGTACCACATTTGTGAGTGTTTGCCTTTCTCTTGGTCTATGCGCATAAGGTAGCGCACGCTCCAGCCCATATGGAAATAGTCTGTTATCTTGACTTTTATGCCTACACCTACTTCGGCCCATATTGCTTCGCCGGTGACATCTTTGAGGTCGAGCGCAGTGCTGCCGCCCCAGACCGGGTCGGTTATAGGTGGCGTCTTTACATTGTATTTGCAGCGTGTCCAGCCGCAACGCGCAAGGCCGTATATGCTGTAGCGCGGGTTGGGGTTGGCTCTTGTGGTGCTGAAGTTGTAGTTTACTCCGGCTTTGTAGTATGGTGCCGCAGTTTTGTAGTGTATGCCGTTGGTGTCGTCGGTTGTGTTGCACCAGCCGTATCCAACCTCAATGATGGGGTATATGCGGTTGCCTATGTTGAACTCCACGGCTATCTCGCTGCTTGTGTAGTCGCTCATCAGTGAATATGCGAGTCCGAAAATGTCGGCCGACAGGCTTATACCGTTGAACCTGAAGCTGATGGGGGTTTTTGGGTCACTTTTTTTTGGAGATTCTTTCTTTGCTGTGGTATCGATGTTTTTTACCACGGTGCTGTCGGCTGGCAGGGTGCTTGCCTCTTGTGCTCCGACGCCCGATGAGTATGTGATGAGAAGGCTACTCAATAAAATAAATCTTAACATTTTCATTGGAGTCGAAGTTTACGAAATTATGTACTATGGCAACCGAGTCGATGAACTTTTCGGTGTGCTCTATGCTTTCAAGTTTGTGGTACATTACCGTGCCGCACTCCATTGACTGGTAATATTGGATATTTTCGTGGTTTATGTAGAGTGTGTCGGTGGTGGTGTTGTCGTAACTGAATATTACGGTGTCCCGGTCGTGGGTGTAGCTTACGGGCAACTGCAGGGCGTCGGCACCTTGAATGTGGTTTACGACGATGGAGTCTTTCCCGTTAACCATAAGCGATACGGTAAGCGCGTGCTGAAGCTCGAATTTTTGTTCAATGCCGTAGCTGTTCGTGTTGTAGAACCCTATGCGGTTGTATGCTATATTTTCTATACTGCAGTCGTAGCCCCCGTCACACGCTGTAAGCGTTATGACTGTAAGGGTTAAGGCTGCCAGCAGCTGTGCTATGCGTTTTGTTGCTCCCATCGTCGGTGTTATATCTCTTTTGAAATATTGTAGTGGTTTCTTTCTTGCGATGTGCGGCTCACAAGTTCGGCCAGGAATCCTGTGAGGAATAGCTGGGTGCCCATAATCATCATCGTCAATGCTATGTAAAAATAGGGCGAATCGGTTACAAGGCGCAGGTGCATTCCGTTTGCCATTGCTATAAGTTTGTTGGCTCCGACGATTATTGCGGCCACAAACCCGATAAGAAACATCATTGAGCCCCAAAGGCCGAATATGTGCATCGGGCGGTAGCTGAATTTTGACAGAAACCACAACGACATAAGGTCCAGATAACCGTGGAAGAAGCGGTTTATGCCGAATTTGCTTTTTCCGTATTTGCGTGCCTGGTGTTGTACAATGTGTTCGCCTATTTTTGTGTATCCTGCATTCTTTGCAAGGTAGGGAATGTAGCGGTGCATATCGCCGTAGACCTCGATGTTCTTCACCACCTCGTTGCGATAGGCTTTAAGCCCGCAGTTGAAGTCGTGCAGGTTTTTTATTCCTGACACGCGTCGGGCTGTGGCGTTGAAAAGCTTTGTCGGAATGGTCTTGCTCAGTGGGTCGTAGCGTTTTTTCTTGTACCCCGATACAAGGTCGTATCCCTCGTCGGTAATCATTCTGTATAGTGCCGGAATTTCGTCGGGACTGTCTTGCAGGTCGGCGTCCATTGTTATTACGACGTCGCCTTTTGCGCGTTCAAACCCGCAGAACAGGGCGGGAGACTTACCGTAGTTGCGGCGGAATTTTATACCGTGCAGGTTCTTGTCTTGTGCGCATAACTGTTCTATAATCTCCCACGAATTGTCGGTGCTGCCGTCGTTGATGAATATCACTTCGTATGAGTATTTGTTCTCGCTCATCACGCGTTGAATCCATTTTGTAAGTTCGGGCAGAGACTCGGCCTCGTTGAATAATGGTATTATGACTGATATATCCATTGCTTTAAATGTTTTTTCGTGAGTTTTTTTGAAGCATCATCGCTAAAATTGCTGCAATGACAAGGTCGCGTGTCAGGTGCGCTGTTACCTGCGAGGTCGCAATGTCGGCGGCGCTCAGTTTTCCGGCCTCTCTGAATGTCGACACAAATATTTCGGTTGTCTGCGTGTCTAACCCGCTTTGCTGTGCCAATAGCTGTATTGTTGCAGCTGCGTTATTGTAGAGGTCGGGGTTTATAAATGTAAAAAATATGTATTGCGCTATTGCTGACAGAATTATTGCGCACAGGTACATTATGGCAATGTGTGTCCACGCGTCGCCAAACGTTATTATGCCGTCACGCTCGCTGTCGCGGTGCTTTTTTGCCAACTTGTATGCCGTGACGGGCGATGCTGCGCATAGTATCAGCGATGCTATCGACGCTGCGACGCCGTAGGTGTTGTCAATATTTTTAATCATTATTGTGGCTACGGCGAATGTGACCGTCCACAGGCACCCCAGGATTGTTCCGTCGCGCAATGCGCTCTCAATATAATTTGTCTGTTTGCTTGTCGATGACATTTTTATGTTGCAATTTATGCTTTTTGTTACAATTCTGCGAAGATAGCAATAAACGGGGGAATTATGAAGTGTTTTATTTCTTTTTTGCTCCTATAAAAGAATTAAAGTAACGTTTTTAAAACTTTTTTATAAATTTGTTGCTTGTTGTGTGTAAAGTGATTACCTTTGTAAGGAATGTACCTTGCTGTATCTCGTTAGAGCGTGGTTTGTGCAAGGTGGCGATTATACGGATAATAATTTAAAACAGAATAACTATGAAAATTGCAGTTGCAGGAACCGGGTATGTAGGTCTCAGTATTGCCACATTGTTGGCGCAGCACAATAAAGTAACGGCGGTAGATGTAATACCTGAAAAGGTGGAAATGATAAATCGCAAGCAGTCGCCTATTCAGGACGACTATATAGAGAAATATCTTGCCGAGAAAGAACTGGACCTGACGGCTACACTCGACGGTGCAAGCGCCTATCGCGATGCCGATTTTGTCGTTATTGCAGCTCCTACAAACTACGACCCGCAGAAAAATTTCTTCGACACGCATCACATCGAGGAGGTTATCGACCTTGTGCTGGAGGTTAACCCCGAGGCTACAATGGTTATTAAAAGTACAATTCCGGTGGGTTACTGCCGTAGCCTGTATGTGAAGTATGCTCGTAAGTTTAAAGAGAAAGGTTGGGACTCAACCCGTAAATTCCGTCTGCTTTTCTCGCCCGAATTCCTGCGCGAGAGCAAAGCTCTGTACGACAATCTTTACCCCAGCCGCATAATTGTGGGCTATCCCAAGATGATAGAGAAATTCGACGAGGAGAATGAGGCTATAAAAACAATAGCCGGCAACCACCTCGAGGACGCTGCACACACATTTGCTTCGCTGCTGCAGCAAGGCGCAATAAAGCAGGATATTCCCACGCTGTTTATGGGGCTCAAGGAGGCTGAGGCTGTTAAACTTTTTGCAAATACTTATCTTGCACTGCGCGTAAGCTACTTTAACGAACTTGATACATACGCCGAGGTTAAGGGGCTCGACTCTGCGGCAATAATTCAGGGTGTGGGTCTTGACCCACGCATCGGTGACCACTATAACAACCCTTCGTTCGGTTATGGCGGTTATTGTCTGCCTAAGGATACCAAGCAGTTGCTTGCCAACTATCAGGAGGTTCCGCAAAATATGATGAGTGCCATTGTCGAGAGCAACCGCACGCGCAAGGACTTTATCGCCGACCAGGTTCTTAACAAGGCCGGGTATTACGACTACTACAGCAAGGGCGATTATTGCGCCGGTGACGAAAAACAGTGCACGGTGGGTGTGTTCCGCCTTACAATGAAGAGCAATAGTGATAATTTCCGTCAGTCTTCAATTCAGGGCGTGATGAAGCGCATTAAGGCCAAGGGTGCCGAGGTTATTATTTATGAGCCTACACTTGAGGACGGAAGCACTTTCTTTGGCAGCAGAGTGGTAAACAACCTCGACGAGTTTAAAAGCCAGTCGCAGGCGATTATAGCCAATCGTTACGATGCTGTGCTCGACGATGTTAAGGAAAAAGTTTATACACGCGATATATTCCAGAGAGATTAAGTTGTAAAATACAAAGAGTTAAAAACTATTTAGGAATAAATTTACTTTGCCTTCTTTTTTGGAATGTTGCGTAACCGGCATAGGAAATGAAAAAGATATAATAAAGATTATATGCTTAAATACTATTCGAAGAACAAATAAAAGTGGTGCGTATAATCTCGCCCTTAGGTGCTTGACCGCGCCTAAGGGTACAAAAAGGAATGAAAAGCGAATAAAAAATAACAATTCCCTCGTGTGACAAAGTGGCTAAGAGGGGGTGCGAATAAAAGTATGATATAAATTTAGGGATTATACGTAAGATATTGGAAACAATATAAAAAGCAGTGCGTATAACCCGGCCCGCAGGTGTTTGACCGCACCTGTGGGCGCAAAAACGAAATTATTGCTAATGCAAATAGCAATATAATTGAATAGAAAAGAAAGTTAATACAATAAAAGTGTAATTATGAAAAAAGTAATGCTTGTATTTGGAACTCGTCCCGAGGCTATTAAAATGGCTCCGTTAGTTAAGGAGTTTCAAAAATACCCCGACACATTCAAGACTATTGTATGTGTTACCGGTCAGCATCGTCAAATGCTCGACCAGGTGCTGCAACTCTTCGAGATAACCCCTGACTACGACCTTAATATAATGAAACAAGGTCAGGACTTGTACGACGTTACCGCTCGTGTGCTCGTTGGAATGCGCGACGTGCTCAAGGAATCGCAGCCCGAAGTTGTTCTTGTGCACGGCGATACAACCACAAGCACCGCGGCTGCCCTTGCTGCATTCTACCAGCAGATACCGGTGGCTCACGTTGAGGCAGGCTTGCGTACTCATAATATATACAGCCCCTGGCCCGAGGAGATGAACCGCCAGATAACAGGTCGCATTGCTACATATAATTTTGCACCAACACCGCTGAGTAAGGCAAACCTTCTGCGCGAGGCTGTCGCTCCCGAGAGTATCACCGTTACAGGTAACACCGTTATAGATGCTCTTTACTGGGTTGTAAATAAAATAAAAGAGGATAAAGTTCTTAACGATGAACTAAAGAATTTGCTCGCCACAGCCGGTTACGACGTGGCACGCCTTGACGGTGGCAAGAAACTTGTGCTCATTACCGGTCACCGTCGCGAGAATTTTGGCGACGGCTTCATCAGTATGTGTACCGCTATACGCGACCTTACACAAAAGTACCCCGATGTGGACTTTGTCTACCCAATGCACCTGAACCCCAATGTGCGCAAGCCCATTCACGAGGTTTTCGGTGATGATTTGAGCAACTTGGGTAATATGTTCTTTATTGAGCCTCTTGAATATCTCTCATTCGTGTACCTTATGGACAAGAGCAACATTGTGCTTACCGACAGCGGCGGTATTCAGGAAGAGGCTCCCGGTCTTGGCAAGCCGGTGCTTGTAATGCGCGACACTACCGAGCGTCCCGAGGCTCTTGAGGCTGGCACTGTCAAGCTCGTCGGTACCGATTATGACAAGATTATGTGCGAGGTGTCGCTCTTGCTCGACGACCCTGCGCACTACGATGCAATGAGCAAGGCTGTTAACCCTTACGGCGATGGTCTTGCGTGTAGTAGAATAGTAGAAACACTAAAATAATTACTTAAAAATAAGCATTTATGAAAGCATGTTTTATGGGACTCGGCTACATTGGCCTCCCCACAGCAATTATCGCAGCAAAGCACGGTGTTGACGTTGTTGGCGTCGATATTAACCCCAAAGTAGTAGAGGTAACCAATCAGGGTAAGCTCCATATCATAGAACCCGGAATGGAGGATATGCTCAAAGAGGTAATTGCTGCAGGTAAGTTTAAGGCATACACAACACCGCAAGAGTGCGATGCCTACTTTATGGTTGTGCCCACTCCTTTTAAAGGAGACCACGAACCTGATGTTTCATACGTCGAGGCTGCCACCCGTGCGGTGCTTCCTTTGCTTAAAGAGGGAGACCTTTACGTCATAGAGTCTACATCGCCCATAGGTACTACCGAGATGATGGCAAACATCATCTTTGGCGAACGCCCCGAACTTGAGGGTAAAATATACATTGCATACTGTCCCGAGCGCGTGCTCCCCGGTAACGTAATATACGAACTTGTACACAACGACCGCGTTATTGGTGGTCTAAACCCTGAATCGACCGACAAAGCCATCGGGTTCTACTCACAGTTTGTCAAGGGTGAACTTCACCGAACCAACTGTCGCACGGCCGAGATGTGCAAACTCACCGAGAACAGCAGTCGCGACGTGCAGATAGCCTTTGCCAACGAGCTGTCGCTCATCTGCGACAAGGCCGGAATAAACGTGTGGGAACTGATAGCTCTTGCCAATAAACACCCGCGTGTGAACATTCTGCAGCCCGGTTGCGGTGTCGGCGGTCACTGCATTGCCGTTGACCCCTACTTTATTACAGCCGATTATCCTGCCGAGAGCAAGATAATAGCAACTGCACGCAATATCAATAACTACAAGAGTTTTTGGTGTGCCGAAAAGGTTAAGAGCACAATGCTTGAATTTGAGTTAAAGAACGGCCGTAAACCTGTTGTTGCAATGATGGGATTGGCGTTCAAACCCAATATCGACGACCTGCGCGAATCGCCTTCAAAAACCATTGTGGGCAAGGTTATGCAGATGTGCAACAACGCCGACATTCTCATTGTAGAACCAAATGTTGAGGAACACAAGCAGTTTAAGCTAACCGACTACAAGGAGGCCTATGAGCAAGCCGATATTGTTGTGATGCTAACCGCGCACGACCAGTTCAAGACATTGCCTTGGAACGAGAGTAAGATAATACTTGATTTCTGCGGAATTTACAAAAAGTAAACTCTATCTTAATAGAAAAATCCCATAGACGCATTCAATGCGTCTATGGGTGTAATTTAGATACAATAGAATGTAAAATAGACGATACTAAAACCTGTTTTATGGGAAAGAAGAGAATCGCGTATTTGGATTTTATAAAGGTATTTGCAATGTTTATTGTCACTATAGGACATTGTGCTCAAAGTCTATCTTGTACAATGTTTCCTGACAAAATAATACCCAATGACTTGTTTATTTCCATTCATATGCCTTTATTTATGATAGCGAGTGGGTATGTGTTGAATTTTGATAAAATAAGGGAATGTTCTTTTAAAGATTACATATATAATAAATTCTCACGCCTTATTGTTCCGATGATTATTTATTTATTTATTTATTCTGTAATTACATTAAGCATTCCAAACTTTAAAAGTTTATTTGTGTTGTTTTGGTATTTGTCTGCTTTGTTCTTTTCACTGATAACAATAAAATTATTCTCAATGTTTATTAAGAATAATGTTATATTATTAGTTCTGTCTTTGCTTTTTGTGCTATTGATTCCTGTATATAAATATTCGCATACAAATTTTATGTTTCCATTCCTAATATATGGTTATATACTGAGAAAATATATAGATAAATTAAATTTGTATGTTGCTTTTGTTTTTGGAATAGTTTTTATAACATTATATTTTACTTGTTGGGGATTGCAGCATACTGTATATTTGTCACCTTTGGACATAATTTGTATAGACGAAAATATGGTATATTCATATCTTCTTAGATTTGCTATTGGAATATCGGGTTCAACATTTCTGTTTATCTTATTTAAAAAGATTGATTCTTCCTTGTTTATACAAAGTATTTCTAAATATGGAGCTTATACACTTGCCTTTTATACAATGACAACTGTGATAAACGGATTTATACGTCGTTTGTTAGTCTTTTGTGATTTTTCTATAGAAAATCCTTTCCTCTTGGATATTTCGTCTATAATATTGGCACTAGCAGAAATGTTTGTAATATATAAATTTGCATTATTAGTCGAAAAACATAGGACACTCTCTCGTTTGTTATTGGGGAACTAAATAATTTTATGCGTAATTTTTTGTAAAGATGAAGGTTTGAAATATGAGTGATGTTATTTCTAACAACAAGGATAGAAGATTCTCGATGTCTGTTATAAGACGTTTCTTTTGGCGTATAAATTGGCTAAAGACCTTATGGGTTAATTTCAAGGCTCTTCCTTTAAGGCAAGCTGTCAAAATACCAATAATTGTATCAAAGAATACAATTATTAGGAATGTTGGTAAAATAGAATTTTCAGATAACGTTTATCCTGGAATGCTAACTATTGGGCTAATATACATTTCTAGTTTTGAGGTAACCAACCCAAAGACTCTGTTCAATAATCAAGGAACGTTGAGAATTGGCGGGAATGTTAAAATGCATCCTGGTGTTAAATTGTATATACGTAAAGGGGCACAATTAACTGTTGGCAACCACGTTGGGTTTGGCTCAAATTCAAAGGTTGTATGCTGCAAATCAATAACTATTGGAAATGATGTCCGAGTCTCTTGGGAATCACAACTATTTGATACGGATTTTCACTTTCTTTACAATGTCGAAAAAGAGAAATATTACCCTCGTTTAAAACCAGTGATAATAGGTGACGATGTTTTTATCGGTAATAGGACTACTATAGGAAAAGGAACGGTACTACCCAATGGTTGTGTTGTATCTTGTGTTTCAAAGGTTAGTGGTGATTTTAGTAAGGACGGTAGCAACTTGTTGATTGTGGGTAACCCTGCTGTTGTTGTAAAAAAAGATGTCGCAATTACCAGTGGGTGGCGTCCAGACGAAGAGAAACGAATATCCAAAATGATAGAATAGGGTTTATGAGTACAGCGAAACAATTGGCAACAAATGTGGTGTGGAAATATCTTGAACTTATTTCTGTTTCAGGAATACAGTTAGTATGCACATTTGTCTTGGCGCGTTATTTAGTACCGAGTGATTATGGTCTAATGGGAATGGTGTATATTTTTACAGCACTTGCCAATATTGTAATTACATCAGGCTTTGGTCAGGCACTAATACGTGAAAAAAATGTAACAAAAGTTGATTATTCTACTATTTTCTTTTCAAACATTCTGCTCTCTATTATCTTGTATGTAATATTGTTTTTTTGTTCTCCTTTGATAGCAAAGTTCTATAATGAGCCGGTTTTGACAGATGTTTGT
This sequence comes from Bacteroidaceae bacterium, assembly GCA_045661225.1. Classification (GTDB taxonomy): domain Bacteria; phylum Bacteroidota; class Bacteroidia; order Bacteroidales; family Bacteroidaceae; genus HGM04593. Next base: position 11,159 of record JAZRFF010000043.1, on the reverse strand, counting down.
AGAATAACTTTTTTAACTTTATTGTTTAATGCTGTATCTATTGTACAGAATACAAAATTACAGAAAGATATAAGATTTAAGAAATTGTTCCTTATTTCACTCGTAGCTTCTGTCATATCAAGCATTATAGCGATTATAATAGCAAGTATATATAGGAATGTTTGGGCATTGGTGGCTCAGAATCTTATGACATACGTTATTAAGGCATTGCTCTTGTGGATTACGACGGATTTTATTCCCGTTCTTAAATTCTCATTTATGTCCCTAAAAAAGTATTTTGCATTCTCCAAAAATCTTTTATTGTCTGGGCTTATTGGAACAATTTTCAATGATATATATCTGTTGCTTATTGGAAAAGTTTACTCTGCCACAGAACTAGGGTTTTATTCGCAGGCCTCTCGTATTAACAACCTTGGTTCGCACACAACAACTCAGGTAATTCAGTCAGTTACTTACCCAATACTGTCTAAGATGAATAATGGTGAAGCGGATATAAAAACTGGTTACAAGAGGATTATTGGTGTAACATTGATTTTTGTCGGTCTTGTTATGTCGCTTATATTAGGCTGTGCACAGAATCTGTTTGAATTACTAATGGGCAGTCCGGAGTGGAGAACTGCAGGAACGTTTTTCTTGCTTATAGGTATAGGGGGAATTTTGTATCCACTACATTGTATTAACCAAAATATCTTAATGGTAAAAGGGAAATCAAATGTAGTACTTTATCTTGAGATTACACGACGTACGATTATGGTTGTAATTCTTGCAATTACAGTTAATTACGGGATTGAGTTTTTTGTTTTTGGACAATCGATATACTCAATACTTTTGCTGTTTATAAACCTTTATTATTGTGGTAAGCCTATAGGCTACTCTTTAAAAGAGCAATTCAAAGATACTTTGCCAATATTTGTCCGTTTTGCTGTGACAATTGTCATAGCGAATATTGTAGGTTCTCTTTTACAGGATATACACCTTATTATAAGAGTGAGTGCATCAATGGCAACAACTGTAATAGTCGGTGGTTTACTATTTTGGAAACAGACGGATTTTCAGAATCTGTTAGTTCTTCTCAAGTCTTTTATTAAAAAATAACGCTATGAATATAACTACATATAAAAGAAAAGTTGCAATTTTTAATGCATATCTTGGTGGGCATAATCTTGAATATCTGCATCATCTATATTTGAATGCAATTAATGATGCTGATATTGAATTCACATTCATTGTACCAGATTATTTTGAAGATGTAAAGAGTACCCGTGAATGGCCCGAGCGTACGAATGTCAAGTTCTATTTTTTCAAGTTTGAGGCCCACGAATATTTGGAAATAAGTAAATCGCCACTAAAAAAGTCGTGGGTGTTGTCAAAAATTCTCAAGAAGACATTAGACGAGACTGGACTGTCTGAAGCTATTTTGATTGAAACTATAGCATTTATGCCCCTCTTGCCTTTTATTATAAGAAGAGGAACTAAAATAACAAGCATTGTCTACTATATCCCTAAATATCATAACTATTCAAAATCTATAAAGAAGATTGTAGACAAGTTCAACTTTTGGTTATTGGCAAAATGTAAACATTTTAAAAAGGTTTGTCTGTTAAATGCTTATGGAGATGCTGAAGAGTATAATAAAGTGTACAAGACAACACACTTTTCTTTCCTTCCCGATCCTTTCAACCCAATAGAGGTGACAAAGAGCAGGGAGAATATAAGAAAAGAGCATGGTATCAACAATAGTGATATTCTATTTATACATTTTGGTTCTATGACAAAAAGAAAAGGTACTATTGATATCCTTGAAGCGATTGCATCACTCAAGAAAGAAGAACTTGTAAAGAAAAGCTTTATTTTTGCAGGCAAAGTAAACAATTCAATTAAGAACGAATTTTACCAATTGGTTAACAATCTTAAAGACAAAGCCAATTTAATCATATATGACAAGTTCTGTGAATATGAACTCTTCGGTGAAATTTGTAAGGCTGCAGACTATATTATAATACCATACAAAAACATTTCACAAAGTAGTGGTGTTTGTACATATGCAGCACAATTCAGAACGCCAGTGTTGGGACCGACGGAAGGTTTGCTTGGAGAAATAATAAGGAACAACGGAATTGGTATTGCGAAACCAAACTTAACTCCAAAAACTATTGCAGCATTCATCGCAGACCCAAGTGAAGCAGATGCAAATTTGGATAATGACAAATGTAGTCAATATTTAAAAATAAGCACTCCAAAGAAATTTTACAACATTTTAGTACATTAGATCTTCTGCAATGTCTAAAGGAGAATAACATTAAATTAATAGAGAAGGAATACTTTTTTGAAAGACACGATGACATTGGTATCTATTTCCTTGAATATATGAGAGATAATATTGAATAAAAATACTATGAACAAGATTTTAAAGACATTATTGTGGCCATTAGTTAAAGTAAAACAAGCATACGAAAACTACCTTTGTAGAACAAATCCTGAAAAGTTGTTTTGTATGCGCTACAAGAGGGTTACAGGCTACAAACTTAATATTGATAACCCAAAGACACTTTATGATAAAATCGCATATTTAGCGTTTCGTACGGACACTACTAAATGGAGCCTATTGGCCGATAAGGTTGGAGTAAGAGACTATGTTGCTGCGCATGGCTACGGCGAAAATCTGCCCAAATTGTATGGAACGTGGGACGATGCTTCCAAGATTGACTATAGTGTGTTGCCCGATTCTTTTGTCATAAAGACAAATAATGCAAGTGCAACAAACATTATAGTAAAGGATAAATCAAAATTGGATATAAAGGCTACAAACAAGCAACTGAACAAGTGGTTAGCTATAGATTATGGATTAAGGACTTGCCAACCACATTATTCAAAAATTAAACCGTTGATTCTTGCCGAAGAACTGCTAATAGATTATGAGACTACTAAGAAAGGTAAATCATTGAATGATTATAAGTTTTTTTGTGTCAATGGAAAGGCATACTATGTTATGGCTATGACTGATAGAACCACTAATAGCCATGATTTTAAGGTTACGGTTTTCGATTTAGATTGGACTCCACATCCCGAACTGCAATCAGGTTATCACGAAATGAATGCTACTTTAAAGAAGCCTACTTCATTTGACACTATGATAAAGATTGCAGAGATTCTTGCCAAGGATTTTGAATTTGTTAGGGTTGATTTTTATGATATAAATGGTGTCCCTATTCTTGGAGAATTAACTTTTACTCCAGGTTGGAGTACTGCTTCAAAAGAACTATATGATATTTTGGGCGAAAAAATGACGATAAATAGAAATGAGTAATTTTGCAAAATCACAAATAATTAGGTGGTTCGTCCTTATTATAGTACCAATAATATATATGAACTGCTTTTGGTACGTTGGTATTAATCAAAGTATCGCTAAGATGTTAATATTTGTATTAAGTATAACATTATTGTTTAGGTATTTTAAAGATATCTTCCTTAAAAAGTATCAGCGTAGTTCATTTACAAATTTCTTTAAGTGGTTCACAATAGTTGTGCTAATAACACATCTTGTTGCATATTTTGTATGGGGGCAATCGCTCTTGCTGACTTTCCGTGCCGGAGCAATAATTTTTGCATTATTGTATTACTTTGTTTTAAAAGAATTACAGGTAACTAAAAGAGAGGTGGTAGTTATAATAACCGTATTCTCTATTATTTATTTCTTTCTATGGATGTATGCTGTGTCACAAGCTCCGAGAGTCGTTTTTGGACAGTTAGATGAAATAAATGACAACCGAGGTTTCTTTAGGGTTGTGGGGTTGCCTGGACTTGGTTTTGTTGTGTTACTATATTTTTATTCATTATATAGGGCTATAACAAGTGATAAGCGTTGGTTGTGGGTAACTCTGTCTGTGTGTCTGTTTGTGTTAATTGTGTTGCGATTAACAAGAACAATTATTATTGCGGCTTTACTTGTAACAGCAGTATTCTTGTTTAAAAGAAAACCGGTTCTTGTAGTACTTGCGTCAATTGCATTGTTTTTTGGTGGAGAAAAACTACTGATGAGTAATGATGTTACGTCTTCAATGATTGAGCTTACGCAAAATCAGAATGAAAATGCTGATAAAGGTGAGTTGGCCTTTAGAAATGAAGAGTATTCGCTATGTTTTGAATTATTTCCACCTCACCCTGTTACAACAATATTTGGAAATGGTGTGTCTCATAAAGAGTCTGAGTATGGTAAACGAGACGAGTTTTTAAAGGATATGTATAACTTCCACCGTTCCGATGCTGGTTATGTATCACTTTTTATAACATATGGCTTGTTGGGGTTAATTGTGTATTTCTGGCTGTTGCGCAGAATATACAAGATTAAAGTAGATAAGGAGTTTGTGTTCTTTAAATTGTTTTTATATACATTCTTCCTACTTAATTTCACTGCTGATTATTATTTGCAATACGCAATACCTTTTGTACTTGCCGTATATGGTATAGAAATAGGACGAAATAATATTACAAAACGCATATGAAAAAGAGAATATTGATGGTGGTATATGGTCCAATACAGACTGACGCCAGAGTTATCCGTTCTGCAAAAGGTTTGCACGAGCTTGGGTGTGAGATAGAACTTATATCTTGGAACAGTGACGATAGTTTTGAGTCGCCCTATTTTAAGTCGGTGAATTTTAAAATAAAGAAAGGCTCTTTTTCTTTATTTATCTTTTGGTACAAGGTGTACAGGTATATTAAAAAGCGTAAAAATGAGATAGACCTCGTATATTGCCATGACTATTTTATGCCGTACCTTGGAAAAATAGTAGGAAAGTGTATGCAGAAAAAATGGGTGTATGATGCCCATGAACTATTACTTTACAAAAAAGGTTCGAAAGTTTCTATGAGAGAGAAATTGTTCTGTTTCCTAGAAAAGAGAAGTATTAAGCACGCATCTCTTGTAATTGCTGCTAATTATGAGAGAATGAGGATAATACAGTACGTGTATAAATTGAAGAATTGTACTTATGTACAGAATATTTCAGACGTAAATATTCCCGATAGTATACAATGTGTTCAAAAAGATAACGTAATTGTATATCAAGGTGTGTTGGGGAAATCAAGAAACGTCGAGTTTTATGTGAAGATGCAGCAATTCCTGCCCGATGATTTTAAACTGTTGCTCATTGGAGATGGTCCTGCAAGGAGTGAACTTGCAAGGGAAACATCAGAACTTGGTATAGAAAACCGCGTGGAGTTTACAGGTAAAGTTTCACAAAAAGAACTATACGAGAAGAGTCTTCCATCAAAGATTGGTATTGTTACATATACAATGGAGGGATTAAACAATTATTATTGTGCCCCGAATAAAGTGTTTGAGTATGCTACGCTTGGAATCCCGATGATTGGAACACCACAGCCATTTTTGAAATCTATTTTTAAGCAGTATAAGGTTGGCGAAATTGTTGCTTGGGACGATAAGGAGGCTTATTTAAATGCTGTTAAAAAGATATGTGACAATTATCAAGAGTACTTGAAAGGAATGCCCAAACTTTTAGAGGATAACAATAGTCGAAAGGAGACTGCAAGATTGCAGAAATGTATTTTGGGCTTATTTGCAAATATTTAATATGTAAGTATTATGAAAGTTTTATTTAGCGGTTCACTGAATGTTGAAACTGGTGGTCCAGCAATGAGTACTTCCCTTGCAATGTTGGGACTTGTTCAGCAAGGAGTTGATGCACGAATATTTATGAATGCCAAAGAAAAGGGCTGCAAGTTGCGTACAGATAAGATTCCTGTAATATGGTCGGAAAGGGCTTATGATGAAAGGTTTGGATCATTATCTACTCTTATTGAAAATAAAGGCTTTATCAGTGAATGTGATATTTTTCATGCTCAAGGTGTGTGGGATTATACAGTGAGACTTACTTCTTCGTTTGCAAAAAAGAAGAATAAACCTTATTTGGTTAGTTTACGTGGAATGCTTTATCCGCAGGCTCTTAAAAAATCTTCCTTCAAGAAGTCTTTGTTTATGAAACTTTTTATATCTAAAGTTCTGTCAGATGCAAATTGTATACATGCGACTTGTGAAGAGGAGATGGTGCATTATCGTAACCTTGGTTTCAAGAATCCTGTTGCTGTTATTCCTAATCCAATTGATATAACACCCGAGATTGAAAATTTTAATAAGGTTTTTGATGAAAAGATCTTTAGGATTGGTTATCTCGGACGTTTGCATAAGAGAAAGAATATAGAGGGATTGATAAAAGCAATTTCTTATTTAAATAATAAGTACAGCAATTTGGAATTAGTAATAATTGGTGGTGGTGATAGTGTCTATGAGAATGAATTGAAAGAAATTGCTAGCAATTTAAATGTTAATAATATTAGGTTTTGTGGATTCCTAAGCGGAAAAGAAAAGGAGTGTGTTCTTGATTCGTTGTCGTTGCTTGTAATGCCTAGTGAGTTTGAGAATTTTGGAAATGTTATTTTAGAAGGGCTTTCTAAACGCTTGCCTTGTATTGCAACTAAAGGTTCTCCTTGGAGTGTACTTGAGGAGTATGATTGTGGGTGGTGGATAAACTATGATCAAGAAGAACTAAATGCTACCATTGAAAAGGCTATAAACAGTGGAAATGAAAGGTTGCAAGAAATGGGAGAGAATGGTTTTAGAGTCTTGAAAGAGAAATTCTCAAAGGAAATTGTTGGTAGTCAGATACTTCAGGTTTATAATTGGATTCTTGGTTTTTCTAAAAGACCCGATTTTGTGTATTGAGAGAGTTTGAACTTGTATGTATATTAAAGAGCCGTAATAATGCTAGCATTATTACGGCTCTTGTACTAATCTTTAGTTTCTGTTATATTTTGCATTTCCAGCCATATACAAATTTCTTCTTCTGTTGCAATTCGGTAGAATTCGCTTGTAGCGGAAATGCCCGTGCCTTCACGAAAAAATACACGTTCTTCAATTGGAAGCTTTTCATCGTTTTGGGTATAATAAATACCTTCTTTTTTTATTAACTTGTTCATAATTTAAATTGAAACTATAGTTATTAGTGGTTGTTTTTCAAGTGCGTTGACTATATTTACATTATTTATTAGTCTTGTATAGGCATTAGGGTGTAGGGTAATAGTAATTGCAGATTGTGGATCTGCGTTTTCTATTATATATACTAAACTTTCTTCGTTAATTAAAGGTGAATCCTTGAATGATATACTTTGATATAGTTTGTATATCTTTACACTTACTAATGCCCCACAATTTCTAAATGCATATAGAAAACCGTCGGATTTCTTGGAAGCGCAACTAATTATTCCTTTTATCTCCCTTAATTTTGTACAGAAATCAAACATTGATGAAATGTATCCTGCCTGAAAGCAGTAAACATTGTCTGTGCTCCAATTTGGGTTCGCAATAACAGCAATCTCAATATTTGTTGCTCCATAGAAGGCGCGTGAAGCATTAGTAACACCATCTCCTTCTTGCCAACCAACTCCATACCTGCATATATTTGTTCTAATATTGGTGTTCTTAAAATAAATTCCAGAAATATTATTACTATATACCATCTTGTTTGCTGCATAGATAGCTGCCATTTCTTCTTCTGTGATGTCTCCAAGACCGTTAAGATTGTAATGCCCTGCTTTATGAATTATAGTTTCTCCCCAAGAGGTTGTCTTTGTCTTGTCGCTTTCAGTATCGTTATACTCTGCGCCAATGGCAATAAACAAAGCTCTCAATGCAAGATTAGGAGCATTAGTAGCAAGTTCTTTATTACCCTCGATACCATTCGTGATATAATCCGCAACCTCTTTGGTTTCAGACTTGTCAGCGTTCTTGTAAAGCCTGTCGAGGAAGTTGCGCGTCTCGCTCACGAGTGAACGCATATAAAAGAGTATGTTCGTGGCCAAAGGAACTTTGCTGCCGGTAAATTGCTCAACGCCATAGTCGCTGCCTATGTAGTTGGGGGCGGCTTTTGTTACAATGGGGTACTCTACAGGCGTTGCCGGGTAATACAGCATTGTATCATTGTCAGGCATTCCCGCTAAAGAACTTTTTAAATCCTCTACACTGTTTGCTGTATGTGTTATACCAAGTTTGTTGAAAGCAAAAAACAGGGCATTGTTTGAAAAAATACTCTTAGTGTATTTTTCCGTCGAGAAGTAACCCGAAAGGGCAATTGGTTTTTTACTTGTGTCAAATCCCGATGGGTTTAAATTAGGCAAAGTTATAAAAAACAGGTTTTTGGGCATATCGTAATTCTCGGCACGAGCGTAAGCAACTCCATTAGTATCGGTAAACACATCTGTCACGTTATTATAATCACCTTCTATTTTTTCACCGTTATTGATGTCTGTGTAGAATTGAAGACCGCCGACGCTAAAGTCAACGTTGCTGTAAACTGTTTGCTCTCTGGAAACATAAGCTCTCCAATATCTTGTGATTTTACTGAATGTTGCCTCTTTAAGGTTTATTCGGTCAATAGTCTTTGTGTATTTATTTTCATCAAGGTCAATAGTGTCTTTTACCGATACTAACCCGGCTAACCCCCATTCACTCATCTGTGAAATTGTGGGCAATGTGACGTTGCTTTCAACATATTCCTCGTAGTCGGTGACCTCGCGGTCGCCGCTCCAGTGCAGGTGGGCGCATAGTTTCTCGGTAGTTGGCGTTACAATAAACAGGTAGCCGGCAACACGAGGAACGTATGTGTTGTAGGTTGCGTCTTTGGTGAGCTTCTGTATATATGTCCCGTCGGTGTCGAATACACTGTTCGGCGAGAAATAGACCTCGACACCTGTGTCGTTCCAACTATCTCCCTCGCCGTAACCAATAATGTAACCGTTATTCTCACCTGTACCAACCTTGCAAGGCAAACACTCCATAAAGGCAATGTCGGTCTCGGCATCGGTTATAGTATTATTGATGATACCTTTGCCTTCAAGCTTGTTCGCGGGATTCCACTGGTTGAACCCAATGCTTTTGAACCCGGTGGGCTGTGCAACGGTTATGCCTTGTGGCAGGGTGCCCATAGTGGCGAACATTTTGTCGCACTCTTCCTTGGTGGGTTCATTGCCGTCGCCGTACATTTCGGTAAGGTCTAAAATGAACCACCTTTTGATGTAAGCTACAGCTTCATTATTGTCATTATTCGTTACTCTAATGCAGGCATTTTTTAGTTCTGTCGTATTTTTACCGTATGCTGATAGTGAATGCCATATTCCTATTTCTCTGCTTGTTGTTCCTGTTGTACAACCGTTAATAGATATAGTAACAGATTTCCCTGATTTTATAAGGACTTCTGCGTAATTATAATATATATGAGTGTGTGAAAATGATTGATATTGGTGATATATTGCCGAATAGGGCATATTGGTTACTGAACTTATTTTTATTATACCATTTCCTATTATGGTAATGTTTGTAACATCTCCTTTATATGTTGTACTATCAGCGAATGTTCCGTCAATTAAATTTTTTACACAGTATCCTCCTATATGCTTAATGCTTGCTACACCGTCGCTTATGCTTGTGCCACCGGCTGTGGTACGGCGCAGGAATGTGGCAGTGTCGGTCTTGCCCTGTCGTGAGTATACATCGCGGGCTACGCCTACAATGGTGTCACCGTTAATAAGGGCGGTTTTTTCCTTTGCGATGTTCTTCTCGAGTGTGTCTGTTTTTTCAATTTTCTCCCTAACATCGCTGCTTAGTTTCTGCGCTGTGACGCTGTTGTCCAGAATATCGGTTGTGGTGGCTGCGTTCAAGGCTACCCAGCTGCCCCAGGTGATTGTGTTGTTTCCTTGCCCTGTGCGGGTGTTGTAGCTGAATGTGCCATCGATGTTTAGTGCGTATTTAAACTGACTTATGCTTCTTGTACGTCCTGTGGCACCGGCAATAGCGTAGTTGTTGATGACTACCATTACAAAGGTCTCGAACTGTGTGTTGCCGTTGGTGTACACGCCGCTGTAGATGCCGTTGTCGATGTAGGTGTTGAACGACGCAGTTTGCCCAACCTCGATATTTTGTTGTAACTTTCCCCATTTGCCCCATTGGCTGCTTGATGCTGATTGCAACGCAGCGATGCTCGTGGCGTTGCCTGTGCGTATATATGTGTTTCCGTCGTTACCTAAACGGTTGCCAATCATAAGCACTTGTGTAACGCATACCTCTTGTGGGTTTATACTGCTGTCGAGCACGAACAGGCGTGCCGAAATTGTGTGTCCGGGTGCGCTGTTCTCTATTGGCAGGTTGTCATTGGCGTTGCTGCGTTCGCCGGTGATTATGTATGTGCCTTGTGTGGTGTAGTTGTTAATGTTCGATGCTGTTCCCCAGCTGACGTTTATGCCACTGTCGTTGCTGCCGGGATTCTCCCACTTGCTCCATACGGGTTTGTTGTTCTTGTAGGTGCAACTGCGTGTACAGCGCTCCAAGATGCCTGTTGGGCTGTTGGTGTGTGAAAGGGTTTGAACCGTTGTGCGTGCTGTCGATAGTTTGCTGTCGGGTGCGCTGTCCTTTACAAGGAGGCTCGCTATCTCTCCGGGGTTGATGCTTAGTGGTAGCGTGAATGTGCTCTCGCCATCGGTGAGCTTAATGGAGTAGGGGCCTTCCCAAATAAGTTCGTCAAGTGTGGTTGCTGTCTGCCACGGGGTTTCTTTTCCGTCGGCAAGGCTTCGGTAAAGCAGTCTTTGTTTCTCTTTTTCCATAGGTTGATAGTTTTTTGTTTTTTGCTGCGAATTTATTACCGTGGCGGCCTTGGGTGGTTGTTGTATTGCTATTTTGTTAAAGGTTAAAACTGAAAACTGAAAACGGAAAGCTTGTGCAAGCGAGTGGGCGGAAATTTATTTACGCACGCAACGAGCGCAGCCAAGTTTCAATCGCACGCAGTGCGGTTAAAGCGAAAAAGTGCAAGCGAGTGTGCGGAAATTTATTTACGCACGCAACGAGCGCAGCCAAGTTTCAAGCGCACGTAGTGCGGTTAAAGGGGAAAAGTGCAAGCGAGTGTGCGGAAATTTATTTACGCACGCAACGAGCGCAGCCAAGTTTCAATCGCACGCAGTGCGGTTAAAAGCATTAAGTGACAAGAAACGTCCGAACGAGTAACAGCGCCCTGCGGCGGTTTACGAGCAAGAGGGCGCTTCGACTGATTTTCCCGCGTGCCGGGGCTTTTGGTTCTTTTGGCCACAAAAGAACA
>JAZRFF010000042.1:0-5535 GCA_045661225.1 Bacteroidaceae bacterium | reverse complement strand
TTTGCAGCATTAAATAATAACAACTGTAGTGCAAGAGGGGTCAAAGTGCAACGAGCGTTTCACTACATAGTCATAAAGAGGGTAACCCAAAAGTAAAATTGGGTTACCCTTCTTCATTTTATTATTTCAGCGTTCAAATTGCCGTATGATAATAAAAATATAGCTATTCCATTGATAAACAATACCTAGCGTACACCACTGGTAAAGAATAATGTCACCACACTCAACAGCGGTCTAATATGCCTCACACAAGGCAATGGAGCAGAAAGCCCACGCCACTATCCGACCTGAAAATCTACTTGAGCAGCTCCACAAGTTCTGTTGCTGTAATACCCAACATTGCAGCCTTGGCCTTGAACTGCGGCAATTCATTAGTTACAAACTCACGCTTCACAATCTCCTTGATGCGTTCAACCGCACCCTCCTTTACAAAGTAACCAAGACCTCGCTTGTTGTAGATTATCTCCTGCATTTCGAGCAACTGATAGGAACGCACTATAGTATTGGGATTAACGCCAACCATTGCTCCCATCTCGCGCACCGAAGGAATGCGCTCCTCCTCGCGCCACTCGCCTCGTACAATTTTTTCTTGCATTAAGTCAACATTTTGCAAGTATATCGGTTTATGCTCATTATATTCCATAAAATCAATAATTTACGCGTTTTAAGCGATAATAAGTTATTACAACAATCGCTGTCGTGGACAACAATTGGGTTATATAGAACACCACATTGAAATTATCGTCTACCCAATTCATCAAATTCACAAAATTGTCCAGTCTAAATACATCGACAAACATTATTGTAAAGAAACTAATCAAGAAAGTTACCGCAATGTGAAAAAGTATAGTCTTTATAATCTTATTCTTGCGAAAAACAGCGTTGAACATTATAGATGCCATAATTCCAACAACGCCGGTCAAAACTGAATATACAGAATCGTTACGCGAAGTAATGAATGTAAACGGATTGCCAAAATCAAAGTTTGTAAAATCGCCAATACCCATTGACGACAGCGCAAAGAGTACAAAGTCGGTAGCTGTCAACGCCACATATACTATTACCGGAACAACGAGCAGGGTGACAATTATCATAGAGAGAAGCTTCTCAAGCGTGCTTGCCGGAATCATCGCATACAACACGCCCTTTTTGCGGTCGTTTATATCTTTATATACAAAGAAAGGCGAGAATGAAATTGCAAACAGAAACAGCATACAAACCATACCGCCACGACCATCATCAAGAAACGACTCTCCGTCTAACGAAAGCAACCACAGGGCCACAAGCACGCTCGCTGCAACAACAATGCCCTTGATATAACGCGGCAGATAGTTCACACACTCGTAAACAAACAACTTACCGAAACGATTAAAATCGAATATATCTTTCATAGTTATTTCCTTTTAGTTGAATTTATGTAATTAAATAGCAGTTCTATGTTTATTCGGCTCTCCTCGCCTGTGTTGTTCACGCTTATCGAGCAGCAGCCTCCAAGGCCGGGTTCAACGTACAGTGCACCTTGTGGAGCAACTGCAGATATATCGAACAGATATTCCGACTGAATATCAGAGACACTCTTGTCCAACAACACTGCACGTTTGTCGAGAATCATAATGTGGTCAAGAAGGTTCTCGACGTCACGCACCTGATGGGTTGAGATAATTATTGTACGGTTCTCGTCCATTGCCGAGGCTACCATCTTGCGAAAGTCGGCTTTACTAGGAATGTCAAGACCATTGGTGGGTTCATCAAGAAAAAGATAGTCGGTCTTTAACGCGAGCGCAAGCGCAAGTATAGCCCTTTTACGCTGTCCAAGAGACAAGGAGGTAAACTTGCGAGACGAGTCAATGTCAAACTCCGACAACAATCGGGAAAATAGTGCATCGTCGTAATTAGGATAGAACTGCGCCACTCCCGATGCATAGTTTTTTATGGCAACATCGGGACCCTCAAAATCTTCGGGCACATAAAAAATCTTACTCAAGAAACTCGGCTTGCGTCCCTGCGGAGAGCAGCCATCAATATCTATACTCCCGCTATTTGTAGTGAGCAGGCCACACAACAACTTAAACATCGTGCTCTTGCCCACACCATTAGCTCCAAGAAGGCCATACACCTTGCCTTGCTCAAAAGTAGTGCTTATATTGTCGAGAACCACTTCCCGAGAATAAGCAAACGATAAATTCTTAACCTGAATCATAGCGTGTTAGTTTATTAGTACACTGCAAATATACTACATTTTCTTTTTGCACAAAATATTTTGAGTTTTTTTTTGAAAAAATTATCTTCGCACAAATAACAGCTTCAAAGTATGAAAAAAAGCATTACACTCATTTTTACATTGTTTATTATGTGTGCGTGCACGCATAAAGAGAGCGCCACAAGCAACACAATACTGCCCGTACCTGCAAAAGTGGAATTAAACAGCGGTAAATTCACATTCGACAACAATACCGTAATTACAATCGCAGCCCCCGAGAATGATAAAAACGCAATAAAAAGAGTGTTGAAAGAGGCTGCACTACCCTTCGGCGAGGAGCCTGCAAGGGAGGGTTCAAACGTTGTTACAATGAGCCTCTGCGACAGCGTCGAGAACGTCAGCTCGCCCGAGGGCTACTCAATCGGCATTGAAGAAAAGAGCATCACAGTGCGTGCTACAACCGGCGCAGGCCTTTTCTATGCCACTCAGACACTATTGCAACTCGCAGACGATGGCTGTGTACCGACAGGCACCATTGTCGACGAGCCACAGTTCGCCTACCGAGGAATGATGCTCGACGTAAGCCGTCACTTTTTCGGCAAGGATTTTGTAAAGAAACAAATTGACGCTCTTGCCCGCTTCAAGATGAATCGTCTGCACTTGCACCTTACCGATGCCGCAGGCTGGAGAGTAGAGATAAAAAAATACCCACGACTGACAGCATTCGCAGCGTGGCGCAAAGGAGCATCGTGGAAAGAGTGGTGGTCGGGCAGCCGCGAATATGCAGATGAAGGCGACAAGGAGGCATACGGCGGCTACTACACACAAGAAGATATAAAAGAGATTGTAGCATACGCAGCCGAACGCTACATAACCATTATTCCCGAGATAGAGATGCCCGCACACAGCGAAGAGGTGCTTACCGCCTACCCCGAGCTTTCGTGCACGCACGAGCCATACAAGCAGGCTGACTTTTGCGTAGGCAACGAGCAAACCTTCACCTTTCTCGAAGATGTACTGACCGAGATTATAGAGCTTTTCCCATCGGAATACATACACATAGGCGGTGACGAAGCTGCAAAAAAATCCTGGAGCAGCTGTCCATTATGCCAAAAGCGTATGAGCGAGGAGAATTTGCAGAGTGTCGATGAGTTACAAAGTTACCTTATTAAGCGTATTGAGCGATTCTTAAACAGCAAAGGGCGCCACATTATAGGTTGGGACGAGATTCTTGACGGAGGTCTTGCCCCGAATGCGACAGTAATGTCGTGGCGAGGCACACAAGGGGGATTAGAGGCTGCAAGAAGCGGCCACAAGGCAATTATGACCCCTGGCGAGTATTGCTACCTTGATTCATACCAAGATGCACCCCACACACAGCCTATGGCATTCGGTCCATATATGCCGCTCGAGAAGGTATATTCATACAACCCCGTCGAAGGGCTCGGCGAGAAAGAAGCGGCACTGATATACGGCATACAAGGCAACCTGTGGGCCGAATATATCCCCACAGAAGAGATGATGGAGTATATGGCATACCCGCGCATTCTTGCAATAGCAGAGATTGGCTGGAGCAACCCTTCGGAACGAAACTACAGCGAGTTCAAGAAGCGCGCAATAAAGAGCGTCGAGTGGTTGCACAGCAACGGTTACAAGGCGTTTGACCTTGCCGGCGAATAT
Organism: Bacteroidaceae bacterium; assembly: GCA_045661225.1. Lineage (GTDB taxonomy): Bacteria > Bacteroidota > Bacteroidia > Bacteroidales > Bacteroidaceae > HGM04593. Next base: position 1,655 of record JAZRFF010000042.1, on the reverse strand, counting down.
GGGCAACGCAGGGAAGCTTTAGAGACATCGGTACACCTTGCAAAGGACAAAGACGTAACCTATGCTACAGCTTCTCCATACAACGACAAATATAACGCAGGAGGCAATAACGCTCTTACCGATGGCATACACGGTGGCTGGACTTACACCGACAAACGCTGGCAGGGATTCATAAAAGGCGGAGTTGATGTTGTAATAGACCTGGAAACCGAGCAAGAGATAAAAAGCGTTTCGGCCGACTTTATGCAAATGTGCATTCCCGACGTATGGTTCCCCGCAGCAGTTACAATATCAACGTCTGTCGACGGCGTTAACTTCAACGAGCTGCAAAGAATAGAACACAACGTAGTGCGCGACGAGGGGCTCTCGTTCAAGAAATACGCCTGGAACGGCACAGCCACAGCACGCTACATACGCTATAAAGCCGAATGTGGCACGCAAGGCGGCTGGTTATTTACCGACGAGATTGTAATAAAATAACACTATCAACAAAAAGAATATACAGAATAACAAAAAACAATATACAATGTACAAATTCAAGCCTATATTAAAATCAATGCTATGGGGCGGAGAGAAAATACTCCCCTATAAAGGCATAGAGTCCACAATGACCTCTATTGGCGAAAGCTGGGAAATCTCAGGAGTAAAGGACAACGAATCAATAGTATCCGCAGGCCCCGATGCGGGTATGACCCTTTCGGAGCTTATTTCGCGAGACAAAAGCGCACTGATAGGCAAGAGCAACTATGAGCGTTTCGGCAAGGAGTTCCCATTGCTGATAAAATTCATCGACGCGCGTCAAGACCTCTCTATTCAGGTACACCCCAACGACAAGCAGGCTTGGGAGCGCCATCAGTCGAAAGGAAAGACCGAGATGTGGTACGTTGTTGACGCCGACCCCGGTTCGCGTCTGCGCTCAGGATTCGCGAAACAGGTGACACCCGAAGAGTATGAACAGAGCATTGCCGACAACACAATAACCGACCTTCTTCAAGAGTACGACATTCACGCAGGCGATGTATTTTTCTTGCCTGCCGGACGCATACACTCCATTGGTGCCGGAGCGTTTATAGCCGAGATTCAGCAAACATCGAACATAACCTACCGCATTTATGATTTTAACCGTTGCGACGACAACGGCAACCCACGAGAGTTGCACACCGAGCTAAGCAAGGGCGCGATAGACTATACTGTATTACCCGACTACCGCACGTATTACGATGCACAACCCAACACACAAACGCAACTGGTATCGTGCCGTTACTTCACAACCTCGCTCTACAGACTGGACAAAAAGTACGAACTGAACGTCGCCGACCTCGATTCGTTTGTAATTCTCATCTGCACTAAGGGCAAAGGCACAATTACCGACAATAACGGAGAGTGTACAGAGATAAAGCAAGGAGAAAGCATTCTAATTCCGGCAACAGCAAAGAACCTGACAATTCTGCCCGATGGAGAATTGGAAATTCTTGGAAGCTGGATAGTTGAATGACAAAAGAATGGGCAGTCAATGACATGAACCCCGAAAGTTAGACAAAAACTTTCGGGGTTTTGTTATGTCTAAAAAGTATAAGAAACATGGCTATGCAGAACGATTGAAGTATATGCATATGCTTGAGGAGGGATATAGCATTAATTATATCCATGAGAGT
>JAZRFF010000041.1:0-35055 GCA_045661225.1 Bacteroidaceae bacterium | reverse complement strand
TATTGCAGCTGCTTTGATTCCATTCTTGGAGCACGATGACGCGAACCGTGCGTTGATGGGATCTAACATGATGCGTCAAGCGGTTCCATTGCTTCGTTCGGAAGCTCCTATTGTGGGTACTGGTATCGAAGGTCAAATGATTCGTGACTCTCGTACTCAAATCATGGCAGAAGGTGGTGGTGTAGTTGAATTTGTTGATGCTTCTGTTATTCGTATTAATTATGATCGCACAGAAGATGAAGATTTTGTTAGTTTTGTTGATTCGGTTAAAGAGTATAAATTGCCTAAGTTTATGCGTACTAACCAAGATACGACTATTGACCTTCGTCCTATTGTGCGTAAAGGGGATAAAGTGACTAAGGGTCAGATTCTTACAGAAGGTTATTCGACTCAAAATGGAGAATTGGCTCTTGGACGTAACCTTAAAGTGGCTTATATTCCATGGAAAGGTTATAACTATGAGGATGCTATTGTTCTTAATGAACGTATTGTTCGTGAAGATATCTTTACTTCTGTTCACGTAAGTGAATATTCTCTTGAAGTTCGTGAAACTAAGCGTGGAGCAGAAGAACTTACTGCAGATATTCCTAACGTAAGTGAAGATGCAACTCGTAATCTTGATGAAAATGGTATTATCCGTATTGGTGCACATGTTGTTCCTGGTGATATTCTTATTGGAAAAATCACTCCAAAAGGTGAAACAGACCCAACTCCTGAAGAAAAACTTCTTCGTGCTATTTTTGGTGATAAAGCAGGTGATGTTAAGGATGCATCCCTCAAGGCATCACCATCTCTTCGTGGAGTAATTATCGGTAAGGAGTTGTATTGTAAAGCGCAGAAAACACGCAAAGATCGTATTGCTGATAAAGAGATTATTGATCGTATGGATGAAAACTTCAAGCAAGAAGTTGCAGCTTTGAAGGCCTTGTTGATTGAAAAATTGGTTGCTACGATTAATGGTAAAACATCTCAAGGCGTGAAGGATTTTATGGGTGTTGATATTATTCCACGTGGTAATAAATTTACACAAAAAGTGTTGAACGAAATCGATTTCAATACGGTTCAGTTGACAAAATGGACAACTGATGCTCATCGTAATGATATGATTCGTGATATTATTAAAAACTATTTGCGCAAAGTTAAAGAACTTGATGCTCAGCTTAAACGTGCTAAATTTAATCTTACTATTGGAGATGAACTCCCTTCTGGTATTGTGCAACTTGCGAAAGTTTATGTTGCTAAAAAACGTAAAATTCGTGTAGGTGACAAAATGGCGGGTCGTCATGGAAATAAAGGTATTGTTTCTAAAGTTGTTCGTCAAGAAGATATGCCATTCCTCGCAGATGGTACTCCAGTTGATATTTGTTTGAATCCACTTGGTGTGCCTTCTCGTATGAACCTTGGTCAGATTTTTGAAGCTGTTTTGGGTTGGGCAGGTAAAGAGTTGGGTGTTAAATTTGCAACTCCTATTTTTGATGGTGCAGATATTGATGATCTTAATGAATGGTGTGATAAAGCGGGTGTGCCTCGTTATGGAAAAACTTATCTTTATGATGGTGGCACAGGTGAGCGTTTTGACCAACCTGCAACTGTAGGTGTGACATACTTCTTGAAACTAGGTCACATGGTTGATGACAAAATGCACGCTCGTTCTATTGGTCCTTATTCTCTTATTACGCAACAACCTTTGGGTGGTAAAGCACAATTTGGTGGTCAACGTTTTGGAGAGATGGAGGTTTGGGCACTTGAAGCATTTGGTGCATCTAGCATTCTTCAAGAAATTTTGACAGTTAAGTCAGATGACGTTATGGGTCGTGCTCGTGCATATGAGGCTATTGTTAAAGGTGAGCCGATGCCACAAGCTGGTATTCCAGAATCGCTCAATGTATTGTTGCACGAATTAGAAGGTCTAGCTCTTAGCGTTAAATTAGAGTAATACCCATTCTTTTAGAGGAATTTAATATTAATTGCGCATTTATTTGCACTTATCATATAAAAGACTATGGCTTTTAGAAGAGATAATAAAGTAAAAACTAATTTCAGTAAAATCACTATTGGTTTAGCTTCTCCAGAAGAGATTCTTGAGGCTTCTTATGGTGAGGTTTTGAAGCCTGAAACTATCAACTATCGTACATATAAACCAGAACGAGATGGTTTGTTCTGCGAGCGCATCTTCGGTCCTACTCGTGACTATGAGTGCCATTGCGGTAAATATAAACGTATTCGTTATAAAGGTATTGTTTGTGATAGATGTGGTGTTGAGGTTACTGAAAAGAAAGTTCGTCGTGAGCGTTCTGGTCACATTCAGCTTGTTGTTCCTGTTGCTCATATTTGGTATTTCCGTTCAACACCAAACAAAATTGGTTATCTTCTTGGTATGCCATCTAAGAAATTAGATGCTATCATTTATTACGAAAAATATATTATTCTCCAAACTGGTGTTCTTGAAGGAGTAGAGGGTGTTCAAGTTGGTGAATTGATTGAAGAGGATCGTTACATGGAGTTGATGGATATGTTGTACGAAAAAGATCGTAATAACCACTTACTTGAAGATACAGATCCAAATAAGTTTATTTGTAAGATGGGGGCTGAGGCTATTTATGATATGCTTCGTAACCTTGATTTGGATAAACTTTCTTATGAATTGCGTGATAAAGCGAATACTGATACATCACAACAACGCAAAGCTGAGGCTTTGAAACGTTTGAATGTTATTGAGTCGTTCCGTGCTGCGCGTCATCGTAATCGTCCTGAATGGATGATTCTTAAAACTTTGCCAGTTATACCGCCAGAATTGCGTCCTTTGGTGCCTCTTGATGGTGGTCGTTTTGCAACTTCAGATATCAATGATTTGTATCGTCGTGTTATTATTCGTAATAACCGTCTCAAACGTCTTATCGAAATCAAAGCTCCAGAGGTTATTCTTCGCAATGAAAAGCGTATGTTGCAAGAGGCTGTCGATTCACTTTTCGACAACTCACGCAAGGCAAGCGCGCTTAAGTCAGACGCCAACCGTCCATTGAAGTCTCTTTCGGACAGCCTCAAGGGTAAGCAGGGACGTTACCGGCAGAACCTTCTCGGTAAGCGTGTCGACTATTCTGCACGTTCGGTAATCGTCGTTGGTCCGGAGCTTAAGATGGGCGAGTGCGGTCTTCCCAAGCTTATGGCTGCCGAGCTTTACAAGCCGTTCATCATTCGTAAGCTCATCGAGCGTGGCATTGTAAAGACAGTAAAGTCGGCTAAGAAGATTGTTGACCGTCGTGAACCAATCATCTGGGATATCCTTGAGCACGTAATGAAGGGTCACCCCGTTCTCTTGAACCGTGCGCCGACACTTCACCGTTTAGGTATTCAGGCATTCCAGCCTAAGATGATTGAGGGTAAAGCAATCCAGTTGCACCCGCTTGCTTGTACAGCGTTCAACGCCGACTTTGACGGTGACCAGATGGCTGTTCACTTGCCACTCAGCAACGAAGCTATTTTGGAGGCTCAGATGCTTATGCTTCAGTCGCACAATATCCTGAACCCCTCGAACGGTGCTCCTATAGCCGTTCCTTCACAGGATATGGTACTTGGTCTTTACTACATTACCAAGTTGCGCGAAGGTGCTAAGGGCTCGGGTATGACATTCTATGGTCCCGAGGAGGCTCTTATTGCCTACAACCAGGGTCGTGTCGAGATTCACGCGCCTGTAAAGGTGATGGTTGAGGACCGCGACGAGAATGGCGACTATGTACAGGTTCTTCGCGAGACATCTGTCGGACGTATCATCGTTAACCAGATTGTTCCCCGCGAGATGGGCTTCATCAATACCATTATATCTAAAAAGTCGCTTCGCGACATTATTACCGAGGTTATCAAGCGTGTGGGTGTTGCCCGTTCGGCTGAGTTCCTTGACGGAATCAAGAACCTTGGTTACTATATGGCGTTCAAGGGCGGTCTTTCGTTCAACCTCGACGATGTTATTATTCCAAAAGAGAAGGAAGAACTCGTGCGTAAGGGTAACGAGAAGGTCGAGGAGATTCTTGCAGAGTACAACCTCGGTCTTATCACCGACAAGGAGCGTTATAACAAGGTTGTCGATGAGTGGACACATGTTAACGCCGACCTTGCAAACGTGCTTATGAAGACTATTTCTACCGACGATCAGGGCTTTAACTCAGTATATATGATGCTTGACTCCGGTGCCCGTGGTTCTAAGGACCAGATTCGTCAGTTGTCGGGTATGCGTGGTCTTATGGCTAAGCCTCAGAAGGCCGGTTCAGAGGGTGCGCAGATTATCGAGAACCCGATTCTTTCGAACTTTAAGGAGGGTCTTTCGGTGCTTGAGTACTTTATCTCTTCTCACGGTGCTCGTAAGGGTCTTGCCGATACCGCTCTTAAGACAGCCGATGCCGGTTACCTTACACGTCGTCTTGTAGACGTATCGCACGACGTTATCATCAACGAAGAGGACTGTGGTACATTGCGTGGTCTTGTTTGTACAGCACTCAAGAATGGCGACGAGACAATTGCTACACTCGGTGAGCGCATTATGGGTCGCGTGTCGGTACACGACGTTATACACCCCACAACAGGAAAGATTATTGTTGCATCGGGCGAGCTCATTACCGAGGCTATTGCCGATGAGATTGAAAAGTCACCTATTGAGAGTGTCGAGATTCGTTCAGTGCTCACTTGTGAGTCTAAGCACGGCGTCTGCGCTAAGTGTTACGGACGTAACCTTGCAACCAGTCGTATGGTCGAGAAAGGCGAGGCTGTCGGTGTTATTGCAGCGCAGTCAATCGGCGAGCCGGGTACACAGCTTACACTGCGTACATTCCACGCCGGAGGTACAGCGGCCAATATCGCTGCCGATGCAACCATCAGAGCAAAGCACGCTTCACGCCTCAAGTTCGAGGAGTTGCGTACTGTTGACTCTATCGAGCCTGACGGTACACCTGTCAAGATTGTTGTCAGCCGTTTGAGCGAGGTACGCTTCGTCGATGTAAATACAGGCATTGTACTTTCATCGCACAACATACCTTATGGTTCTAAACTATACGCAAACGAGGACGAGCTTGTTGAGAAAGGTAAGGTAATTGCAGCTTGGGACCCATTCAACGCTGTTATTGTTACCGAGGTTGCCGGTAAGGTTGAATTTGAATCAGTGATAGAGAATGTCACATACAAGGTCGAGACTGACGAGAGTACAGGTCTTCACGAGATTGTCATTATCGAGTCTAAGGACAAAAACAAGATACCTACCGTTCACATTAACGACGAGAATGGAAACTCGCTCCACAACTATAACTTGCCCGTGGGCGGTCACGTTGTGGTTGAAGATGGCAATGTTCTCAAGGCCGGTGATATAATCGTTAAGATTCCTCGCGTGTTTGGTAGCGCAGGTGATATTACCGGTGGTTTGCCACGTGTAACAGAGCTTTTCGAGGCTCGTAACCCATCTAACCCCGCAGTCGTATCAGAGATTGACGGTGAGGTAACAATGGGTAAGGTTAAACGCGGTAACCGTGAGATTATTGTGACCTCAAAGGTTGGCGATGTTAAGAAGTATCTCGTTGCGCTTTCTAAGCAGATTCTTGTTCAGGACGGTGACTATGTACGTGCCGGAACACCTCTCTCGGACGGTGCTGTTACTCCATCGGACATTCTTGCTATCAAGGGACCGACTGCGGTACAGGAGTATATCGTTAACGAGGCTCAGGACGTTTATCGTTCACAGGGTGTGAAGATTAACGACAAGCACTTCGAGATTATCGTGCGTCAGATGATGCGTAAGGTGCAGATTGACGAGGCCGGTGACACACGCTTCCTCGAACAGCAGATTGTCGACAAACTCCAGTTCCAGGAGGAGAACGACCGCATCTGGGGCAAGAAAGTGGTTGTTGATGCCGGAGATTCCGAGAATCTCAAGCCAGGCCAGATAATCACAGCCCGTAAGTTGCGTGATGAGAACAGTATGCTCAAGCGTCGTGACCTTAAACCGGTCGAGGCACGTGATGCACAGCCTGCAACATCTACACAGATTCTTCAGGGTATTACCCGTGCGGCATTGCAGACACAGAGCTTTATGTCGGCGGCATCGTTCCAGGAGACAACAAAGGTGCTCAACGAGGCTGCAATCAATATGAAGAGCGACTATTTGCTTGGTATGAAGGAAAATGTAATTTGTGGTCACTTGATTCCTGCCGGAACAGGTCAGCGCGACTTTAGCAGAATCATTGTCGGCTCAAAAGAAGACTATGAACGCATACAGGCAAACAAGAAAACAGTATTGGACTTCTCTGATGATATTACAGAGTAATAAATAGCATATAAGGTGTGGCGGGCGTACTTGCAAGTACGCCCGCCATTCTTTTATATATTATCCAAAAATGTCTTGCTTTTGTGATAATTTAGACCTATTTTTGCAAATAATAAGTATAATGGCAAAGTACTATGAGTGAAGTTCTGCAAATCAATGTCGAATCGATTTTGGCCGCCAAGGCCGGCAAGAAAGCACGTTACGTGCCTCGTTTCCTTGTGTCGTATTTGAAAAAAATCATTCATCAGGACGAGGTGAATGACTTTTTGCGTACACACCACGACAAGCGTGGCCTTGATTTTGTCAATGCTTTTATGGAGTATTTTAATAACACATTCGAGGTCGTGGGGCTTGAGAATCTTCCCAAGGACAAACTTTGTACCTTTGTCAGCAACCACCCGTTGGGTGCGCAGGACGGCCTCGGCCTGGCTTATATACTCGGCCCTCATTACAAGGGAAAGATAAAGTTTCTTGTCAATGACCTTTTGATGAATATCCCGCACCTGGCAGAATTCTGGGTGCCCATAAACAAGACCGGCAAGCAGGCGCGTAACTTCCCCCAGCAGGTAAATGCAGCCTTCGAGAGCGAAAATAACATTGTGATGTTCCCGGCAGGTCTTTGCTCGCGTAAAAGAAAGGGCGTTATACGCGACCTTGAGTGGAAAAAGACTTTCATCACGAAGAGCGTACAGTCGAAACGCGACATTGTTCCCATACATTTCGAAGGCGAGAATTCAAAATTCTTCTATCGCCTGGCCAACATAAACAGAATGCTGGGAATTAAATTCAATATAGCGATGCTCTACTTGAGCGACGAGATGTACAAGAACAAAAACAAAAAATTCAAAGTTACCATTGGAAAGCCTATTCCTTGGCAGACATTCGACAAGAGCAAGACTCCAATGGAGTGGGCACAATATGTAAAAGAACACGTTTACACACTATAAGACACTATAGAATTTATGGAAGAGATTATAGCTCCGGTTCCGAAAGAACTTCTCAAAGCCGAACTTACCGAAGAGAGACGTTTGCGTTTTACTCACCGTAGCGATAATGAAATTTACGTCGTTACAGCTCACAATGCACCAAATGTGATGCGTGAGATTGGACGTTTGCGCGAGATTGCTTTCCGTGCCTCAGGCGGCGGAACAGGCAAAGCCGTCGATATTGACGAGTTCGACACAATGGAAGTTCCATACAAGCAACTGATTGTATGGAATCCCGAATGCAACGACATTATAGGCGGTTACCGCTATATATGGGGAAAAGAGGTGCGCATAGACGACAATGGTGAGCCGCACATTGCAACAGCTCACGGAATGTTCCGCTTTTCTCAAAAGTTTATGACCGAGGTGCTGCCCTATACCGTTGAGCTTGGGCGTGCTTTTGTTGCGCTGGAGTACCAGTCGACCCGTATGGGTTCAAAGAGCCTTTTCGCATTGGACAATCTTTGGGACGGTTTAGGTGCGCTTACGGTGGTAATCCCCGAAGTCAAATACCTGTTCGGTAAAGTTACAATGTATCCCTCGTACTTGACAAGAGCTCGTGATATGATACTCTATTTCCTCAACAAACATTATCCCGACAAAGATGCTCTTGTGACACCTATTAAGCCTCTTGTTATTGAGACGCCCGAATCGGAACTTGCCGAAATATTCTGCAAAGATAATTTCAATGAAGATTATCGTATTCTCAAGCAGGAGGTGCACAAATACGGGCTTGCAATACCGCCAATGGTGAATGCTTATATGGGATTGTCGCCCACTATGAAAATATTCGGTACTGCAGTAAACGAGGAGTTCGGCAATGTAGAAGAAACAGGTTTGCTCATTGCGGTAGACGAACTTAGAGACGACAAGAGAGTGCGTTACATAGATTCGTTCGCTAAAGATAATCCCGATGCAATTAAACTTACGTCAGGGGCAGCCAATGTTTTTTACGTTTTAAACGAAAAATAAAGTTATAACAGTGCAGGCTCCGGGAACATTCGTGTAACCCCGGAGTTCTTTATTTTATACATATATAATAGTTATGAAAGTTGAAATAATAAATAAATCAAAGCATCAGTTGCCCTCATACGCGACAGACCTCTCGGCAGGAATGGATTTAAGGGCCAATATTGATTCTCCAATAGATTTGCAGCCTTTGCAACGCGTTCTTGTGCCGACAGGCCTTTTTATAGCGCTTCCGGCCGGCTACGAGGCGCAGGTGCGTCCGCGTAGCGGTCTTGCAATAAAAAAAGGTGTAACAGTGCTTAACTCGCCGGGTACGGTCGATGCCGACTATCGTGGCGAGGTGTGTGTTATACTCGTAAACCTTTCCAATGAGACTTTTACCATTACTGACGGCGAGCGTATTGCACAGATGGTAATTGCCCGTCACGAGCAGGTAGAGTGGTGCGAGGTCGATGTTCTTGACGACACAGAGCGTGGCGCCGGGGGCTTTGGTCACACAGGTGTGTAGTACTATTCTTCCCGGAGTGTCGATGAAACGCATTGTGTTATACCTGATGCTGCTTGTTCTGGCAGTGTTTGCTAATTCTGTTCACGCTCAGCAGGACGACTGCGAAGCGCGCAAGCGTGCGCTTGATTATTTCTATCTGCAGTCAATATCTCTGCTCGAGGAGTATCGCATTGACGAGAGTTTCGAAATGCTCAGGCACTGCCTTGCTCTTGATACAGCGTCGTCTGCTGTAAAATACGACGTCTCGGCATTCTATCAGTTTATGGGTTGGGATAGCATAGCCCATTCAATGCTTGAGGAGATTGTTGAGAAAGAACCGGGGAATCTCAAGTACAGCGAAGCACTTTTGCAGTACTACAGCAAGGTTAACGACAAGGATTCGGCCATCGCTCTTTATGAGAGGCTTTTGTCGACCTCTTACCCCAAGAGCGATATTTATATGGCGCTCTATTCAATTTACAACGATGAGGGCGATTATGCCAATGCCCTTAATGCTCTGCTTAAACTGGAAAAGTCGGCCGGCAAAAGCGAAATGATATCTCTTCACAAGGTGCATCAATATACCCAGCTGCAGGATAGCGTGAACGCTATTGCCGCAATTCGTGCTATGGTCGATGAGTATCCCGACAACCAGCAGTATAAGGCTTTCCTTGGTGACACATATCTGCGTTTCGGCGACTATGCCAATGCCGAGCGTTCGTTGCTTCACGCGCTCTCTTGCGATTCTGATGACGTTCTTTCTATGTCCTCTCTTGCAGGGCTATATCAGAGTATCGGGCCTGACAGCCTCTATTGTGCGGCCGTAGAGCGCCTTCTGAAGAGTGAACGTCTAGCTACAGAGCAGCGCGTCTCGTTGCTTGTGGATTATACCAACCATAAAGAGAAAAGTGACACGCTGTATATGAAAGGTATCTTCAAGGAACTGTTGGAACTTCCATACGACAGGTTCGAGGTTGCCGATATATATGTCCGATACTTAATATACCACAAAGAACCGTCCGACTCCATTATACCGGTACTTGAGGAAATGTTGCTTGTCGAGCCCGACAACACTCAGACGCTGTTGCAGTTGCTCGTCTATGCAATAGAGAAAGATGACTACGAAGAGGTAATTAAGCGTTGCGACAATGCGCTTCTCTATCTGCCCGATATGTTGGCACTTTACTATTATAAAGGTCTTGCCACATATCTGCTTGGTAGAAAAGAGAATATAATTGAAATCTATAAGCTTGGCCTTGAGCGTCGTAGCGAGGACACCCATCATAGTGTGGTGTCCGATGTTTATGCCACTTTGGGCGATACCTATCACGAATTTGGAATGATGCGTGAATGCAAGGAGGCTTACGACTCGGCGCTTGTCTATAACCCGTCGAATATAAACACTCTCAATAATTATGCCTATTACCTTGCAATCGAAGGCGGCGATTTGCAGCGTGCGCTCGATATGATCCTGAAGACTATAGAGCAGGAACCCGACAATGCTGTATATATTGATACATATGCCTGGGTGTTGTTTAAGCTCGGGAGGTACGACGAAGCAAAGGTGTATGCCGAGAAACTTATTCTTGTCAGCCGGGATATGAGTGCTGTCGAGTGCAATCACTGTGGCGATATATTCGCCCTGTGCGGCGACATAGACCGCGCGCTGCAATATTGGAAAAAAGCTCAGGCAGAAGGCGACAACTCAAAGATTCTCAAGAAAAAGATAAAGAAGCGTAAATATTACCCCGATGCGAAGCGTTGATAAGGTTGCAAAGCTGTTGCTGCTGTTGCTTGTGCTTTCTCTTGCAGGTTGCTCTGCAAGCAAAAAAGTTGAGCGTGCTGTTGCTCTTGAAAAGGCAACAGCAACGGTCGTTGCCGGGTTGCCGTCTGTGGCTCGCAATGTCGATTGTCTCTCGGGAGGGGTGCGTATGAAAGTCACTGTGAACGGCGAGACAGCAACGACACGCGGTCGTGTGCGCATAAAACAAGGCGAGGGGGTGCAGATAAGCGCCACCGCAATGGGGCTTATGGAGGCTGCCTGTTTCGAATTTTTACGTGAAAATGTTCGCTTTATATATAAACTCGACAAAATTTATGCCGACTCCCCTTACAGCGGAGTGCCCTTTCTTGCGCAGACAGAGACCGGTTATACAATTCTTGAAGCGATATTGCTTAACCGTATATTCTCTCCCGATGCTACCCCCTTCCCCGAAGCTCTCGCCTCGATGCAACCGGCCGATGAGGGCGCGTTTGTGACGCTGACAACACCCGCAAATGCACCTGTAGTCTATAAATTCTATATTGACAAGGCCAATGGGGCGCTTGTTAAAAGTGAAGGTTCGTGTGCAAACGGCGGCAAAATAGTTTGCGAATATAGTAACTTTGAAATGTTCGACGGCGCTCTGTTCCCGACCGAAGTCACGCTGTCTTTCAATGGCAGCGACACGCAGGCTTCAATAGCCTTTACATTCAGTGCCTTGAGCAGTCGTGAATTCAAGTTCTCTCCACGCAGAATTTCAACGGGGTATAGGCGTGTAAGCCTCGAGGGGGTACTTGATTCTATAGGAGAAGAAACCAATTGAAAATCTCCCGAAAAATATTATTTTTGCACAAGAAACAACGACACAATATATGCCCCGATTTTTTCTACATACAATAATCCTGATCTTCGCCCTGCTTTTTATCTCCTTCTCTGGTGTGCAGGCTCAAAGCGCTGCCATAAAGAAAATGCGTGGCCAGGCTACAACTCTGCGCAACGAGATAGAAAAACAGAAAAAAGTGCTTCTCTCAAAGGAGAAGGATATAGATAGCCAGCTGCGTAACTTAGGCCTTGTCGAGTCTCGTATAAAAAAGCAAAAGTCATTGGTCGCCCTTCTCAAGGACGAGGTCAAGGCACTTAATGCCGAAATTGAACAGACACGGTCCGATATAAAAATTCAAGAGGAACGGGTTGCAAAGTCACGCGACGAGTATGCCGAGGCATTGCGCCGCACGCGTAAGTACGGAAAGAGCAAGAGTAAACTGCATTTTCTCTTTTCGTCCGATGATTTCAGAACCCTGTTGCGTCGTTACCGCTACGCAGGCGAATATATGAACGCGCACGAGCATCTTGCCGAAACGCTGCAGGGGCAGATTCTGCTGCTCGAGGAACAAAAAGTGACGCTCGAGGCAACACAGGCACAAAAGACACTCTCGCTTGCCCAGCAGGACAGTGTCGTTGCCGAACTTGGAAAACTTGAAAAAGAGCAGCACCGCATTTTAGGGGACTTGAAGAAACAGTCGGCTAAGGTGAAAAGCGAGATTGCGAAGAAACAGAAAGAACTTAACAAGCTCAACAAGCGAATAGAGGCCGAGATTGACCGTATACTCGCCGAAGAACGGGCTGCCAAGAAACGCGCCGAAGAGGCTGCGCGGGCCAAAAATGCCAAAAATGGCAAAAATACTAAGGGAACAAACAGTTATACAGCCGATGCCGGAGTCGAGAAAATGTCGGGAACCTTCCTCAAAAACAAGAAGAAGTTACCCGCCCCCATTACAGGCTCTTATGTGGTTGTCGATGAACTTGGAACAAAAAATGTAATATCGGGTAAGGGAAATGTGCAACTGAGCAGCAACAGCGTTGTTATAGAGGGGTGCAAGGGTGCTCAGGCGCGCTGTATCTTCGAGGGCGAGGTGACTGCTGTCGTGAATGACGGAAACTACCACTTTGTTATTGTGCGTCACGGTCAGTATCTTGCAATTTATTGCAATATAATAAATTTGAAAGTTAGCGGAGGCGAGAAGGTCAAGGCCGGGGATATTATAGGCGATGTCGCTGTCGACGTAAAGTATGGCGTGCCCAGAATGCAGTTCCAGCTGCGCAAGGAGAAACAGGTGCTTAATCCGCTTGAGTGGCTGAGGTTATAAGACAAATTCAAGTGTACAAAAAAATCCGGGCAAATGCTCCGGATTTTTTTGTATTTTCTGCAAGTCTGTGCTTCTTTCAGAAAGCCGATGGCTTTAGTTGCAGTCCCACAGTCTCGGCAAGGCCGAAGAGCAGGTTCATATTGTGTACAGCCTGTCCGCACGCTCCTTTGAGCATATTATCTATAATTGACGTTATAAGCAATTTGTTTCCGTGCTTTTCAAGGTGTATAAGGCACTTGTTTGTGTTTATAACCTGTTTGAGGTCGAGTGGCGTGTTTACAATGTGTGTGAAAGAATCTCTGTCGTAGTAACTTACATACATCTTGTATAGTGTCTCAATGTCTATGTCGCACTTTACTACAAGTGTAGCGAATATTCCGCGTGGGAAATTACCGTAATATGGTATAAAGTCAATCTCTCCGTCATATTCGGGTTGCAACTGCTTGATACTCTGCATAATTTCGGGCAAGTGCGGGTGCTCAAATGGTTTAAACACGCTTATGTTATTGTCCCTCCAGCTGAAGTTAAGGCTGGGGTGGGGTTTTGACCCTGTTCCGGTGCTGCCAATGAGAGCGTTCACCTGTACGTCGCCCTTCAGCAGATGCTCTTTTGCCAACGGCAATAACCCCAACTCAATACAAGTAGCAAAGCCGCCAGGGTTGCTTACGTAACGGCTCTTGCAGGTATTCCGGCGGTTAAGTTCGGGCAGACCATAGATAAAATCGTGATACTGACTCTTTATTCTGTAGTCCATCGACAGGTCTATGATTTTTAGTTCATCGGGAAAGACGTGGCTCTCGAAGAATCTGCGCGATTCGCCGTGCGCCGTGCACATAAACAAGAGGTCTATCTCGTCAAACGGCATCTTGTCGGTAAAGACAAGCTCGGTGTCTCCGTGCAGGCCTGTGTGAATGTCGGCAACGCGGTTGCCGGCGTTGCTGTTACTGTTGATGAATACTATTTCTGTTTCGGGGTGAATGAGCAACAGTCGTATAAGTTCTCCGGCTGTATAGCCCGCTCCGCCTATAATTCCTACTCGTATCATATATATATTTATGGTTCTTTTCTTATTCTCTCTTTAATCTCGACGCTTTTGTGTGCCGGTGTGTCAAATACTCGGAATAATTGTCCTTAGTGCTCTCAGTATTGCTGCTTGCCCTGTATTTTCGGCAATGACCACTATTATGGTATCGTCTCCGGCTATAGTGCCTATAATCTCGGGAAAGTCGCAGTTGTCAATGTTGTAGGCCAGCGTGCTTGCGTATGTCGGCTTAGTGTGTATTACGGCAATGTTACCCGAGAATTTTATGGAGATAAAACCGCTGTTGTCCTGTGCCGTTGTTACGGGACGAACCTCGCCGTGTTCGCCACCGTGGCGGTAGTTGCTTGAACGGGGGAGTATATAGCGGTAATGTCCTTGTGAGTCTACACTTTTTACGACTCTCAGCTGGTGCAGGTCGCGCGACAATGTCGCTTGCGTTAGCTTAAACCCCTCTTTGGCAAGTTTGCTCAACAACTCCTCCTGACTGCCAATCTCTTGTGTCGACAGTATCAAACGAATGGCATCGAGCCTTGAATTTTTGACTTTCATTTTGTGCGTTTATACTTTGTGCTTGCTAAAGCCGGTCTGTTTCAACTGTTTTTTCTTATAATCCCCTTATTTGCTTTGTTGCGAGTATAGCGGCCGGTATACAACAGCAGTTGCATACCGGCTGCGGTGTGTCAGTCAAGTTCTTGGTCGGCTTCGTACCCGGCAAACTCGCGTATCTTGTTCTTTAGCATTGCAAACTGCTTGAACAGGTCGTGTACAGGCTTCTCACCGTCCTTGTGCATTGGAGCCTTGCAGTAGAACGACATAAACTCCTGTATGCCATATTCGCCTGCACGCAATGCCACGTCGCTGAACAGTATAAGGTCGAGCACTAACGGAGCTGCAAGTATTGAGTCTCGGCACAGGAAGTTCACCTTTATTGTCATTGGATAACCCATCCAGCCAAAAATGTCAATATTATCCCAACTCTCCTTTTCGTCGCCACGAGGCGGATAGTAGTTGATACGTACCTTTTGGTACATATCGGAATACAGTTCGGGGTATACGTCGCTGTCCAAAATGTTCTCAAGTGCCGAGGTCTTGCTGCGTCGCTTGGTCTCGAAGTTTTCGGGGTTGTCAAGAACCACGCCGTCGCGGTTGCCAAGAATGTTTGTCGAGAACCAGCCCGTGACGCCCAACTGACGTGTGAAGAACGCAGGTGCGAGCACAGTCTTCATCATTGTCTGTCCGCTCTTGAAGTCCTTGCCTGTTATTGGTGTCTTTGTCTCGTCGGCAAGTTCCCACATTGCAGGAATGTCGACGCACAGGTTGGGAGCGCCCATCACAAAGGGGCAACCTTCGCGCATTGCGGCATATGCGTAGCACATACTCGGAGCAATGTTCGCTGTGTCGTTGGCCTTCATTGCGGCCTCGAATGCAGCCACGCTGCCGTGTACCTCGTCGTTGCGGGGAATGAACTTTTCGGTACTTGCAATCCATATAACCACTACTCGTTCGCAGTTGTGCTCATTTTTGAATTTGCGTATATCCTCGCGCAACTGCTCGGTAAGGTCCCAACGGCTGTTGCCGCATTTTACATTAGGACCGTCGATGTTGCTTGCATAACTTTTGTCGAACAATGCTTTGTAGGGACGAATGGCTTTCAATTCCTCCTTTACCGGTTCAATGTCCTGTAGCTTTAGAACATTCGCTTTTATGGCAGCATCGTATGCATCGTCCTCGTACAAGTCCCACGCGCCGAAAACAATGTCGTCAAGCCCGGCAATGGGTATAATATCCTTAACCTCCTTGTAGCATTTGTCAGCGCCTTTGCCCAAGCGCATAATACCTTCGCAGGCGAATGAACCTATAGGTTTTGAAAGTCCTTTGCGTGCCATCAAAGTACCGATGATAGTGGTCGTTGTAACCGCGCCTAATCCAACGCACATAACGCCCAATTTGCCGTTACACGGCTTTACTTTTATCTCTCCCATCTTTGTCAATTATCTTTTGTTAAGCAAAAAAACTGCTTTTTATTTAACAAACCTAAATATTCGGGAAAATGTTCCCTGTTTTTTAAAAAATATTGTAAAAACAAACCTGTTGCTATGTTTCAAGATTGCCCAAAGTGCTATAGGGACTATGCGCTTTCTTGCACATATAGAACACCATCTGACCTTACAAAGGTATAAAAAGAAATATCGCTAAAAAAGTATTACTCAATTTATTTGCTTTTTCTTTTGGCCGGGGCGTTAAAAAAGCGCCTCTTTTATAATTTCGCTTACAGTCGGGTGGGGGAACACTGTGCGTCGCAGCTGCTCCACCGTCAGCCGGTTGCTTATTGCCACGCACGCGGCGCATACAAACTCGCTGCAAGGGTTACCCAACATATGCACCCCGATAACTTTCTTGTCGGCATCAGCAAGCACCTTGCACAATCCGCTAACTCCCTCGTTTTCGGCAACGAAGCGTCCTGCATATGTCATTGGCAATTTCTTTACCGTATATTCAATGCCTTTCTTTGCGGCCTCTTCTTCGGTTAGCCCTACGCAGCCAATCTCGGGGTTCGTGTAGACAATGCCGGGAATAGCATTGTATTCCATACTGTCGGCTATGCCTGCAATATGGTTTACGGCAACCTCGGCCTCGCGGCTTGCGGTGTGCGCCAGCATCGAAAATCCTGTTACGTCCCCAGCTGCATATACATTGGGCATACTTGTCTGCATATGTTCGTTTACTTTGACTCCACGCTCAGTCTCTACCGGTATATTTTCAAGGCCGAACCCTTTGAGTACCGGACGTCTGCCGACACTCATCAGAATTTTTTCACTTTCAACCTTCTGCTCGTTTCCTTCGCTGTCGGTGTAGAACACAGTGCACCCGTCAATACGTGTTACTTTGCACTGCAAACAGAATTTTACGCCACGCTTGGCATATATCCCTCTCAGCATTTCGCTTATTTCCCGGTCCATACCACCCAAAATCTCGGACTGCATCTCAATAACCGTTACCGGAATCCCTAAACTGTTGTATAGGCTTGCAAATTCCATACCTATGACTCCGCCGCCAATTATGGTAAGGCTTTTGGGTGCCTCGGTAAGTGCGAGCATCTCGCGGTTCGTCACTACGGAATCGTTGCTCTCGGCTCCCGGAATGGGGGGCACAAAGGCTTCGCTTCCGGTGCAGATGAGTAGTTTCGTGGCTTTGTATCTTTGCTCGCCACAGTCTATGTCTATGCAATTGCCATCGTTGTCGACAATGAACGCTTCGCCGCGCACAACATCGACATTGTGCGCCTCCATCTTCATCTTTATGCCGGCTACGAGTTTGCGCACGACCTTGGTCTTGCGGTCGGCCATCTTCTTGTATTCGTACGCTACGTCTGTGGCTGTTACTCCGTACTTCTTGCCACCGGTGGCGTGGTCATACATTTTTGCGCTGTAGAGTAGTGTCTTTGTTGGAATACACCCCTCGTTGAGGCATACGCCTCCAAGCTCTTGTTTTTCGAACAACACAACTTTAAGACCTTTTGCACCAGCATTCTCGGCGGCCACATATCCGGCCGGTCCGCCTCCAATTATCGCCAAGTCGTACATAACCATTCTGTTTTTTATTATATAACTTTATTGGCGAAGATAGTATTTGTTGAATACAAAAGCAAATTCCGGCAAAGAAACATTATTTTTTGTACGCTTAATTTTCTCTTCTCTCGGTAGCTTTAATGGTTCGTGCCGATTCTTTTCTGTTAGGGCTTGCATTTGTCTGTACCCCAACTACCAGTCGGGGTGCAGATACAGGTAATCCGAGGTCAGTTGCGAGCAAATCTCCCACACCACCTCCTCGTTGCTGAAACAGAGGCTCTTTAGCCTCTCGAAAGCGCGAATCCTGAACCACTCGCGTTTCTTTTTGCCTAAACGCAGCCTTTTGTCGCCCATCACATTGTCGAACACCTCAAGGCAACAGCTCATAGCCTCGCTGTCCAACTTCTGCTCAATGCAAAAGTCGGCAAACGATAGCAGGCTGTTGTATCGTCTCTCGCCGTCCAACTCAATTAAAGAATCTTTCAGCTCCCATACAAAAGCATCGAGAGCGTTACGCTCCATTCTTAACTCCCCGTTGGCCGAGCAACAGGCTACACACGTAAAAAGGTTTTCCTTTTCCATAAACAAACCGGTTAAATGTAAAAAAACAGACATACTCCACCCCTGCCTTGCGGCACCGGGTGTTATATTTTGGAAAAGGTTGTGAATTTTATAATCCGATTGTGGCAGCGATCTGCCATTTATGTATCCCGAAAGGTACGCACAATTGCGTGCACCCGGAATCGGTGCGCTAAAGTAATCTAAAAAATAATTCTACGCAAGTTTATACGGTAAAAAGTGCTGTTGACGCAACCTTAATGGCGCTGCGTGCAACAGCCGGTTTATGCTTTTGTATGGCTGTCAATATAGAAAATCCTTAAGAGTTCTCTTCAGCGTGCTCCTTGAATTGTTTATTCGGCTTTTAACCGTGCCTAACGGTAGGTTAAGAATCATTGCAATCTCTTGATATTTATGTCCTAAGATGAGCAGACGCATAGGCTCACGTCCTTCGGCCGGAAGGCAGTTGATAGCGTTGTATATACCCTCTATGTCGCAATAATTTTCATTTGTGTGCAATGGTGTTCCGGTTGCGTTGTTTATGTGAAACTCCTCGGCCGATACAAATCGCCCGTGCTGTCGCAATTCGTTTATGTAAGTGTTTAGCATAATCCTGCGTGCCCAGTTCCTGAAGTTCGTGTCCTTTTTAAACTTGTCCCAGTTTCTTAGAATCTTTAACGCAGTCTCTTGCATAAGGTCATCGGCTAAAACCCTGTCCCACGTAAGGCTATAGGCATAGCGTACCAGTTCCTTTTGTATCAGCAACAACTCTTTTTCAATATATAGCCTTTCCAATTTTTTATTCTCTTTAGATGTTTCCGCCGAGTAATAATAACAACGAAATAGCCATTTTGTTCTTAAAATTAGCAAATTTTAATATTTTTATTGTAAATTCACTCAGTTTTACCCAAAATACTTCTAAAATAATACGAAATTACGTCTTTCTAATAAACAAAAACAGCTCGTGGCTTTTATGTGAATTTTGTATGCCGAATGCGTTGTCTCATATCGTCCCCCCCCCTGTACCAATACAGAGTCTGCGACAAAAATCACAGCCCATAAAATTGCTGAGACTTTCAATATCATCTTTAAAATTCTCAGGTATAATCACCCGTGTGCTCTTGTATATACCTACAGCCAACAACTTTACCACCACAGCAAGGTAATAAGGTTGTTCGCTTGATACAAAAGAAAACCAGTACTCCGGTTGTTGTTCCCATTATGAATGACAACTTGTTGCGTATTGCCGAGCGTTACGACTTTAATATCCCCGAAATCTCTGATGTCATTCTTAACAGATATCACAAAGACCAACACGCATTCTTTGAATACATAAAGTTCTCATCTGACGAAATCGCTGACAAGATTATGGAGAAACTTCGCTAGAGTGAGAATATCGGAAACGAATGGTTTGTTCTAAAAACTCGTGGATAAAATATCATCATTCCCGAATATAACATTCTTTCTATAACCTATAGTGGATTCTATTCGAACTTTATCTAGTTCTTTGGTGAAAGAGAGGTTTAGTTTACACAATGGCATAATGTGTTGCATTATAACATAACTAGAGTTTGGCGTAATTGGTATTTCTGTATCCAGATAAGAACTTTTTCGATAATTTTTAGCGATTGTCGCTATGTTTTGCACATATTTTAAATCTGTTATTTGCGTATTGTAAAAGATGTTTGCCGTGGCGTTAAGGGCTGTTAGGGTGTTTAAATGAAATGCATCTTCTGGACTAATTTCAATAAAATGTCTTTTTGCAGACCCACACCTATAAATATCTCCATCAAAATAAAATATTCCCAATTGTGGTGTTAAAGGGTAGAATACTTGTAATCCGGATAATGCAAGCCCACATAAGTTGCTATGACGTTTTTCTGCAAACTGATTATATAGGCACACGGGATTGTCTGAGGTTATAAAGGGGAGTTCGGTGTTATTAATTACAAGACGCCATTTAAGATCAAGGAGAATATAAGGGTGTTTACACACCACATACATCGCATTGATAATAGCATTTGGCATTTTTGCAGTAAAAGAATCAGCTAGTTCTCTTACTGTCGGATTACTATCGTGCTCCCATATTCGATGAGCTTCTGCGTTTATTATGGAATCAACCTTGTTGGCCATATTAGGAGTTCTCATCAGTTGTACTATCATGTCCTGATATAAAATTTCCCTTTGGGAGCGTGAAAGTTTTGCTTTTGGGGCTTTAGCAATAGATTGTCTATTTTGAAGAAATAGCCTTTCAATTTCCGAAAATGAATTCTCTACTTCATTATTTCTATCATAAAACCATTCTTTTTTAGCTTGTCCTTTTATTGTAGCTTTTTCAAAGCATCTACCATCTTCAATGCAGAATGTTCCAATAGAGGATTTGTCCGCAGAAAAGCATTTCAAATATGATTTAGGAACGTAATGCTGATTTTTAGTAACAGAGTCCATTTTATATTTACTTCCAAAACATTAATTTTGCTCACTAAATTATATATAATTCAACAAATCTGAGAAAATTCCAACAAAAAGTATTAGCAAGTCGCGTTTTAAGTGAAATAAATGCACTAATTTTGTTACAAACGAACAAAGTTATGTAAGATATAAACTGCATAAAAGT
The DNA here is from genome assembly GCA_045661225.1 of Bacteroidaceae bacterium. Taxonomy (GTDB): domain Bacteria; phylum Bacteroidota; class Bacteroidia; order Bacteroidales; family Bacteroidaceae; genus HGM04593. Next base: position 14,614 of record JAZRFF010000041.1, on the reverse strand, counting down.
AGTTTTAGTTGAGAAAAACGTATCAATAAATGGTTGGCCGAGCAGTTGGATGTAAATCCATCAACCGTTTTAAAATGGTGTACAAACCCATCACAACCAGACTTCAATAGCTTGCTGAAAATCTCAGATATACTTGGGGTTGATATAAAAGAGCTATTATTGCAAACAAAGTAACGATATATTTCATAAAATGTCAAGGATAAGCAAAGCTACAGAGTACAACTGGAGGAAACTTAATAGAGACTCCAAGGGAAAATTGACAAAACGGGCAAATAAAACCCTGTCAAAAAAAAGAATCATAGCAACAAACTATCTTAATGATCCAACAGCTAATATGCTTCTCAAAAATGTATTGATGGTTGACTCATCAGTAGAGAATATTATGTATACACTTGCCTATTCTGCATTATCTCAAAAGGATTTATTGCAGAAACCGCATGTTCAAAAATTCCTTAAAAAGTATATACATTTGGAGCGCGTGTCTATTGATATCCCAAAAGATATATGGGAATCCGAAAATGATGTTTTGGGCTTTATTTATCAGTCATTGATAACCGAAGGTGAAAGAAATATAACTGGACAATATTATACATGTAAGAGTGTCGTAGAATACATGGTGGGCAATAAAGCGCTATCGGATACTGAGACCTTTTTAGACCCATGCTGTGGAAGTGGAGCCTTTTTGATGGCTGTTAAAACAAACAATCCTGCGAATTTATATGGATTTGACATCAACCCTACTGCCGTGATGATAGCTTCAGTAAATCTTCTGATAAGATATAAAGATAAAGAGTTTTGTCCACATATTTATTGCTTGGATTTTCTTAGCAATGATTTATTTACATCTGATAGCCGAAACGAACTGCCTTTTAAATTTGACAATATATACACAAATCCTCCATGGGGAAGTGACAAGGAGGGTTTATATACTTTTAATTACCCTTATATTAAGTCTAAAGAGCGAGCATCAATGATTATTTCTGAATCATTGAATAGATTGACGAATACTGGTACGTTGTGTTTTTTATTACCAAGTTCTTTGCTTAAGATAAAAACGCATATCGACATCCGCAAACTTATCCTGACCAATACAACTATACTGCAAATTGATATTTATAAAGATAGATTTGATGGCGTTTATACTGATTATTTTAGTATAAAAATAAATCCTGTTAAGACGACAAATCAAAGTTATATTGTCACAAGTGATGGTGGTGACACAAACATATCATTGTCTGAGGAGGATAGGGCTTCTGGAAATATTGTACTTGAGAATTTCAACAACCTTGACAATTCTATCATTGAAAAAATGGAATCATTGTGTCACGATAAGCTTTCCCATAGTTTATGGGCATTGGGTATAGTAACTGGCGACAATAAAAATAAGGTAAAGAAAGAAAAAACAGACGGTCTAGAACCTGTTTATGCAGGTAGGCAGGTAAATCCGTTTAAACTTCAAGATGAATCTTTATACATTTTGTTTGATCCGGAAAATTTCCAACAATGTGCTAGAGAAGAGTTTTTTCGAGCACCAGAAAAACTTATTTATCGTTTTATTGCCAAATATCCAGTTGTTGCATATGATGACAAACAGTGTTTATGCCTAAATAGTGCGAACATTCTAATTCCACAACTAGATACTATTTCTGTAAAAAGTGTTGCAGCATTGTTAAACTCAACTCTATATCATTATTACTATTCATTGAGATATTCAGATATTAAAGTATTGAAGGGCTACTTGCAAGATTTACCATTTCCCAAACTAACAAAGAAGCAAGATGAAAGTTTATCTGCACTGGTAACTGATATTCAATCTAGTTCTTTTTCTTCAGTTTATCAGCAACAGCTTGATAAAGAGGTCTATTCTATTTTTGGAATCACAGAAAAAGAGCAAGAACAAATTTTAACAAGGATTAAATAATGGAACAGCTGAATAAGGAAATAGAGATATTTAAGGAGCAACTATCTGAACTTGATAAAGTTTTGGCTGGTAACGATGAGCTGATTAAAAGTTCAATATATCCATTTAATAAGTATGCCAATATGTTCTCTGTTCTTCTGACCAAGGGAAACCTAACTTATGATCAGTATACAACTCTGCGAGATGCATATTTTCGTAGAAACCCCAACCTTGACAAATTTGAAATGGCGCCTAGGACATTTGGTCAAACTTGGGGAGAGGAATGGCTAAAGAAAGAAAAAGAAGGCATACTCACAGATCCTCCTCAAGAATACGCTAGTCAGTTTGACCTATGGTTGCCAACAGAAAATAATAAAGGAATTAAAATTGAGGTAAAATCGTCGCATGTTGCAGACAAAGACCCAAAACGTATTTTAATAGATAAAGCCTACAAAAAGCCACAGGGGACAAAGGAGGAAATATCCAAGGCAATAAAAAAGCTAAATTTTGAAATGAATTTTCAGCAACTTAAACCTTCGTGTTGCGATGTGTTTGTCTGGATTGCAGTGTGGCTTGACGATATAGATATATGGGTTATACCTTCGTCAAAAATTGTTATGAGACCTAAAAATACTCCTCGCAGAAAGCCTAAAGATAGCATTGTTTTACCTGATGGAAAACTATATATGAGTATCCAACATCAAGGAGGAAAAGGTGGAAAAGTTTCTGAAGGCCAAATTTTTGTAACCCACAATCATTATGAAGATCTACATCAATACAAAGTTTCACTAGAAACATTGGTTGAAAAAATAAAAGAAGCAAAATAATATGGAAATTCTAATTAAAGAACTAGAAGTTTGCAAAAGAACTTTGTCGACTGAAGAAAAAGTACAACTAAGCGATTCTGTACTCGATAAGTTATATGCTGTGTACCCATTTAACAAGTTTGAATATACCATTTCTCATTTAATAGCAAAGAATGTTATTTCATTAGATGAATATTTGGAAATGAGAGCAGAATACCTTCAAAGAAACAAGTATTTGCATCTATTCGAGTTAGCACCAAGAACATTCGGCGAAACATGGGGACAAAATCACCTTATGGAATTAGTTCCAGAATTCAAGATTCCGACAAAGCGATTAGACCCTTTATTCAGTGGAGAATACGACTTACTGTTGGACGATATTCATGTGGAAGTAAAAGCTTCGCGTGCAGTTAAGAAAGTCGGAGGAGACACATTAGCTAATAAAGCACTTGCTAGTAACAGTAGATCTAAGTTTGATATGAATTATCAGCAGTTGAAGCCTGGCTGTTGTGATGTGTTTATTTGGATTGCAGTATGGAGAGATAAAATTGATTATTGGGTAATGTCTAGCGAAGACGTTCAGAATAATCCTTTGCTTAGTAATCAGCATCGCGCATCTCAACTGTCCGAGTCTGGAGAGGTTGTAGAAGGTCAAATTCATATCAACAATGGGAATTATGCTGAATTTGAAAAGTATCGAGTTGGCGTTCGTGATATTTTTGACAAAGTAATTGAAATCGGAAAGAGAAGATAATGGTAACTTCGTCTTTTAATGACAATGAAAATTTCATTCTTTATCAAGGCAACATGAGTTGTGTGTTATCTTAAATAAGGGATAAAGTTAATGTCGTGTTTGTAATCCTCTTATTTGGGGATAATGATGTAAAAATAAGTGCTTTTTAACCCCTAAATTAAAGTAAGTTACAACTATAGAGCAACAATAATAGCTTGTTATCGACGTATATCTCTTTGTACTTTATTGTGGCTAGTTTTGCAAATTATTTCATTTTATTAGTTATACTTCACCCTCGGCTTGCCGTTTCGAAGTGGATAGTCCCTCATTTATTTTGCTCCCCCGGAACCGCTTATATAATAAAGCTCGTCCGGGGGAGTATTGTTTAATAATTTATTCGAGCAATAATTTACTTTTATAAAGTGCGATTGTGTGAAATAATCGGCAAAAACAGGGCGTATTATGTGAAAATATATCCGATTTTAATATGCTATTATGTGAAACTTGCATATTTTTTGTTCATATCAGCAAATTCCAAAATCTTCTATCCCCAGTCTCCTTCAACCTTTTTAATTACTTTTCACAACATCTGCCGGGTTCTCGGTGGCGGCTTTCCACGAGCGGAGGGTTACAAGTCCGACCGTAACGGCGAGGACTATCAGCAGGGCGGCGATATAGAGCCACCAAGGCTGTGCAATGCGGTTAGCAAACGTCTCCAACCAGCGCGAGGTGATGTACCACGCTACAGGTGCAGCCACCACGAAGCAGCCCACAACAATCCACACATAACGGCGATTAAGCATACCAATCATCTGCCCCGTAGTTGCACCATAGACCTTACGCACGGCAATCTCCGAGCGGCGGTGTTGTGTCTCGAACATCACAATACCGAACACTCCCATCAGTGCGATAACGATAGCCAGGCCTGCAAATAATCCAATGAGTACCGTATCCTTCTTGGTCTGTTGATAGAGGCTCTCAACCCACTCCTCCAAGAAGTAGAGTTCGGCCTCATCGGCAGCAGGTGCCAACTCTTTCGATAGATTCTTTACATAGTCGGCAAAAGCTTCGACATCGGCACCCGTACGCAGGCGGATATAGAAGTTGCTCATTCGGCTATCCGCTTTGGAACAGTAGAATGTGTAGTACTCATCATTCTGGGCGAGCGACGTGAGGCGTACATCTTTTATGATACCCACATAGAGGTACTGCTTACCCTCTTTATATCCAAGCGGAATACCCACGTCACGGTGCATACGGCCCATCATCACAATCTCATCGCGCTCGGCAGACGAAGGGGTAAAGCCGTTGCCATCGACCACGTCGAAACCAAAGAAATCGAGGAAATTCCAACGCACCGGATTGGCACGCACCACATACTCCTTTCCTTCGTATTCGCGTCCCCACATTTGCTTGCAGCGGAACAGGTTTACTGCCGAAGCAGTTACATTCACAGCGTCGGGGTGTTGTTGCAATCGCTCCACAACCGTTTCGGTGCGTGCGCCCAAATCCCGCGAGGCAAAGGTTACTATATTCTCGCGGTCAAAGCCCAAATCGTATTTAATCATATAGCGATACTGAAACCAGAACACCGCCGTCACGATGATGAGAATCATCGCCACCGAGAACTGTATACCAACCATCACCGAGCGCAGACGACGGCCCGTAGCCGATTGGGCAAAGCCGCCTTTCACACCCATCGAAGCATTGAAGCGGGTTATGTAGAAAGCGGGGTACAATGCCGCCACAACAGCCAGCAATACCATCAGTGCCACAACCATAATAATCACCGGGATATTATCCGATAGGGCCAGCGAGCAAATCGAGTAGTCCATAATAAAACTATCCTGAATCACTATCATAAGGTAGAGCGTCAGAGCCATCGAGATAAGCACCAAGCCGATAGCCTCGAAGAGGAAGTTCCAACGCAGCGTGCCTTGACTTGCACCAAAGACCTTGCAGATGTTCACCGCGCGCATACGCACGGGTACAAGCGCAAAGAAGAAGTTAACAAAGTTGATAAAGGCTATCAGTACGATGATAAATGCAATGCTCCCGAGAATTATCGGTGTCGATCTCTTGCCCGTCCTGAAGTTGCCCGAATCGTAGAAGTTTCCATCATAATAGAGTCTGTCAAGACTCACGAGGCGAGTTTCCAGCACCTGTGCGCCATTCTTCAACTCCTCCTGAGCTATCTCAATCTCTTTGGGATCCTTGGCCTTGCTCATCCACTCCTGTACCATACCGAGGAACCAATCGGCATAACCTTTCTTGAAGATTTCGATATAGCCTTTAATGTCGGCACCTTCGTGCATACGCACAAAATTCGAGTAGTTCCAATTGTTATTGCCCTCTGTGTAGACACCCTCGCCATTCTGCATAATACCCCAATGGCTGAACATACAGTTCTCTGGCATATCCTCGTAGATGGCTACGATGGTCTGCTGAACGGTTGGCTTGCCGTCATCGTGCATACGACCACCCTCGAAATAGATTACATCGCCCACGCCGACACCCAATTTTTCGGACTTGGAGCGTGCCATTGCCACCGTGTTGGGCTCTTTGAGTTGTGAAAAATCTCCCGCCAAGCACTCAAAGCCGAAGAATGTTGGTACATTGGCCGTTCCCTGATATACATTTTCGTTGAACGACTCCATAGTGTACTCATTGCGTTTGATCCAGATGCGGCTAATGTGTGGGTAAGGCTTTGTCGAGGCGACCTCCTCGGCATCGGGGAACTGCTCGGCAGATGTATAGGCCAAGTTGCCGGGCGATTCGGCACTCCACTTGACCTCGCCATCGTTATCTCCACCGAAGAAGTCGGGCGAGATAAGATATGTACGGTCGGCATTGGGGAATGAGTGGTTGTAGGTGATGGTGAACCACACCTGCGAAAAGATGATGTAGAATGCTACAAAGGCAAGGGTCAGTCCTGCCATATTAAGCAGCGAAGCAACCTTGTAACGCTTGAGCGTCATCAGAAAGTTCTTGAAAGCAATTTTCATATTGTTTGAGTTTTATTTAATTTTCCACCTTAATCATATCCACGGGGTTGGCATTTGCCGTGTGCCAAGTGCAAACAACAAGAATCGTATAGACTATTATTAGCACTACAGCTGCACCTGTTGCAAATATCTGCCATCTCAACGGCTCACACATAGTTTCAAGCATCTGATTGTAACGATAACCTCCCCAAACAGCACCTGCTACGCCTGCCACAACCGCAGGAATAACTATCCACGAAATGTTGACGCTTAGCAGTTGCAGCACCTGCGAGGTTGTTGCACCTGTAACCTTGCGGATAGCAATCTCCTTACGGCGGCGAGCCATCTCATTCCAGAGGTATCCGACAAGGCCAATGAACGAAATAATGAGTGTTACAATGCTTACCAGAAGAACACTGTCGCGCATACTCTCACGAGTCACAAAACGTTCCTTTACTCTGTCTGAATAAGTTGCCAGCTGATACTCCCATTTTGCGTGATAGTTCTTGGCGATGACTTCATCAAGCGCTTTGATATTCTCGGGCGTCAGTTCCGTTAGGCGAACACTGAGTTGCAAGGACAACTCCTTGTCTCCCTCTTCCAGGCAGACCGTGCGATAGACTGTGAGCGGCATCACAACGCCTCCCGCCTGCGTGTAGTCGCGAATGACACCTATAACCTCGCGCCAACCGCCATTCTGGAAGTATTGCTTGCCGACAGCCTCGTCAAGAGTCCAGCCGTGTTGGCGGGCAAACTCCTCATTAACGAGCGTTTTTGTAAGTGCGTCTTGTGTAGTGAAATTGCGCCCGGTCACAATATCCATTCCCATAGTCTCAATGTACTCTTCATCAAAATACTCGAAGCGGCACGAAAATAGAATCTCTTTCTTTTCCGCATCGAAGATTGGGTTGCCAAAATAGCCCCAGATGGGATATTGCAACGAGTGCCCCACACTCTCGACAAATGGCAGGCGTTTAAGCTCGTCGACCATTGTAGAACGCTGTGACGCAGTGGCTGGATAGTTCATCGTAATCACTCTGTCGTACTCATAACCCAAATCTGCCTTCATCACATACTCCGACTGCCGTGCTGTAATGAGCAAGAAACAAGTTACACCTGTTGTGCAAGCGACCTGTACGAACAAGAGCGAGCGTTTCCACCAAGTGCGGTTGTCCGAGCCACGACGGAAGGCATAACTCAAGCTTACGCGCGAGTAGAGTGCAGCGGGAATAAAACCTGCTACAAGGAATGATACAATGCAAACTGTGGCTGGTATCCAAATTCGCTCCATTGCAAAGAGGTCCATCAAACGATAACCGAGAAGTTGGTAAATCTCCTGATGCAGGCAGGTGAGAATAAAGATTGCCAACAAGATTGAGGCGACAACCATAATCAGCGTTTCGCTAAGCAACATACGGAAAATGTCTCCGCGCGTAGCACCGTTGCATCGCAACATAGCCACATTGCGGCTGCGCTTTGCAAGCGATGAGAGGGTCAGCAATACATAGTTTAGCGTAGCAACAAGCAGAGCCAATACAGCTAAAATACCGTATATTGTTTGGGTTGTTCTCCGGTTATTGTCCACATAGTAGGCCTCCTCGATAGGTACGAAGAAGAACTCTGCCTTCCACATATCCACAAGCAACTTCAGCATATCGTTTTCGGCAATGAATTTTGCAATCTCTTGTTCCACCTCTTCAATAGTAGCTCCCTTTTGCAACTTGATATATGTGGGATAGCTGTCATCTCCGTTCCAGTTTGCTGTTGCAGGGTCAAATCGGAGGTAATCCACAATGTCGAAATCTCCCAAAGGGTTAGTTACAGGCGGAGTGTTGAAGATGCCTCCAACGACATACTCTTTACCGGTTGTTGTGGTAATAATCCTGCCCAACGGCTCGTTGTTGCCGAACAATGTTGTCGCCAAACGCTCGGAGATCATCACCTCATTATTTGCCAAACCCTCATTCGACAGTATGCGCTTAGGGTCACCGCTGATAACTCCGAAGTCCAAGACGGTAAAGAAGTCTCTACCTACATTCAGATAGCGGTAATCAACAGGAATGTCACCAACCTTAATCTGCATTAGACGATCAAAATAATGTGCAGCAGCCTCTATTTGCGGAATATTTTCAGCAAGTGTTGGTGCCATAGGCTGCAACATTGCCTCGCTGATACCGAATTGCGCCGAGTTCTCGAACATCTGATATACACGCTCCTTGTCAGGGAAGAAACGACCATACGAGAGATTTATGCCAACATAGGAGCATATCAGCAGCGAAACGATAAGACCTAACGCAAGCGATACAAGGCGAGTTATGGAGTTGCCTCTATTTTTGAGCAAGTAGCGTAGTGAATGGCTAAAGTTTTTCATATGCTTCATTTTATTGTTTCTCTTTGTGACTTGGGGAGGTATCACCCTCTCCCAAGTCTGTAAACGCTCATTGCTTATGGTAGTTGCGTTTTGAAAATCGTTTATAGTTTGCTCTTCACGTCTGTTACAATCTTACCGTCGAACAAGCAAATTGTACGGCTGGCATACGAGGCGTCGTGCTGCGAGTGGGTAACCATAATTATGGTTGTGCCCTCCTTGTGGAGCTCCTGCAAGAGGGTCATCACCTCCTGACCGTTCTTCGAGTCGAGGTTACCCGTAGGCTCATCGGCAAGAACAAGCTTGGGGTTCGACACCAAGGCGCGGGCGATGGCCACACGCTGTTGCTGACCACCCGAGAGCTGTTGTGGAAAGTGGTCGGCACGGTGCGAGATGTTCATACGGTCAAGCATCTTTTTCACTCGCTCCTTACGCTCCGAGGCCTTAACACCCATATAGATGAGTGGCAACTCGACATTCTCGGACACCGACAACTCGTCGATAAGGTTGAACGACTGGAATACAAAGCCGATGTTACCCTTGCGGAATGCGGTGCGGTCCTTCTCCTTCAGGCCACCCACCTCGTGGCCGAGCAGGCTGTACGATCCGCCTGTGGGGTTGTCGAGCAAGCCCAAGATGTTCAGCAGGGTCGATTTACCACAACCCGAAGGGCCCATAACGGCGACAAATTCGCCCTCTTTAACCTCGAATGATACACCGTTAAGAGCAACAGTCTCTATCTCTTCGGTGAAAAAACTCTTCTGTAAATTTTCTACTTTTAACATAGCTGTAATGTTTTTGATTGTTATTTAATTTTGAATTTCAGTGCATTATTGAATTTGTCGGATTTTCGTTTGCCGCACTCCACGAGCGAAGCGATACGGTAACGATGGTAATAAGCAGGGTAATTCCCACCGCGAGGATATACACCCACCACGACATCGGTGTGCGATAGACATATTGCTCCAGCCAGCGACTGATGATGAAGTGGCTTACGGGTATTGCCACAGCCGAACACGCAACAACGATGTAGAGGTACTTGCGGTTGAACATCAGCAAAATGCCACCCACCGATGCGCCGTGAACACGACGGATACCTATCTCGCGGCGGCGATACTGTGTCTCGAAGAGTACCAAGCCAAAGACTCCTATAATAGAAATCACAATCGAGAGGAACGAGAACAAGGTAATGAGGGTCGATAGTTTATCCTCACGCTGATAGACGAACTCCAACTCGTCGCTGAAGAACTGTACCTTAATCTTTTCGGGGTTGCTATTAGGCGAAATATCCAAAATGGTCTTTTCTATATGTTTTCTAACCTCGGCAATATCAGCACCTGCTACGGTACGGATATAGGCTATGCGAGGCAAATCAAAGCCATACTTACCATAGATAAGGAAACTGAACGGTCTCACATCGTAGTGTGCCGATTGGAAATTAAAGTCCTTACATATGCCGACAACAGGTGTTTTTGTTCTGCTTATATGTCCATAAATAGCCGACTCTGCGGTTAACTCAAACTCTTTTGCGGCCGTTTCGTTAAATATCAAAGCTCCGGTCTCTGTCAGTTCGTCCGATGGCATAAAATCGCGTCCTTCGACAATATCAATACCCATTACCTGCAAGAAGTTGTGTGAAACCACGTGGACTCTAAACTCTTGGTCTGAACCATTTGGCATATTGCGGGTCCAAGCCATTACCGACTGCGTCAGCGGACCACGGCTCATAGCTATTTCCTTGATTTGGGGATTCTGCATCAGACGATCAAGAAGTGCATCGCGCTTGGTGTAATCCAGCACATCTGTATATTGTCCATTTACCGCCTCGTATGGCAATGTGGCAACCAAAAGGTTCTCTTTGTCGAATCCCATATCTTTAGTGAGCATATATTGATGCTGGCGGTATACAAACAGCGAACAGATAATGAGTGCAATAGAGATTATATATTGTACACCCACAAGCGCATAACGCAGGATACGGCCGGATTTTGATGCAGAGAAGTCGCCCTTGATGACAAATGCTGGTGAGAACTTGGTGATATACCACGCAGGATAGAACGACACAAGAACACCAAAGAGCAGCGTGCCGACAAACATCGTGCCTGCAACCTTCCAATTCTCGCTAAATGCTACCGGGGTGGATATATAGTTTGCCAACGGAGTATCAGCAAACACCACGACGATAGCAGCAGCTACAAAGAGCGAAACGAGTATCAAACCTATGGTCTCGAACAAGAAATTAATGCGTAATTTTGCTGTTGGTGCACCGAAGACCTTGTAGTTGTTTACTGCACGGATTCGGCTCGGAATAAGAGCAAAGAAGAAATTCACGAAGTTGATAAACGAAATCACGAGAATCAACACTGCAATAGCAATCAGCGTGTAAGTCGTTGTACGGCTACCGTGCATCCACTCCGGCTCTGTGTCATCGGCAAAGTATAGGTCTGCAATCGGAGTCAGACGAGGGGTGATGAGTTTAAGCTGCGCTTTCTTCTCCTCCTCGGAGAATCCTCGTTTCTCGCAGTCGTTTATAACATAGTCAAGCATACGCTGCTCAGCCTCCTTGGGCGAAGCGCCTTCGCGAAGCAGTACATAGTAGGAGTTGTTCCAGTTTGGCTCATCATCGGGTGTTGCTTCGGGCATAATGACATAGCCCTCGCAATATGCCATTGTTGAGGGTTTGGGAAAATCTTTGTAAATACCCGAGATTATGCGCTGGGCCTGGTTTGTTGCTCCTCGCCCGTAGTTGATTCTGTCGCCTGCTTTCAAGTTGCAACGCTTTGCTACAGTCTCCGATATAATCATTCCATAGTTTGCCTTGAACTCTTCGTCAATGCCACCTGCAATAAACTCAAAAGGAAAGACATTCAAACCGCTAAGTTCTGTACGACCGACGATGATATTGAAATTCTCAATGGTTGAATTGCGTTTAATTGAGTACTCATCGTATTGGTTTTGAACACCACCTACCATCTCAATAGCACCGGAAGACTCAACTTCGGGGCATACTGCACACATCTCTACAGGAATGCGTCTATTCCAATACCATACCCAATGTCCATCTTCCGACCACGATGGGTGATCCAAACGATATATGCGCTCCGAGTTCTTTATGACTCGGTTATATGACAGGTCGAACTTTACCTGCACAGCGATGAGATATATCGCAGCAAAGGCTATTGCCATACCTGCAATGTTTAGTATCGATGATGTGGTATAGCGACGAAGCAGTGTTAGAAAATTTCTGATATACATAATATTTTTATTTATTAAGAATTAGCACTTCATTCTCTCCGAAGTTGTCATAAGACGAAGTTATTACTTTCTCATCGGGTTGCAAACCCTCTATAACCTCATAATATTGTGGATTCTGACGGCCGATGCGAATCTCACGGCGGTAGGCCTTCTTGCCCGAAGCATCGACAACGTATATCCAACGGCCACCCGTTGCCTGATAGAACGAACCGCGAGGAATAAGAACAGCCTCGGCAGCCTCGCCCAACTGCAAGTTAAGGTAGTAGGTTTGACCGCTACGGATATTCTCGGGAGCATCGCCCACAAAGCGGAAATCCGCCTTAAACTGACCATTGCGCACCTCAGGATATACCTTGCGGAGCTGCATTTCGTAGCGGGTATCCTGGCGCTCAAACGATGCCACAAGACCCGTAGTGATGCGGTCAATATAGTGCTCGTCAATCTGCGCCTGCACCTTGTAGGTCGTAAGGTCGTTCACCTGACCGATATTGGCACCCTGCTGCAATGACTGACCGAGCACCGCATCCAACATACCCACCTCGCCATCGATAGGAGCCTTAACCTTGAGGTTATCCACACGCTGGCGGATAAGCTCCATATTGCGCTGCATCGAGAGAAGGCTCTCCTCCATCTGTGTTACCTGCGATGAGCGATAGAGCGAGTCCTGACGCTGACGCTCTAAGACCAAATTGCGTCTGCCAACAGCAAGTTCATAATCCTCCTTTGAGCGCAAATAATCCTCACGAGCCAACAATTTGTCGTTATAGAGGCTCTGATTCTGCTCAAAGGTACGCTTTAATCGCGACACCTCCAAGTCGAGTTGTAGCTTCTCCTGGCGCAGAGCCAGACGCTCCTGCTCCATCGAAATCATTGTGTTACGCAAGATGTTCTGCTTCTCGGCGAGGTCGGCCTCCGACTGCAAAATCTGCATAGAAAGAGAGTTGTTCGACATCTCAAGAATCACATCGCCACGCTTAACTTGCGTTCCCTCCTCGGCAACGATACGCTCCACAACGCCCGATTCGAGGGGCGAGAGCTGTACGGTGGTCATCGGCTGCACAGAGCCCGTAAGGCGTACATAGTCGTGAAACTCGCCCTGCTCAACGGTAGCGACATTCAGCAACTGTGCATCTACACGCAAGGTCGATGAGTTGTCACGAAACACCAGCCAGCCGATAAAGAGCACAAGGGCTGCAACACCAACCCACACAAGGTTCTTCTTCTGAAAGATGGCACGCCATCCTTTTTTCTTTTCAAGTTTGATATCCATAATATGATTTTTTATTTGTTATCTGATTAGGGGTTGTCCATTGTAGTAATCGACCATTCGGGTCTTGATGATATATTGCAATCTCGCGCGGAGCTTGTCAGACTTGGCTTGCAGAAGGGTGTTGGCTGCAGTTTGCAGGTCGAGAGCCGAGATTAGGCCATTCTCGAACTTACGCTCTGCACCATCGTAGGCGAGTTGTGCTGCAGAGACCTTCTTCTCGCCCTGCACATACTGCTTGCCGAAGCCCTGCATCTGCTGCCAAGTCTGCGATACCTCGCTCTCCACGGCTCGCTCTATGGCCACCTGCTCCAGCTGTGCCGAGCGGTAGGCATTGGCTGCTCTACGCTTCGACGAGCGAGCCGAAAGACCGTTAAAAATAGGAATAGAGAGCGACACTTGAACATATCCTCCTCGGTTGTTGCGGAACTGCGTACCAAAGGGGTCGTATGCAGCCTTATTATCGAAGTCGATATAGTACGAGGTGTTGTAACCGCCATAGAGGTAGAGTGATGGCGAGTATGCACCCTTTGCACGGGCAAGATTTAGACGGCTCTGCTCGGTGGCGTGGCGGCTGGCGATAATCTTGGGGTTGTTTGCCAAAGCGTAGACGAGCAATGCCTGCTCCGATGTAGCACTTGGCAGAGCCTCCAAATTGATGTTGGTCTCAATCTCCAACTTCTCGCCCTGAGGGTAGTTCATCACCTCGCGTAGTTTGATATAAGCAAGGGCGAGGTTGTTCTCCTCGGTGGTTAAGAGATAGTCGTAGTTTGCCTCTTGCGACTCAATCTCTGCCACATCGGCTGCACTCTTGGTGCCGAGTTCCTCCTGGCGGCGTACAAGCTCCAAGGTTTTGCGTGATGCCTCAAGATGCTCTCGGGCAATCTTGACCGCCTCGGTGTAGTAGACCACATCCATATATGCCGAGAGGGTCTGCATTGCCACCTCATCGCGAGCTATCTCGGTATCGATAGCACCTTTCTGACGTGCCACCTTCATAGCTCGCACGGTGTTGATGCCCTGCAAGCCATCAAAGAGGGGCATCGAGCCACTGATGCCGTAGGAGTTACTAAATGTGGTTACATTGGTGTAGGCGTTTGTTGCGGGGTCGATACCACGACCAAAGTTCATAGCACCACCCACAGAGCCATTAACGGCAGGAAACAAGGAGGCAACAGCCTCGCTGTAATTGGTCTTGCTATCGTCGTGGGCAAGCTGCTTTTGTCCTACGCTAACGGAGTTCTCAACGGCATAGCGCATACAATCATCTATCGTGAGAGGCTGTGCTACGCACACAAGTG
>JAZRFF010000040.1:0-26739 GCA_045661225.1 Bacteroidaceae bacterium | reverse complement strand
CAAGCATTGACTCTGTAGCCTCTACGTTTACCTCTGATACAAGAGGAGATACATAATTCTTTTTCATATCTTTTTTCTATGATTTTTCTTATCGTTTATATTTTTAGCATCGTGGCAGGCGGTAGCCCGCCACGATACTCTTTAAATATCTCGTTCTTACTCCTCTAAGGAATTACTTTACAACTACCTTCTTACCGTTTACAATGTAGATGCCGGCTGCGTTGATTGCGTCGATGCGGCGGCCTGTAAGGTCGAAGATTACCTGTGCACCGTTCTCAACCTCTACATTCTCAACACCTGTTGTACCCTCGAAGAGGAAGCCGTAGAATGCTGCAGAACCCTGTGCCTGCTCGGGCAAATAAACCTTGTTGGCGTTGTTTACAAAGCCGTCCGCTGTAGCGTAGAATCCAATGCCATTATCGCCGTTTGCAAGAACGTAACCGCTAATCTCTTTCTCGTACAATGTACCCTCAAGAGCGCTCTCGGTAACGGTAGCAGCCTCGGTTGTGTAAGCAAAATTGTAGTCACCGGCAGCAGCCTTCACAAGAATACCTGTGTTTGCAGCAAGAACGCCTGTTGCAGCTTCCAATCTTGCGTAATCGCTTCCAACAGTTGAAACTGTGTAAGCCTCAACCTCGGCGGGAATTACTGCGTCAAAGCCAAGGATAAGTGTTGACCAACCTGCATCGCCTACAGTGAGTGTGTAAGGAAGAACACCTGCTGCATTCTCGATATACCAAGCTGAAGGAGAATTAGCGCCATCGTTCCAAGGTACAGTATAGCCATTAGCTTGTGCGTGCATTACAGCACCGTTAATCTTAATTTTCACCTGACCTTCGCCAAGAGACTCAAGAACTACAGGAGCTTTTTCTGTCTCAGAAAGAACACCGGGGCAATAAGTTATAAGCTCGCTTATATAACTTGCGGTATGAACGTTCTTAAAGTATGCTACACCCTCAACAATCTCGCACTTCCAAACACCTTGGTTCGATGCTGTTGTTGTTGAAGCCCAGCAAAGAGAGTTACGCTCAAATTTATCATCTTCGAGGTTGTCATCGTTAAGCTTTGCATATACATAACCATTCTCTTTAACAACCGAGCGGATATAGTAGAACGCGCCGTCTACAAGAGTAAGGTTTGCAGCAGGAGTCTCAAGTGCATTGAGTGTTGCAAGAGCTGTTTCGTAGTCGTTTGTTGAGCTTTCAGGATTCTCAAGAACAGCTACAGCATTTTCAAGCGCAGCAACAAAATCAGCTGATACGTTGTACTGACCGATAGCCTCGCCACTGTATGTAACGTATGTTCTTAACTCATCTACTTTGTCTTTGAGGGCATAGTAATTTGCATTAATTGCACGGTCAGCATTCTCAAATGCCGAAGCAATTGAAGATACATAATTCATAATTGAACCGCTTCTGTTTTCCAAAGCATTTGCAACCTCTTTAATCTGCTCAGTGTAATCAGCATATTCAGAGTTTACAGTAAACTCCGATTCTACCGATGACATAGCAAATTCTGCGATAAAGAAGAATACCTTTCCACCACCGTCTGTTTGGTTGGTACCGGTAGCTGTTACACGGTAACGAATGTAACGGTAAGCCTTGCCGTTTGTCAGTACCGGCGAAGTGTAATTGTATGAATTTTGCTGAGGAATACCGGTTACGGTTTTAATTTCTTCGTATGTTCCATTAGGCTCGTTGCAACCCTCAACAACAATTGTTGTAGGTGAGTTTACGTTACAGTTTTTGAAACGTGTACCAATGGTGAACTGCAGTGTCTCAATGGTTTTGCCTTCGCCCATATCTACGCGGATATAGTGGTCAAGACCATCGACAGATGTATTGTCACCATACTCTGAGTGGAAGATTGTCTCGTAGCTGCCATCGAACAAATATTCCCAATGTCCCTCGAACTGGTCACCCCACTGTGTGTTTGTACAAGCAGCATTACTGTAAAGTTTGTCAGTGTTATTTGCAAGATCAATAGGAGTTGCGTTCAATGTTATTTCTGCACCAGAAATTGTAAGCAGATTCTTAGCCGAAGCAGCAGGAGCTGCATTTACAAAATGGAACGAAGAACCGTCGTCATTTTTTGCATTGGTGCTATTCCAGTATGCAAGGTTTCCATCACGGTAGTTCCAGTAGTTGTTCTGGTTGTTGTGGTCCTTAACAATGATATAACCGGCCTGCTGTGAGTTTTCAATATCGAAATATTCGTTTTCAGCACCGCTCTTTGCAGCCATTTTAAAGCTGCCTGCGCCACTGTTCAACTCACGTGTTGCATACAACACCTTGTCTGTACCGCTTGCCTTGTTGTAGAACTGATAACCGTTGGTCTCGTCACCGACAACACACCAAAGTGCATTTTCATCGTCTACGGCAGGAATTACCGTGTTTGTAAGAGAAAGGAATTCTCCTGTTCCGGTTGTGTTCGAGATTGAAACAACACCACCTTTTTTGTTCTGAATGAAATACCAAGTGGTATTCTCAGCCCAAGCACCGTTTTCAGGAGCGTCAGAAACTTTAAGCACCTGAGCATTCACTCCAAAGCACACAGCGCAAAGGAGTGAAAAAATCATTGTAAATTTTCTCATAAAATAAATATTTAGGTTTAAAAAAAATAGCCGTAGTGGGTTATATTAAGGTATACCTTATTATAATACGCAACAAACGCTCCACTCAAAAGGCTCTTAAAAACCTCTCGCGCAGAGTTTCTATTTTACTGTGTGCAAATATAGGTATTTTTTCTAAATCGGACACCTATTTTTAAAAAAAATATTCAAACTGTATAATAACATTCACAACATTTTACGTATAACAAACAAGAGCAAGAGCCACACGCACTTGCGCTCTTTAAGGCGCGGCAAGCACACCGCTCGCCTGCGCGGAGATTTTTACAAAAGTGCCCGCAAACACAACTTTTAAAAATGCAAGAATTCCGGTTCACATTCCACTTTTACAACCTTGCCGCTGACGGGGTGAACAAACTGCAACGAGCGGGCGTGCAGCATAAGACGCGTGACGGGCGTGCCATAAAGGGCGTCGCCCAGAATTGGGCAGTCAAGCCCCGATGGGTGTGCCGCGTGAACGCGCAACTGATGTGTGCGCCCTGTAACAGGACGGAAAAGAACAAGGGCACGCCGTTTGCCGCCATCGTCGCACACGCGCAGCAGCTCAAAATGCGTCACAGCCTCCTTTCCGCGTTCATAATCGACCATCTGCCGCGGACGGTTAGCGTAGTCGGGAGCAAGCGGCAAGGTTATTATACCGCTGTCGCGGGAGGGGACGCCATCGAGCAAGGCTACATACTCTTTCTGCACTTCCCGTCGGGCAAACAGCGCCTGCAACGCCTTGAAAATCTCCATTGATTTTGCCACCACAAGCACGCCCGACGTTGCCATATCCAACCGATGAACGACAAAGAGATTGTCGCTGTGCAGATAGTCGTCGCGCAACCACTCCTGCAACGAGCGACCGCCTGCAACGCCGGGCACCGAGAGCACCCCCGCAGGCTTGTTGACAATGAGTATATGCTCGTCGTTGTAGAGTTCTTCGACACTGGTTACCTCGCCGCCACGTTCAAGAGCGTTCGCCTCGACATTAAGCCCTTGCAGCATATAAGTAAGTATGGGTTCGCACTTACTCTTGCAAGCGCCATAGTAGCAACCGTCGCGACGTACCTCGCCCTGCGGCGAGGCTCCTACCCAAAATTCGGCAACCGACAGCGGGGTGTAGCCGTTACTGTAGGCATAGTGCAGCAGCTTGGGCGCCGCGCATTCTCCTGCTCCGGCCGGTGGAAGCGCGCGGGTATATTCGTCGAATATTTCAAGAAGGGATTTTTTGTCGCCACAGGCATTGAGAACGGTAAACTGCGTAAAGAGCCAGCGTTGGAGTGCCGCCGACCGCTCGCGACGCTCGCCGCGCAGCGCGTCAAGTCCCTGCGCGATGCGTGCTTTTTCGGTCTCTTTGAGCGCGATGCGCTCCTGCCACGCGCGTTTGCGACGCGCAAGTTCGGCTTTTTCGAACTGGCTGGCTTTTATCATCGCCGCCGCCTCGTCGGGCGCGACATTGCCGAGGCTGCGCTTTTGAGCGCGCGCCGCCTTATTGGCGGCATACTCGCCGCGTAACGCGGCGAGCGCCTCGGCCGCACAAGCCTGTTCACGGACAAGTGCATCGCACGCTTCGCAATATTCTGCACCGCTCTCTATTGCCGTAATTTCAGCATTAAGCGCCGAGATACGAGCCTCTTCCTGCCTGAAGTACCCGTCAGGCGCCTGCAAGTCGTACACAGGCGGGACAAAGCCATCGACCCTGTTACTACCCGCCAACAACCCCGAAAAAGCCGCAAGGAAACCCACCTCGCCGCTGACAGAGCGCACAACAAGCACGCCCAACATTTTTCCGCGAGCAGCATCGGCTGCCACCAAAGGGTCGGCAAGCAGCGACAGACGCACAATACTCGCCGCCTCCGCGCAAAGCAGGTGCGGCGAGTAATAAAAAGGATTGTTAAAAACAGAGGGCAATTCCCGGGGGTCCACCTCGCGCCCGAAGCTGTGAAAAAGCATCATTCAGCGCGGTACATTATATCTTTTTCGGCATCGAAGCCACCATCAAACTCATTATCCTCGACGACAACATTCACAACCCTGTCAAAAAGGAAGCGGTGACGGTTCCAGTGCAGAGGCGCATAATCACTATTCTGCACAACCTTGTTGCGACGGAACCAAAGACCATCGAGCGACTTTGCATACACTATCGGAGCGTCAAAAGTCTCGAACACGTTATCTTCAATAACTACACCCTTACCGTTGCCACCGTGGAAATACTTACTCTGCGCAGCAAGATTGGGAATTTCGGGGTATATTGATATTACAGCATTAGTAAACTGGAACATATTGGTGAGGGCATTCACGAAGCGGTTGTTGCGGATAACGACGTCGCGGCAAGCACCCGTCTCGAACCAGCCGTTGCAATCGCCGCACAGCAATATAGCGGTTCCCGAGGTGTGGTCAAAGAGATTACCCTCGACAACTGTTCGCTTGGGAGTGCTGAAAAGAGCACCGCGCGCGCGGTTGTTACGGACAACATTATCGGCAAAAATAACCTCGGGCGTCCACTCAAGATTTTCTATACCGTAGTTACCATTGGCAACATCGGCCGGCAACGGCTGCTCAAAGGTTATCTTAAACTCCTTGCAACCGGCGAGAGAGGATTTATCGTGCGGAGCAATGGCAACGACGCGGTTGCCACCGACAACCTCCATAACGTCGGAGCGCACAAATTGCACGCTGTCGCCTGCACCACCCCAATAAAAGCCATAAGCCTGACCGTGCATATAACGTCCCACAAGATTATGGTCATCGACACGCTCTACCACGCGCAAATAAGTACCGTGGACGTTTATAGCATCGTCCATCATACCCTCGTAGAGACCGTGCGAAGATTTTATCAAACCCTTGCAACCCGAAAAGTGAGTAGCATCGGCCTGTGTGGTAAAGTAACGGCTACCGTCGCGCAACGAAACCTCGAAGCCGTCAAGGGTAATATTCTCGCTTGCCTGAGCCAGCAAGCCCATACCTTCGGCATAAAAGACAATTACGTTATTCAGAAAGACATCTTTACACTCCGATACAAAAATTCCCGGTGTAGGACGGGCATAGGAGCGCATTGCAATAACCGTACCCGGCACAAGGCGCGCGTCACGCCACGGAGCGCGTATCACACGCGGCTCGAGTTCGACAACGCCGTTGGTGCCAAGCCCAATATCGCTGGTATTATAGACAAGATGCTTTGTCGCGCCATCAAAGGCAATGCCCCAACCGGGGGTAAACTCCCAGTTACTGCCATACGTTACCAATCGTCCGTCATCGACCCTGTAATTGACGTAAGGCGCAAGGCGATAGGTTATAAAGCCCTCCTCGACATTATTTTCGAGCACCTCGGCCTGTGCTATCTGCGGCACACGGGTGTCTACGGCAATTTTTTGCAACGTACAATTTTCACTGCCGACCATAGCGACAGGCAACATACGGCCATTCATCATCAAGTTGACATATTCGCTGCCGCTATGTATTGGACGTCCTTTGAGAGTAAAATTCTTCATTCCCTCAAGCGCAATCGCCACACGCTTGGGATTATCCTGGTCGTGATTGCTTATGTAATACTCACGCACAAGAGCGCTGTCAGGATAGAAATCGTACTCGCCGCAGTCAACGACCAGTTCGGCCTTGTCCCCATTCTTACACTCAGCCTTGATAAACTCAAAAGCCTTTGCAAACTCCTCGGTCATATCCTCGCCCGTACCCGGCACGATACCGAAATCACGTGCATAATAAACCTTTCCGCCACCGCCACACGAGAGCAACGATAGTGCTGTTGCGCACAACAAAAAAGATATTTTTTTCATAAATCTGTCATTTTGAGCAAAGATACAAACAAACGAGCGAGAAATATAAAGCTTGCTTTAATATTTTTCACAGCGAGTGCAGAAAATCTTAGAGATTTATCTCAAAGATACAAACGAGCGAGAAATATAAAGCTTGCTTTAATATTTTTTACAGCGAGTGCAGAAAATCTTAGAGGTTTACCTCAAAGATACAAACGAGCGAGAAATATAAAGCTTGCTTTAATATTTTTTACAGCGAGTGCAGAAAATCTTAGAGATTTATCTCAAAATAGGAAACACTTCCCATTTACTTGAAGAGACGCAGATTGTCGAAGCTTGGCGACAATTCCCCACGCTCTATACGGTGGATAATCTCAACCACACGGTCGTTCATCGGTGTCGGGCAGCCCACCTTGCGACCATAATCCGACACAGCACCGTTTATAGCGTCAACCTCGGTAAGTTTACCCTTCTCAAGGTCCTGCAGCATACTTGCCTTCAGACGAGCGTGCTTGCGTATTGCGATAGGAATAATAAAGAACGAAAATGCACGTTTAAACGAATTATTATAATTAAGCAGCTTTACAATATCCTTACCTTGTACCGGTTCTATACGTATTCCGCCTGTTGCACACACGTCTATGCACTCCTTTATCAACGCCTGCACAACGCGACGCGACTCACGTGGTTTCGCAGCCTCGCCGAATGTACAGCCAAGCACCGCGCTCATTCCCGAGAACGCCGCGTTTATAAGCAGCTTACTCCAGCGCGTGCCAATGAAGTTCTCCTCAACATCAACAGTTCCCATAAGTTCAAGCAACTCCTTGACCTTATTAAAATACCCGCTACGTTTATCCGAAATTGCCCCTAACGAGAATGACAAAGCGTCGGGACTGCTTGTCAGTTCGCAAACACCGGGCGCTTGCAGCGTTGCACCCCAAGCCACAGTACAGCCAAGCACACGTTCCTCTCCCAAAATCTCAGAAATCTGCATCTCGGGCAGACCATTCTGAAACGTCACAAGCACACCGTCAGGAGCTAGATACCCCTTCAGCATCTGCACCACCTCGGCATTGTGTTGCTGTTTGGTCATAAGAAACAGCACATCATACACCCCGCTCATAGCATCGGGAGTGTACGCCGCCACAGGCTGAGAGAACTGCACCGTTCCTGTAATCTGCGCTCCATTTTTGTTCAGCGCCTCGACGTGCGCCTTATTACGGTTAATCAACTCAATATCCACTCCGGCTCGGCTTATGTAAGCCCCGAGTATTGTACCCAATGAACCGGCACCATATATAGCAACTCTCATAATCTATATTCAATTCAATTAAATTTATATAATTTCTACCATTCCTAATAACTCATCACCTTTGTCACTCCACCGTCTATAGTCACCCCCCCATTTAAAGAGCCATTTTCAAGGCTTTACGCCCGGCCTCGGTCATCAATCCACGCTCTTCAAGGTCGGCGCAACGACGTTTGTTCAATTCCGTCCAATGACTACCCTTGCGACGCGGAGTGAGACGTTGCGCCAGACGCCCGTCCGGCAGACGTTTAACAGTAGAATCTATCCACCCAAAGCAAAGAGCCTCTTCCACAACCTCAACATAAGACACCACACCCGGTGGCAATTGCTTTGAGCGTGAAGTTACCACCCAACATACACGCTCCGAAGCGTGATTATGTGCAAGCCAGTCACGCAATTCAACACGATTGGAAAAATGCAAAAGGTTAACAATCTCCATTATTTTATCCAAAGAAAGTACAAAGTTAGCATTTTTTGTAAAACTTTGTTCAGAACAGCAATTTTTGTTATTGCAGCTTTTTAAAGAAAAGACAACCTGCTTAGAACAAACCGGTTGGTCGGATTGTCCGGAAATCGGGTAACGAAACAGACACTTTTGCTCTTGTATTGGTCAGATATACCAAGGTGTTAAGCTGTAGATAGTTATCCGCCTGAAGATTTCGGAAAAACTGACCAATTTGTCGGTTTTTCTGAAAAATATTCCTCAATCTCTTGCCATACCTTTGCAGCTGTAAAATTATTATAGTAAAGATATGAAAAGAATTTTGACAATCATTTGCGCCATTGCATTCTCAGGCGCAGCGCTTTCGGCGCAGAACAATGCAGACACCATTAGAGTAAGCAAAAACGACGGTAACGACCTTGTTATCATTGTAAAAGAGCAACAGCCTATTGAGCGTCAGGCCCAAAAAGAGCGTAGACTTACAGCAAAGGCTCAAAGACCGGCTTATATGGTGAATGTAGGTTACAATAGGGGTTATCGTGCAGACATAGAACTCTCTTGGGCCGATATATCCAGGCTCACCTGCAAAGTCTGGGGAGGGGAACAAAAAAAAGACAGCAAAAATGCTGTCTTAACTAAGAGCGGAAAACGAGGCTCGAACTCGCGACCCCAACCTTGGCAAGGTTGTGCTCTACCAACTGAGCTATTTCCGCATAATTTCAAAAAAACTCTTCAGCATCGCTACCTTACCAAGGTTGTGTACCTTATTTTTTTTCGGCAAGGTTGTGCTCTACCAACTGAGCTATTTCCGCATTAAACCGGCATCACTGCCTTGTTGTTTCGCTTAACGGGTGCAAAGGTAGTACTTATTTTTATATTTGCAAAGAAAAAGCCTCTTTTTTTCAAAAAAAATCACAAACACCCTTTAACAACCTATTAAAACATTGTTCAACAGCCGTAATTCAGTAAGCATTGTAAAAAAACATATCTTTCCTGATGCAACAACACCCATTACGTATACAAACATTACACAATATGGCGCACTCCGGGTGCGCCATATCAAACTGTCAGAACTTAACACATTCTATCTCTGTAATCCTCATACTTAAAGACCTTATAAATCTCAAGTTCATCATCAATGTGCAGAAGCGCAATGCTCGGGTGCGAAATACCATTGAACATATTTGTCTTTACCGTAGTATAATGAATCATATCTTCAAATACAACCTTGTCGCCCACCTTTAATGGTGATTCAAACTTCCAACTGCCCATATAGTCACCGCTCAAGCAACTATTACCACCCAAACGATAAATATTATCACTATATGGTGCACCTTTCACCGCATCAGCAGGAAGCGACTCGGCCCCAGTCACCTTGGGTTGATAAGGCATTTCAAGGCAGTCCGGCATATGACAAGTAAAACTAACATTCAATATAGCAGTACGTATTCCACGGCTCTCCACAATATCAACAACCTCAGACACAAGCGACCCTGTCTGCCAAGCGAAAGCCGACCCCGGTTCAAGAATAATCTGCAAATTGGGATAACGCTCACGCAATCCCTGCAACAATGATATCAGATGCTCCACATCATAATCTTTACGCGTCATCAAGTGCCCCCCGCCCAGATTAAGCCACTTGATTTTTGGCAGCCACTTACCAAATTTCTCTTCAATGTGAACAAGAGTATTTTCAAGAGCGTATGAGCTTGATTCACAGTGCGAGTGACAGTGAAAGCCCTCGATACCCTCGGGAAGCACCTCGGGCAAGAGGTCGGCCGTAACGCCGAAACGGCTACCGGGCGCACAAGGATTGTAAAGCTCGGTCTCAATCTCGGAATATTCAGGATTTATTCGTATTCCACACGAAATATCGTGCCCGGCACTCTTTGTACAGGGATAGAAACGCTCATACTGCGATAAAGAGTTAAAAGATATATGACTGCAACAGCGCATAATTTCGTCAAACTCATCGGCGGTATAAGCCGGTGAAAAAGCGTGTGCCCTGCTGCCAAATTCCTCAAAAGCCAATCGGGCCTCGTGTACCGAACTTGCAGTAACCGAATTTATATACTCACGAAAAATAGGAAAACTCTTCCATAAAGCAAAGGCCTTGAAAGCAAGAATTATCTCAACCCCTGCTTCACGCGCCACTCGGCTTATAAGTTCAAGATTACGACGCAAAAGAGACTCCTCCATCACATAGCAAGGCGATGGCACCTTATTTATAATTTCATTCTTCATATACCATAATATATTAAAAGCTCAATCCCCATTAAAGGACCAGGCAATATTAAACTATCCTATAATCTTTAATTTTGCAAATTTAAGCAATAAAGTCTTAACACCGGCATTTTGGAATTTTATTGTAGCCTTTGCATTCTCTCCGACACCCTCGGTTGCACAGACCTCACCCACTCCGAACCTATCGTGTTGCACCATCATTCCCACACTCAACGTCGAATGTCCACCTGCCGAAGCACCACTCACACGCGCAACATCTGTTACACGATACAGATTAGGTTTCCTGTCCGCCGGCTGAGTGCTTGCAGCCCCCTGCATTGAAATTCCCGTTCGCGCAGCACCGAACGACGCCGCACGCGATTCCGTTTCCCGACGCCACGCAGGCTGGCCGCTACCGAACGCCACACGTTGAGCATCGCCCATACTGTTTGTACGCCCAAAAAGCCCGCTTCCGCCCGACGAACGTTGCTGAACCCCACCCTGCATAGCCACAAAACGCGCATCAATCTCTTTTATAAAGCGACTCGGCTCACAAAAATTGAACTGTCCATACTTGTAACGGCTTTTTGCAAAAGAGAGCACACAATGGTCTTTTGCTCGCGTTATTGCAACGTAGAACAAACGGCGTTCCTCCTCCATCTCGCGCAAAGACGACGAAGCACACTGGTTAGGGAAAAGGTCTTCTTCGAGCCCCACAACAAAAACCGTGCGAAACTCCAACCCCTTAGCCGAGTGTATAGTCATCAGCGTAACGTGATTGCCATCGTCCTCGTCTTTAGCATCAAGGTCGCTCACCAACGAGACTTCGGCAAGATAATCGAGCAATTTATCATTGACATTACCCTCCTCGCGACGCACGTCGACAAAGTCGGCAATACCGTTCATAAGTTCCTGAACATTCTCCTGACGCGCCTTACCCTCGACGCTGTTATCACTGTTTAGTTCAAGCAGCAACCCACTCTCCTGCAACACCAGACGTGCTACTTCAATTGCACTCTTGTTCTGCGCATATCCGGCAAAGCGCTCAATCATCGCCGCGAACAGTTGCAATTTGGTCATTGTGCCTTTGGTTACACCAAGCGCCGGCTGCAGAGGATCGGCAATCACGCTCCAAAAGCTTGCCCCACGCTCCATAGCTGCATCTTTGACTTTCTGCAAAGTCTTGTCACCTATGCCGCGCGCCGGAGTGTTTATCACACGCTTGAAAGCCTCCTCGTCGTCACTGTTACAAATCAAGCGGAAGTAGGCGATAATATCCTTTATCTCCTTACGCTGATAAAACGACAAGCCACCGAAAATTTTATAAGGATAAGAGCGTTTGCGAAACGCCTCCTCAAAGATACGCGACTGCGCATTTGTGCGATAGAGCACCGCAAAATCGCTATACTGCAACCCCTCACGACGGCGAAGTTCCGAAATTTTGTTCGCAACAATCTCACCCTCCTCAAAATCCGAATAAGCCGAATACAGTGCAAGAGGCTCACCGTCACCACGCTCCGAATAAACACTTTTTTTAATCTGCTCCCTGTTTCTTTCAATCAAGCTGTTCGCCGCATTTACAATCATCTTTGTCGAACGATAATTCTGTTCAAGCTTAAAGATTCTTGCACCCGCGTAACGCTCCGTAAAGCTAAGAATATTATCAATATTCGCGCCACGAAACGAGTATATACTCTGTGCATCATCGCCAACGACACAAACAGCCTTACGCTCCTGTGTCAGTTGCCACACTATACAACCTTGCACATAGTTCGTATCCTGATACTCATCGACAAGCACGTATCGGAAGCGCTCGGCATATTGACGGCACACATCGGGGTGTTCTTTGAACAACTTATAGGTATTTACAAGCAGGTCGTCAAAATCCATCGCATTGGCGAGGCGACACCTTTCGGCATATCGGTTATAAATCTCATATGTCGACGGAATCTTTGCGTGAAGGTCATCACGGCGCAGACCCTGGTCACTCTCATACTCCGCCGGAGATATAAGCGCACTCTTCGCTGCCGATATACGTTCGGCAACAGCATTAGGTTTATAGACCTTCTCATCGAGCTGCATCTCCTTAATGATACTTTTCACAAGGCTACGTGAGTCACTTTGGTCATATATTGTAAACTGCGGATTATAACCTATATAATGCGCTTCACGACGCAGAATTTTTGAAAATACCGAATGGAAGGTTCCCATCCACAACATCTGTGCAGTTCTTTCGCCCACGCGCGCAGCAATGCGCTCCTTCATCTCGCCGGCAGCTTTGTTGGTAAAAGTAAGAGCGAGTATAGACCACGGCTCATAGCCATTCTCTATAAGATAAGCAATTTTGTATGTAAGCACACGCGTCTTTCCCGAACCCGCACCGGCAATCACCAGCGCAGGACCGTCAAGATAGCGCACCGCATCGAGTTGCGCCCTGTCAAGTTCAGCTTCGTAATTTATCATTATTCAAACAAGGCGCATCGGCCTCAGTATTTTTTTGCGAAGATATGCAAAATCCGTCACAAATACGAACATCGGACCATAAACCTTGTTTATAAAACAAACCCAATTATAACAATATACAAATTATGAGCAATTTAGTAAAAACAACCCACATTGAGTTCCAGATGCCCGTGCTCACCTACCCTGCCGGTGCATTAAGCCCGGTTATAAGCCAGGCGACTATAGAGGCGCACTACGGCAAGCACCTGCAGACCTACGTCGACAACCTCAACAAACACGTCAGCAACACCGAGTTCGAGGGATTGAGCCTTCGCGAGATAATACAGCAAGCGCCTCCGGGACCACTGCTCAACAACGCCGGACAAGTCCTGAACCACTCGCTATACTTCGAGCAATTCACCCCGCACCCGTCCGCAAGCAACCTGCCCGGCCGAAACCTCAAAGAGTTCATACACTTCGACTTCGGAAACTTCGACACACTCAAGAAAAAGATGGAAGAAGCCGCAGGCACGCTCTTCGGCAGCGGCTGGGTGTGGCTGGCACAGGAAGAAAGCGGCAAATTGAGCATCATCAGTTGTCCTAACGGCGACAGCCCGATACGGCAACGAATGACACCCCTGTACGGAATAGACGTATGGGAGCACGCATACTACCTCGACTATCTCAATCGCAGAGCCGAGCACGTCAAACGTCTGTGGGAAATTGTCGACTGGGAAATTGTCGAGAGCCGCTTGAATTTTTAAAAAAGCCGAAACAAGCCCAAAAAAACGGGGAGTGACCCCAAGCAATAAAATTCAAAACCACTGTCCGCAAATACAAAAAGAGATTTTTATAACAAGAATCGAAGAAAAGGTTACTCCCCGTTAATAATATACACCACGACCGGCAGATGGTCGCTATAGCCATTATACCACACCCCACCGGCGTGAGTGCGTTTCAGCTGCCCCTCGTAACGCCCCTTATCGTGATACAAATAAGGCCGTTCAAATATTTCAGCCTTGTAAAACCTAAGTCCCTTAGTGGTTGAACGTAAAAAACCGTCACTAAGCAATATCTGGTCAAAAAGATTCCATTTTTTGCGATACAGCAATGTACCCCGCCCCTCCCCGGCGTAAACAGCACCCCACGGGTTGTACAAGCCACCACCCACTACGTTTTTTATATTATCCGAAGCATTCAGCACAACGGCAACACTACGGTCATTCGGGTTGTCATTAAAATCCCCCATAACAACAATCTTTGCAGCAGGATTAGAGACTGCAACAGACTCCATTATTCCACGTACAACGCCTGCCGCCTGTTCTCGCGCCGAAGATTTTGAACTGCGCGAAGGCCAATGGTTCACAATTACACAAATTTCATCATCGCCCAGCAGACCGTTCACCACAAGAAACCCACGTTTGTCGCCCCCGTTAACGCCTTCAAGCCTGAATGGCACAAGTTTTACGTTCAAAGGACGGAAAGCACCTTTTTTATACAACAGCGCACAGTCAATGCCCCTTTTATCCGCACTCTCGACGTGTACAAAATCCCACCGTCCGGCAAGCATCGGCTGCTGTACAAGGTCACGCAACACACAAACATTCTCCACCTCGGCAAGCCCCACAATCGACACCCCATCAGACGCAAAATCACGCCCCATTTCACTAATGACAGTCGCGATATTGCACAATTTAGCAAGATATTTTTTTGTTCCCCACCGGTACGTTCCATCGGGTAAAAACTCATAATCATTCTTGCCCGCATCGTGAATTGTGTCAAAAAGATTCTCCACATTATAAAAGCCCATTGCAAACACCCTACCGCCAAGTTCTTGAGCATTTCCGCCAAGAACAACGAAGAGCAACAACAGTGCCGAAAAGAGGAAATTTTTATTCATAACTCACAAGTTCACAGGGTAACATCGTTAACAAAACAACATTTGCAAAGATACCAACAAACGAGCGAGAAATATAAAGCTTGCTTTAATATTTCTTACAGCGAGTGCAGGATATCTTAGAGATTTATCTCAAAGATACCAACAAACGAGCGAGAAATATAAAGTTTGCTTTAATATTTATTACAGCGAGTGCCGAAAATCTTCGAGATTTATCTCAAAGATACCAACAAACGAGCGAGAAATATAAAGCTATGCTTTAATATTTATTACAGCGAGTGAAGGATATCTTAGAGGTTTACCTCAAAGATAGCAACAAACGAGCGAGAAATATAAAGCTTGCTTTAATATTTATTACAGCGAGTGCAGGATATCTTAGAGGTTTCCTCAAAGATACCAACAAACGAGCGAGAAATATAAAGCTTGCTTTAATATTTATTGCAGCGAGTGAAGAAAATCTTAGAGATTTATCTCAAAGATACTAACAAACGAGCGAGAAATATAAAGCTTGCTTTAATATTTATTACAGCGAGTGCAGGATATCTTAGAGATTTATCTCAAAGATAGCAACAAACGAGCGAGAAATATAAAGCTTGCTTTAATATTTATTACAGCGAGTGCAGGATATCTTAGAGATTTATCTCAAAGATACTAACAAACGAGCGAGAAATATAAAGCTTGCTTTAATATTTATTACAGCGAGTGCAGAAAATCTTAGAGGTTTACCTCAAAGATACCAACAAACGAGCGAGAAATATAAAGCTTGCTTTAATATTTATTACAGCGAGTGAAGAAAATATTCGATAATAAATACAAATACACATATTAAAAAACAAATTACAACGCAATGCAGTTGCAGGGAATAAAGAAAAGGAGTGTTATTGGCAAGCCTTTATAACTTGTGTCATACAGTGCGCCGCGCCATAACCCTTTATAAGCGTTTCAAGCGGAATCCACTCAACCTTAACCCCATTATCGGAAAAAGCCTTCTGCAACCCTTCCGATTGACCCCCGACAGCCATAATGTGACGCGGTGCAATAGTAAGGAAATTATTTGCATAATGCAGTTCATCTTCAGGTTTAATGGGAATAATTGTGAACCCCCTCTGCTTCAGGAACTCGACAAACGGTATCTCCTTTTGCGCCAAAGTATATTCTTTCTCGCCACATTCACGGGTATACAGGTCTACTGTCACCCACTCGGGCTCACCCTCCTTTGCAAGGTAACGGCTTTCCACAAGCGTACACAAATCCTTGTCAATGATATTAAAATAGGTATCTAGATGCATCTGCATCTGCCACCACTTGCGGTCATTCACCACAGCTATAGTGTCGTGTCCAAAAGCATCGGCATTCATAATCTGCTTTATAGCATCAAGATTAGTGCGCATACCACAGCCTATGTACGATATAGTGCCCCCACGCAGATAGTCGCCACCCTCGAGACGCCCTTCGCCGGTGATGCTGAGGACGGGTTTAACGCCCAACTGCTCATAGCAGAGCGCAATAATCTGCGTTTCATCGGCGCGTTGTGTAGAATTCATCTGCGATATTATGTGTCCACGCGGAGTTGTTATACTCTGGTCACGGGTAAAATAGAGGTTCATCAGCGGCGAATGGGTATATACAGCCTCTACTCCGGTGTTATTGGCTGTATTATAGAGTTTCACCGTAGGACGTAGCAGAATACAACGAATAAGGTCGGCGCGCGACATTTGGTCGATGACGGCAAGACGATACGCCTCATTTTCATCGGCTGTTGTATCTGCCATATTTGAGGTGTCATATGTAAGAGAAGAGACAGCACAAGCACGCAATTTCTCAATAGGTGCCTGCGCCAGCAACTCTCTTACCGTATGCACTTTGATACCATTTTTCTCAAGAGCCTTTATATAACCTTTGTGCTCCTCGGCAGCCTTGTCAACATCGAAATAATATTCAAACAGGCCGGCATAAGGGTGTATCACACCGTCGAAAAGCTCTTCACCGGGGGTGTGCATCAGAATCTCTTGGGCATAATCCCATTCAGAAAGCGGATATCCGCCTTTGCCTTGTGCAAATGCGACAGACGAAGCGGCAAGCGCTATAACGATAAAAAATGGTATCAATAATCTTTTCATATTGTCATTTATCCTAATTCACAAACAAAACTATTGTATTCAGAAACCTTTGCCGAAAAGTTCCACCATCCACAGGCTGCAAGTTGTTGTATGGTCGGCCGGAGCAGATGATTGCTCCAGAGTGACAATACCCTCTCCAAAGGCTTCAAGAACAGCAAGGCTGTTCTCTTGAGGAACGACCGCATCCAACGGTGAATAGTGAAGCTTCATTGGGTGTATGGGAGTCCACCCTATGGTTAGGTCATTCTTTTCAAGGCAGCGATAGAAAGCCTCACTGATTGGTGATTCTTTATCCAGCATAGCGGGGCTGAGAATATCGACGAGATATATCTCACCCTCGGCAAGATTTTCATCTACAGTCTTTCTTACTTTGTCCATAAACACCTGGTTGATAGCAGCTGTATTGTGCTCCTTGCCGGCAATCATTCCGTCAATCTCGGCTTTAGCTGCGAGGTAGTTCTGAGAGTATGCCATCTCCTCGGTGAAACCCGCCATAATATCGGGGTATGAGTCGAACATCGTCTTCATCACCAAGGGGAAGACCACAGGATAGGCAACCTTGCCGTCGGCAAGGTATTTATCAATAGTCACGACCGGACTGTACGGGCCTGAAGAGCAGTTTGATGACGCAAAATTCCATTTGGCAGCAAGCTCAAGGTTGGTGTCCATATACTTGTGTACGGCAATGGCATTGGCAGCACCCTGCGACGCACCGGCAAGATAGAGCCTCCAGTCCTGCGACATACCGCTTTCTACATTATCGTTGAAGAGGTCGTATCCGGCAGTCAAGGCATCAATGGAATTTATAGCGCATACGTCGTGGTTAAGATAAGGGTGAGGCAAATTTTTGCTGACGCCATAGCCTATATAATCGGGCATTATGGTGAGAGTGTTGCCTGTGACAAACATTTCAAGAGCGTAAGCATTGCTGGGAGTCTCGGCATCACTGGTGATGGTATAGTGCTCCATAAGACAAATATTGTCAGGCTGGAGGTCGTTCCATACCCCATCAGCGAAGTACCCCAGCCAAAAGGCTGCTGCAGAGAGTGTGACTGGCTCTCCATTCACATCGGTACTTTCGTAATTGTAGGCAGTCTTACGGAATCCTATTTGGATATTCTGGTTGCCTAAAGCCTGTTTCAGAGCATTTTCACGCAGTGTGAAAGCTCCTGCCAAAGGCTCCTTGAAGGCTGCATACTCTTCGGGGATATTGCCGAGAAAAATACTCATAGGCAACTGTATAGTGCCTGTTACCTCGTAGGACTTCTCAGGTTCACCACCTGCGGGACCCTTAAAATCGTCCTCTGGAATACACGCTACAATCATCGACATCATCAACAGAATGATGGAGAGGCGGAAAAATCTCTTTTTCATAATAAATTATCCTATTATTGACGGGTTCCATTTATTTTTCTTCATTTATGTGGCGAACCGCATTATTCCCATAATTAAAGATTGCCTTTTATTTTTATACGACCTTGTGGCTCGCTATATTCCGAACTTACAAATTTTCCCAAATCGGTTTCAAGATAATGGCGCAGAATTTCTATATCCGCACCCCAATATGTAGGGTCAGGTTCTACACAATCAAGAATACCCGATCCTCCTTGTTCAAGAATAAGATAATCCAATGTCGCTACCGTGTATTGACGAGACTGGTCAACCGCTTCATACTCTCCACTCTGCTTGTCCAGGACTTTCACATTGGAAACACGACGCAGCCCCTCGCCAACATACGAATATAACGACGTTTCCGAGTCCTTCACCACTGGCGAAGGGATTGCGGGGTTAACTTCAAACTGCAAACCGCTGACTTGCATAAAGGCACCGGCTTCAGCAGGCAAAGAAGATACCGAAAACTCCAGCACATCAAGTATTTGTTGTCCGGAAAGTGTTCCTGTAGCAATCATATCACCAAAAGGCATCACATCGTAAAGGTCGTTAAACAGAATTTCGCCACGATCTATTTTCGTACGGATAGCGCCACCATTCACCAACGCAATATCCGCGTTTGTAAAACTCCGGAAAGCATCGGCGCAGAAATCGCCAAGATTAGTCTCCTGCGAACGAACGGCACGATTTCCGTCCCGGTCATATATTGTAAGTTCAACCTCGCTATTGCCGATGACAAAATCGCCTTGACTGCCAGCATCTTCCTTTAATTGCTCAATCATTTGCAGAGTTTCGCTATCGGCAGGAATCTCATCGTCTGCAATACTGATGAGTGAAGATTCTATTTTACCGTCTGTATTGATAACAAGCTGGCCGACATATTGGAAGTTTGTACCCGATGATGTCAGCAGTACCGGCTTTCCATTTTTGTTGTTAACGAACTGCTCTTCTATTATATGATGGTCGTGACCGTCTATTACAGCATCTAACCCCATTGTGTTACCGATAAGCTCTATAGAATTTGGGTGTCCTCCGGTTTTATGGCTGTCGCCCAGATGAGACAGCGCAACGACATAATCGGCTCCATTCCTGCGGGCTTCATCAATAAAATATTGAGCATTCTCGTAGAACTCCTCGCGCATAAAGCTGTACAGCGTATTACCCTGCTCATCGCTCAGACTCTTGACAGTACCGCTTGTCGTTGTAGTAAAACCTATATAAGCCACATTCACTTCGCCATAAGAAACAATATGATAAGCCGGATAGAGATAAGCATCAGTCTGAACATTTTTAAGGTTAGCACACACAACCGGTGCATCTAACGCTTCGGTGAGTCTGAACATCTGCGGCATTCCGTAATCCAATTCGTGATTACCCAAGGCCACCACATCGTATCCCACATTATTCATAATCCCAACAATCATCTCCCCTTTCGAAACAGCCCCCATAAGACCTCCACTCGCAAAATCGCCACAAGACACCGTTGACACATAATTGGTGCTTGACAAACACTCATTGCGAAGCGAAACAAGCATAGGATACCCATCGACCGCGCAATGGACATCGTTTTCATAGAGAATGACAATCGGTTCGGCCGGCAATTTGGGCAAAACCTCCTTAAAATTATCGTCATTGCAAGCCCCAAGCAGCAAGACGCCAGCCAACAATACAATCAATCTGAATTTCATTTTCATAATCTTTAAACATTATATTATTCGTCCACACTATTTTTTCTTACCCTTAGCATCGCGCTTAGCCCTCTTCGCCGCTTTCCTCTTTTATGAACGAAGCAATTTGTGATAAGTCTCATCATTGCAGTATACAACTTTTATACAAGCTGCCACATTTTCTTTTCCCATTTGCACCACGATACTATAATCGCTTTGAGCAGGACGCACATTTTCATTGGCATCGGCAATTATTGCCAAGACATTCAATATAGCATTCTGCTTCTTTTCTGTTTTTGTGGAATCACTATTTTAGGCCAACAGATTTATTTTGCCGACAAGAACTCTATAGCTTTGTCCAAAATTGCATCTTTGCCTGTTATGTGAGCATCTTCGTCCATATCAATCTTATATCCCTCAGTGGGGTCGATACCCAATTCGGTGTGCACCTTGTTTATGTCAAGCATTGGCGATGTTGACAGACGCACATACCAACCGTTAGGAAGGTCGAAGTTACAGGGAATACCACCGCCGCCACCGCTACGGTCGCCCATAATGGTTACGTTGTCAAGCACTTTCATTGTGCGAATAAAGTCGTTGGCTGCACTATACACTCCACGGTTGCTGAGAACCACCACATCTTTGAGGAATTTTATCATCTTTTTCTCATTCTCAACGTCACCAAGAGAGATAGTTTCGTGCTCAAGATAGTTGGGTACAGTGTCGGCAAACTCGTTATGCCCAGGTCCGGTTTTGTGCAATGTATAGCCACATAACACTTTATCCTCTTTCGAAAAGCGGATAGCCAATTTGTTCACATTAGTTATATTGCCGCCGCCATTGCTACGAATATCTATGATTACGCCTTTGCAATCTTTGAATTGTGTAAGAATGTGGTCAAGCAGTCCTTCAGAAAACTCACTGGTGAAAGAATCGTAGTGCATATAACCGATATTCTCGGGTAACACTTTATATACAAAGCCACCTTTTATATGATAATCATTATCAAGATAATTTTCACTTACAATGCGCGCGCTATAATTTTCGGGATAATTTTCGTTCCATTGCCAATATTTTGAAACATCGTTGTCATTGCACAAATTAACGTGGCCGTCTTTCAACTCGGCAAGCATATCGGCACACACATCGAACAATTCATCGTCGCTCATTTCGTTGTTAACGCGAGGTTTGTATGTTTCATAAATTGAGTTCCAATCAATGTTTTTGTAATCAAAATAGCAATAATATTCATCGCAAATTTTCCACAACATATCAAAATTTCCTTCAGCGTTATTAACTATACCGCTATCGTCGTGAATGTAGCACGATTGCAGTGGAAGAATCAATAGCAGTGTTGCTATGAAAGAGATATATTTAGTTTTCATAATCAGTATGTATAAAGTGCTGTTTTAAATTTTCTATTCTTGTTAGACTTGCTCCAACCTATCAAGTCGCCGGTAAAACCTACTACGAAACAATGCGATACATATTGAAAATGGTTCGGAGTTGCATAGTAAGTAAGAATGTCGTTATCGTAACCCAAACGCAAGGCCCAGGTGTCGAAATGAAGGTCGGCGTGAAGACGGTTTCGCATATTGAAACGACTCTCCCACGACCCTACTCTCCAACCATCTAACACTCCTTTTGCAAAATAACCTTGTTCAGTTTGAATAAATGCCGAGAAAACGGGAAGCGCCATTTGATAACGAGCAGTAACCGGTAGTTTGCCTAATTTAAAATCACACACAGCCATACCTGTAAAGCCAATTGACAAATCCGATTTAATGGTAATAGGATTATTACCACTGTGAACATTGTTGACAATACCCCCCAGCACATCTAAATCGGCACCGTAATATAGTCTGAGGTTAGGACAAACAGCACTATAGGTCATCAAGCCAAAAGTGTAATTTCCGAAGTAAGCTTTTGAGCCACCTTTGCCGGAAATCGCCATAGTACCGCTGTTGTAAATGTAACGAAGTTGGTGTTGATGAACCCATTTAGAGTCACCCTTGTATGCTTGCATCATTTCCAGATTCAACGAAAAGGTTGGACCAGAGAAAGTGAAGTATGAAAGAGGTTTTTCAACCCAAGCTGCACCGCCAATATTAAGTTCTAATGCAGTAAACAAAGGACAATAGGTGTTGTCTTTTTCCGATGATTTGTCTTTGGCAAATGAAGCCATTGAGAAAGTCAACAGGAATACACAACAAAGCAGACTTCTTATTTTTTTGTTCATTGTTTGTGAAATAAAATTGATTATTATATTTATTTTTATTGTCAAACTTTAATCTTTCCGGCCATATATATTATCATCTTCGAATCTTTCTCTTCCACTGCAATTACAAAGTCCGATATTGTTTTCTCGTCACCTGACACCGAAGCAAAGCTCCTAATATAATCATTATCGGCAAACTCCTTCTCCTTGTCTATATTAGCAAAATCAAGTTCTTTACGCAGTGCCAGGCAGGTTTCTTGTGAAGCCTCGCTATAGTTAATAATAGTAATACTGGTCACACCTTTCATAAACCCCTTGCCGAACTGCGCGTTTTTCTTATTAGTTGTTTCATACCTCTAAATCCATATTGGCAGCTATAATAAAACAAGCAATGAAAAATATCACAATGAACAACAATAACAGTATTATAAAATAGATTAGGCTTGTCAGCAGCGACTTTACAACAGCCTTAGGCCAGGAACTTGTATAGACACGGCGGAAAGCAACAGCCAAATATATACAAGAGCTTATCATTACAAAGCACTCCAATACAGTCATTGGTGCAGCAAACGCCAGATAGAGTATGTAAACAAATATAATCAGGGCTTCCAAGAATGCCGTGTAGTGCAACGCGAATATAAAATGGTTGATTCCGGGGATTTTGCTCTTGCGCTGGACAAACCTTAACGAGAATGAGAGGAATGGCACTGTAAGCAGCAACAGCATCGGGAAATATTGAGATGTAATTCTCATCATCTCCGCCCAAACCGAATGGAACAATTCCAAATCCTTGTTACCAATTTTATTCTCAGCATTGAAGCGATAGTATCCGCTATTGTCAATTTCTACGATTTTATCCTCGACAAGTACCCGAGGAAGTACAGCAACCCATTTATCCAAAGCCTCACCCCCGGTATTTTCCTTTGTATCTATGTTGCTTATGACTTGAGGATAATTATCTGCAAGGAACAATGGAGCCTGCAAAAGAATAGTATCTCGCGGACTCTCCTGCATTTTCTTGGAATACTCCGGGTCGTCCATCAACGTTTGAAGTTGAATACCCGCAAAGACTCGCTCGTCATCTGTCAGGCGATGCATCGAGTCAGTCATCTTGTCCGCACTTGCAAAAAAGACAAACAACGTGACAAAGATAAACAGCAAGAACATATTCAGTTTAAGAGGGTGTTCATACGAGAAGAACTTTCCTGCGTCAAACTCGTTTGTAAGATGCCCCGGGCGACGAATCAAGGTCCAAAATGTTGAAAAGAATCTGGGATCCCATATAAAAGCGTGGTTAAGGTACTCCAGAATAAAATCTACAACAGTAGGCGTTTTATTCACAGCCTCCTGCCCGCATTTGTAACAAAATCTGCCCTTAAGCTTTGTCCCGCAATTCAAGCAATGCGTATACGACAAGCCACTCAGTCCATTGGCTGTCTCGTCTTTTTTCGTGTGTTTGTTCATTTCTAACATCAAAACAAATTCGAATTTAACTTGCAAAAGCAAACGAATTCAATCTTGTAGGTAATAAATCAAAATCTATTTGTACTTATATTAACCCCACTTTTCAGGTTTTCCATATTTTATTGCAGAGTTTCCATCACCACCCCGGCAGCTTCCAAAGCACACCCAATTCCCGGCAACAATCACCTGCATTGTACAAGTATAAGCTTTCAAACACAAAGTTAAATTCATATTCCGAAAGCCTCAAATAACAAAATCCTACATTTTGATTTATACAGAGTCTGAATATTTATAAAAAACAACTAATGTAAACCGAAATGTAAACAGTTTGATTTAGCACATAGTGTAGAATTTACTTAAATTTGCAATAAAATAAAAATATGAAAAGTATGACTTTACCTTTTGGAAGCAAAAGAATATTTATATTTTATATGTTTGTGCTGGTGTGTTGCACAAGCTTAGCCAATGCAGACCTCTTTAATAAAGCAAGGACATTGCAACATAACCGGAAACACGCCGAAGCCATAGAAGCCTTTAAGGCTTACTTGTTACAGCCGGCAAATGAAAATGAGCTCGAAAAACAGCAACAGGTTGTTTACTCCGAGGCCTTAATGCAATTGATGAATACATTCCAGAGCAAAGGCGAACCCGAGGCGTGTATTTCCACCCTGCAAGAACTATTCGATGCATCTCCCATCTTGCAAAAACAATGCTTGAGGGATTATTACTCGGTTATGGGGTATGCACTGTCACGCACAGAAAAAATGAAGGAAGCCGAGGAGACAATGTTAAAGGTATTCACCACTCCGCTTCACAACCCCACCCCCGAGCGCTATTTTCGCGATTACGCCTATGCAGCAGCCGTGTTTTACAGCAACCCCAATTATCAGGACGAGGTAATAGGCTGGTGCCAAGAAGCATTACAGCAAGCCCAATTATGCAAGAACACATCTGGTGCACAATGGGTAACTGCAATGTTAGGTTCGCTTTACAAACGAAACGGGCAACTGAATAAAGCTTTGGGGCTGTTTAGGCAAAGCAAGAAAGAAGCTGAAGCAAGGAACGACAATCTGGGAGTACTGAATAGTCTGCATTTACTAATAGACCTCTTCCTTTACTGGGATATTCCGGAATATGCCAATATGTATGCGACAGAAGCCATACAGGTAGAGACAAAAATGGAAACAAAGAATCCAATGGTCTCGGCACAGACCTATATAAACAAAGGTCGGGCCTTGTTGCAGCTCGGAGAGCAAGATTCGGTTGTTTTCTATATCGAGAAAGCCGGGAAACTCTGTCGCCAACTGCCCTACAATAGCGGTATGGCAGATATCGATCTTCTGCACGGAATATACTTAACCACAAAGGGCGGCGATTCAATGCATTTAGGCATTCAGGAGCTGCAACAGGTAACGCGTCAAGGAACTGCCACAAGCCGCGCCAAGGCATATCACCAATTGGCACAGACCTATCTGAAGAACAAGCAGAACGAAGTTGCTGAAATTATGTTGGACAGTATGTATTTATTGCTGAACCAGAACGATTCACACATATATATACAGCTGGATTATAAACCCATTCTGGATTACTACCTAAAAAGCAATAATCGACAGAAAGTGGAACAATACACCGGAATGATGCTTCAGGAACAAGAGGTAGTAAAGGAAAAGAAACTTAACTTTAATCTTCTGGAAGCCATTACCGATTTGCAAACCGAGCAACAAAGACGGGATTTAGAAATCATAAGACTTAAACAGACGAACCAAAGCCTATGGTTCCTTATTTATACAATTTTGTCTATTGTTATTATTTCAGTGGCAGTCTCACTACTTTTTTATCAAAAGAAACAACACAAAATACAGATGAAAAAGGCCGGCGACAGACTGGCCTCGTTAGCTCAAAAGTTGAATCAGACAAACGCCGAGAAAGATATAATATCGCAAGAAATTGACGAGATAATGAGTGACAAGAACAACCGACAAGAGATTGAAACGCTAACCCCATCTATTCTTCAAAAAAATGGCGAATCAAGATTCCGTCAACGTTTTGAGTTACTCTATCCGCTTTTCCTTCCTCGTCTGCGCGAGAAAGTCCCGACCATTACCCGCCGCGAAGAGCTCCTGTCAATGCTAATTGTGTTAAAACAAGACAACAAGGAAATTGCCGATTTGTTGGCCATTGCACCACGCAGCGTATTGATGCTCCGTCACCGTTTCCGCCAGAAAATAGGAATAACAACCGATCTTTCTTTAGAAGATTTTATAGAAGAAATATTGAATTCTTAAGATAGTTCGAGCATCGCATACAGTAGTCCACCTCATTTTGCAATCTTTGAGATAAACCTCTAAGATTTTCTGTACTCGCTGTAAGAAATATTAAAGCAAGCTTTGTATTTTTCGCTCGTTTGTATCTTTGCGTTGCCGCGAAGATTTTCTGCACTCGCTTTGAAAAATATTAAAGCAAGCTTTATATTTCTCGCTCGTTTGTTGCTATCTTTGAAATATCAAACACACCAGCATACCGTGATGATAACTACGGCCACCGGTTGTAATTTGCTTTTAAATTTGTATCTTTGAGATAAATCTCGAAGATTTTCGGCACTCGCTGTGAAAATCCCAAGCAGGCTTGGCTTTGTTTCGCTCGTTTGTTGCTATCTTTGAGGTAAACCTCTAAGATTTTCTTCACTCGCTGTAATAAATATTAAAGCATAGCTTTATATTTCTCGCTCGTTTGTTGCTATCTTTGATGTAGTTTGATTAAGATTCATTGAGTATCAAACCATTAAGAAGAACTTGCATGAGAATGGGCAATGGATAAGAAATTGCTAACTTGCTTTGTTACACTATATTCCTCACGCTTTTCAAATAACTCTTTTCTAAGAGCAAAGATACGATTTTTTCTCCAATTATAAGAATCTATCCCCTAAAAACTCTCTATAGGATAAAGAAAATGATATAACAATTTCATAGCCGGACTAACAAGAAATATATAATGTTATGTCAAAAGCAGTATTAAACAACAGTCAAGCAATAGGTCACACCGACCTGCTATCAGGTATCTTGAAGGTACAAGTGAGAAACGAAGAGAAGATTACGGAACAAGACCGTATCTATTGCCAGAATCAGCAGGACGAGCTTTACAAGACGCTCGACCAGATTGCCTGGTGGTACAACATCTTCAA
>JAZRFF010000039.1:0-55629 GCA_045661225.1 Bacteroidaceae bacterium | reverse complement strand
AGCGGGTTTATCCGACAAAGGAATAAACCCGACTGACCCTTTTTAAGTGCAATGTGTAGCGACAAAGGCATACACCGGCACTGTTCTTAAAACGTCTGCAAAGTTACACTTGTTTTTGTAATGTGCAAAATAATTTGATGTCTTTTTAATGCAATCGTGCTTCTTTTTTGTTAAAACCGCATCTTTGTACTTTTATTGAGAATTGGTACAAGTTGTGGATTTTTAGATTTAATATCATACTG
This sequence comes from Bacteroidaceae bacterium, assembly GCA_045661225.1. Taxonomy (GTDB): domain Bacteria; phylum Bacteroidota; class Bacteroidia; order Bacteroidales; family Bacteroidaceae; genus HGM04593. Next base: position 55,387 of record JAZRFF010000039.1, on the reverse strand, counting down.
AATCTTTGCAATTTCGTCTTTAAGGTCTTTTGCTCTATTGGGTGAGATGGCATTAATAAAGTAATGTATCACATCAAGAGCAGCTTTTAGACTTTGCGAATTTTGAGGTATGTCATTGTATGCCGGTCCTTTGCGTACACTCTTGTTCAATTTTAACTCAAACAATGGACTACCATGTGCACAATCATTTCTTAAAATTCTAATTGTCTCAATGTAATTCTCGAAGACATCAGTCATTTTAATGCCAAAGTGCCTGCAAATGTCAAGTTTATCATCTGTTGATTTCAAGTTCTTATACAGCGTTAGTACTTCTCCCAATGTTAGGTATTCTAAAGTTTTCCAAGCAGGAGCAAAATCTACTTTCTTGTATTTCTTGTGGTGCTTTATTATAGCAGGTTTCTTTTTTATGTTCTCGTAAATAGTGCTTTTGAAATAATCAACAAAATTCTTATCTACAATATTCTCATCAACAAACCAATTATTGTTACTTTTATATTTTATGGATAAGACATATGTAAGATATGTCCTAAACGCAATTTCTATACGGCTGGTATATCTTAAAAGTATAATTCTTAAATCGAAATCGAAATAATACAATCTCACTGCATCGGAAAATTGTACTCCGTCAGTATAATTGTGTGCGCGTATCTTCAATTTAGGATACCCTTTTTCAAATGGAGAAAAATAGTGCCCTAAACGATAATAACCTATATCTAGAAGTATTTCTTTAGCTTTGTCGATGTCGGCTATTTGAATTTTGCGTTCCTGCATCTTTGCTATTTGCTCTTCTATTGTAATTGCTTCTTTATGTTGCATTATTTATATTTTTTTGCAAAATTAATCTTTCTCTACTATCTATCCAAATACAACTTATCATTGTCTTTTACCCCATAATGTGGTTACTCTACCTTAGCGGTGAAGTAACCACATTTTTTATGCAGACAATCAACATCGCCGTGCCGCCGTTGGTTCTCTCGCAAGTATTATGCCTCCGTGATGAACATAAAAGAGTTCTTTGCTGATAATCTCGGTAAAGAGTATCAAGGCATCTTGTCGGATATTTTCGATGACAGAGAAATGCGGAAACGGTATTGACCTTTCCGCGTTTCTTGTCTTTTACCACCCATTCTATCAACAATACTTTTGCCGTATCAAACAGCAAAAGATATGATAGATACAACAGCACTCACAGCATTTATTACAGCGTTCCGTGCCGAGGTAACACAGAACAGCATATCGCCCGAAAAGGTCGGAAGCATACTACAGCAGATAGCCGATTTACTCGCTACAGCTGCACCCGACAGCGTGTTATAGCGCCTTTAGCCAAAAACAACGACGGGAAAAATCAAAAGATTTTTCCCGTCGTTGTGATTCCGAAGCGATTCGAACGCTTGACCCACGCCTTAGAAGGGCGTTGCTCTATCCAGCTGAGCTACGGAACCTACCTGTTGAATTACGAATATCGTGCAGATGCTCGATTTTCGTGTGCAAAGATAGTGTGTTTCTTTGTTTGTGCCAAAGATTTTTTTGCTTTTTTTAGTTTTGGTTGCAAAAAGGTTGTCTTAACCTTTGTCTGTCGGCGAATTATAGTCAGCAAAAAGGCAAAATACAAAGGCGTGCGGGCGATTAAGGTTTAATCTCATCAACAAGCCTCTTGAACGACGGAATTATAATTTCCTTGCGGTGCAGTTCAATATAGCCTTGCTCTTGCATCTCGTTCAGCGCCTTGGAGATGTTCAAACGTGTCTCGCATAGAATGTTTGCCAGACGTTCCATCTTTATTTGTATGCGCTTTGTGCCGTTAAAGTCGTTGCAACGCATTCCAATGAACTGTACTATACGCCCCCTGATGCTTGTCGGGGTGTAATTCCATATTGCGTGACTTTGCATCTGCGCTCTGCGGCTTATGAGGTTAAGGTAGTTAATTGTGAATATGTCATACTTTATAAATTCGCTGAACAGGAATCTTTTGTCTATTACAAGGGTGGTGCAATTGCCTTTTGCGGTGTAGTCGCGTTTGAAGGTTGTGTCGTGTCCGAAAAGAGAGTATGGCTCAATGGGGTATGGTGCCTTGAACTCTTCGGTTATGGAGTATGTGCCATCGGGGGCGGTGGCGTGCGACAGTATCTCTCCGTTGGTCACGGTTATGAACTTGTCGCAACTCTCTCCGCACCTGCAAATATTCTCGCCGTCGCTGTAGTTGCAGAATTCAAATGTGACTTTATCGAGTATAGCTGTTATTTCGTCTCTGCTCAACCCTTGAAAATAGGGCAAACGTAAAAGATTTTCGTACATTTTGTTCCTTGTTTAATTTTATAACTGACAAATGCCTGTGTTAGTGTGTGGCACTGTTACTATTTTATGATTTTTTAACCTAACAGCAATATTTTTCCTTGTACCGCTATATTTGTCACGTTATTAAATGTATATGTGTGGCGGTTTTGGGAATTTGCTTCATCGCGGATATAAAAATATATAAAGTCGATTCATTATTTTAAAAATATTGCATAAATTTATCCCCGAAAATTGTTTTAGCAGCTTAATTGTAGGAAAAGGAATCTAAATATCTTTAAAATGAAAAAATTATTACTTTTTGCTTTTGCTCTGCTGTCAATGGGAGCAATGGCGCAGAGTGTGCCAACGCACAGTATGTATGTGGACAAAGGTGTGCCGTCCAATATTGTCGAGGCTCTCAAGAACTGGGAACCCGGCAAGCCCTGGAACGGTGATGCCGGTTATGTCGATGAGAATTTCTGGATTTCTCGCGTTCCGTTGAAAAACCGTTTCCGTCCCGGCGACCAGGCGAACGACAATCTCAACGACGAGAATAACAAGCAATTCTGCTGGTGTGCTCCTACCGGTGAAATGTCAAAGGAGTGGGGTGCCTTGCCTCGTTATAACTTTGATGCTGACAATTTTAATATGTGGCAGTATCTCGACATTCACTCAAACTGGACCAATGGCTGGTGGCGTGTGCCAGGCGCGTTCAACGACGTTGCTCACAAGAACGGCGTAAAAACCGGTTGTACCTACTTTATTGATTGGGGTGCAGCGGTAAACTTTAACTCTGAACCGGGAAAGACAATCTACGACCTTTCCGAGTCTCTTGTGGTTGCTAATGAGCACGGCGATAAGTATAAATATTCCCGTAAACTTATTCAGTTCCTTAAATATTATGGAATAGATGGTATTTGTCTCAACCCCGAAGGTTATTGGGATTATAAAACTCGTACAGCGTTTCAGCCTTTCCTGGCCGAATGTCACAAAATTGCCGCTGAGTTGAACCACCCGTTCCACGTCGATTGGTATGCCTTTGTTACAAATAACGGCGGCTTGAATGATGGTGGTTGTAGATTGACAACATCTGGCACATACGCCAATGATAAATGGTTTCACGATAAAACAAAAAACCTGCCTGTAACCGATGTGTTCTTCCTTAACTACAACTGGAGCGAAGCAGGCTTGAAAGAGAGTGCCTATACTGCAAAGAATTTGGGACGTTCGTCGTTCGATATTTATGCAGGCTTTGATATGCAGGGCCGTGGCTATGGCAAGAACGGCAATGCCGGTTGGAAAGTCCTTATGGAGCAGCCGGTGAGTGTTGTTGTTTGGGGTGCTCACGACCGTAACCAGCTTTATATATCTTCGACCGAGGGTGGTACCAGCGACTATGCCGTGCAGAACGAGTACCAGAAAAAGCAGGAGATGCTCTTCTCGGGCGGTAACCGCAACGTGCTCAATATGCCTGCATTGACCGATGCTAATGTAACATCATCGTTTAGTGACCTTAAGGAGTGGCACGGTTATGCTACAGCCGTTATAGAGCGTTCTACTCTTGATGACCTTCCTTTTGTAACACGCTTCAATTTGGGTAACGGCCGTTTCTTTAACAAGAACGGCGTTACAACCTGGAACCACAAGTGGTATAACTACGGTATGCAGGATTTGCTGCCGACGTGGCGTTGGTGGGTCGACAACGGCGATGGTGCAACAGTGCCGTCCGATGCTATTGAGCTCGACTTTACATACGACGATGCTTGGTTTGCCGGTTCTTGTCTTAAGGTTCACGGAGCAACCGAACGCTCTGACGTGCGCTTGTTCGCTACAAAGTGGAATGTAGCCGATGCTGACGATGAGTTCCGCCTGACATTTAAGCCTAAGTTTGATGGCAATGTGCATCTTGAACTAATGGTTGCTAAAGAGAATGGCGAAAATGCCTTTGCTTACCTTCCTATTGCCGGAAATTTCAAGGCCGGTCAGTGGCACTCGGTTGTGATTAAGGCTTCCGAGGCGGGTCTTGCTCCCGGTGACGTCATTGGTTGCGTGGGCCTTTCTGTTAAGGACACCGAAGCTGATTATGAGGTTCTCCTTGGTGAGTTTGCATTTGTGCCTGCCGACTTCAATGAGCAGCCGGCTACTCCCGCAATCACTCACGTCGATTTTATGAAACGCTACTACAATCGTGGCGATATAAAGGTTATCTTTAATATGCCGACACCGGCCACACGTCCTGCCGAGTACGAGGGTTGCCCTGTGTATAACGAGGAGGTTGGCGCTTGGTACTACGAAATTTACGCTAAACAGGGTGATAAAGAGACGTTGCTTACAACCACAACATCTTGGGCGGCATACGTTGTAGACGTACCTCTTTTGCCAGAAGTTGAGACTCTGCAGATTGGTGTGCGTGCTGTGGGTAAGGACGGTGTTGCTGTAAGCGAAATTGTGTGGAGCAATCCTCTTGAGAAGGAGTTGACCGTTATTGAAGCGCTTACCATAGATAAAAATATCATTAAGCCTAACGAGACATTTACTATAGGGTTCGAGGACCCGAACCATTCGGCTGCCGATATAAGTATCCATAATGCATTGACAGACGAGGTTATTGTAAGTGCTGACAATGTACGTGAGATGGAGGCTTCTCTCCCGGCTGTAGGTAGCTACGATGTTAAGGTTGTTTCAGATGGCAAAACTGTAATAAATCGCTCACTCATTCTTGTTTCTCCCGAGGAGACCGGTCGTTTGCCACAGATTAACAGTATAACATCTGATGTGACCAATGTGACTCCGGGTAATAACGATGTTAACTTTACTGCCGACATTGCTGACGGTACAACCTTTAACGGCGCTCCTTGTAATGTATCGCAATCGCTTTATATGAGCGAGCCTTATCAATTTACAGTCGATTCAAAGGTTATGAGTGAATATCATAATACTTCGTTTGCTCTTTGGTTCAAGGTCGAAAAGTTTGAACACGCTTCGTATGGTACATTGCTTATGACAAAGGTTAACCGTAACTACGGTGGTACCTGGACCGAAAGTGTGTGGGGCGAAATGTGGACAGCTATTCGTCCTGCCGGTTATGCAAAGGAAAATAACCTTAAGATTGACAATGCCGAAAATGAAATTTCAATGTGTACCGATGCGCCAAGGGCCGGAACACCTGATTATGAGCATAATAAAGACGTCGATATTATGTCAAACGGTTATAGCCTTATGCCGGGTGTGTGGTATCACGTTTGTGCAGTAAAGAATAATAAGGAGTTGAGCCTCTACCTTAATGGTAAACTCATTGCAAGTGGTCAGGCGCGTGGTGTCGGTCCTAAAGACTGGCGTGGCGCTAAATTCTACGTCGGTGGTTCAATGGAGAACCTTGCCAGCTTGACCGGTTGGGTCGACGAGGTGCAAATATGGAGCAAGGCTCTCAGCGAAAGTGAGGTTTGTGAGGCTATGAAGGGTTATCAGACTGCTCCCGATGGTCTCGAGGGTTACTTTACATTCGAGGAGACAAGGACCGATGCCGATGGAAAAATCTACTTCCCAAATATGGGTAAGGGTGTTCCTACTGCCGCAGCCCCGAATGTCGGAGTTGAAGGTGGTTATATGACAAGAGGTGTTGCTGGATCAAACGGTATTGAAGATAGTAAACAGAATCAGTTTACAACAACATTGGGTGTGCCTATGCTTACCGGTAACTTCTCTGTTGAATACGAGTCTTCGCGCTGGTTGATAGAGGGTGCGCGCGTTAATGCTTCTACGGCAACGACCGCTTCTGCTACATATAACGCTCCCGACGGTAGCTATCCGGTGACTGTTGAGGCTACAAATTCCTGGGGAACGGTTTCTAAGACTGTTACCGATTATATTGTGGTGACAGCGATTGACTCTGTTGATGCCGAGGCCGGCTATATGGTATATCCGAAACCTTTCGAGGGTACTGCAAATGTGCTCTTTGCCGAGGACGGCCTCTTCGAGGTGGCTGTGTTCGCTGCCGATGGTAGAGTGGTGGGTAACACTGCTTTTGAGGTCCGTGCAGGCGAGGTCCGTGAAATTTCCATCGCAAATATGGATAAGGGCGTTTATGTGGTTGCCATAATTAAAGAGGGCAAGGCTCTGCGCTCGTTCAAGATTGTAAAGTAACGTGCCTTTTTCATAAAGGAAACGGTAACCGCGCGCGGTTACCGTTTTTTTTGTGTAGGTGTAGGTGGGTGCCTTTGCGAGTGTGGGTGCGTCAGGCTCACTGCGTAATGCGTAAATGGCTGTATGGCGCTTTGTAAGAAAAATTAAACAACATATTTTGCTATTGCGCCGAACTTGCATTAACTTCGCGCAATGTTACAATGTGCCTTTCGGTGGCGCAAACTTTTTATGCACGAACGTAAAGAAAAATATGATATTTTGGCCGTTGTCGGCCCTACTGCTTGCGGAAAGACGTCGTTGGCGGTTGACCTTGCTCTTGCTGTCGGTGGCGAAATTATAAGTGCCGACAGTCGTCAGGTCTATCGGGGTATGGATATTGGTACAGGCAAGGATATTGCCGAATATACCCGTGGCGGTGTCACTGTGCCGTCGCATCTGCTCGATATTGTCGATGCCGGCGAAAAGTATAACCTTTTTGAGTTTCAGCGCGATTTTCTTGCTGCATACGAGGATATTAAGGCTCGAGGCGTGTATCCCGTAGTGTGCGGAGGCAGTGGCCTTTATGTCGAGTCGGTGCTCAAGGGTTATCGTCTGCTGCCGGTGCCCGAGAACCCGGCTTTGCGTGCGGAACTTGAGAGTAAAAGCCTCGAAGAACTTACAGCTATGCTCGCGAGCTACCGTTCGCTGCATAATAATACCGACACCGATAGTAAAAAACGTGCAATACGTGCAATTGAAATTGAAGAGTATTACCTTACACGCCCTGTCGAGGAGCGTTCGTTCCCGAATATAAAGGCGTTGACAATAGGCGTGCTTGTCGAGCGTGAGGTTCGTCGTGAGAGAATTTCGCGCCGTTTGCGCGAACGGCTCGAGAGTGGAATGGTCGACGAGGTGTGCGCATTGCTCGATGCGGGGCTCACTCCCGAACAGCTTATATACTACGGACTGGAGTATAAGTATCTCACCCTCTATCTTACCGGCGCAATGGGATACGACGAAATGGTTGCAGCTCTTGAGATTGCCATACATCAGTTTGCAAAGCGGCAGATGACGTGGTTCCGCGGTATGGAGAAACGTGGGGTAGAGGTAAAATGGGTCGATGGCTCGTTGCCACGCGAGTTGCTTGTTGAACAGATAAAGAGTCTGCTGTATGAGTGAGGAAATAAACAAAAATAAGCATCGTTGGGGTATTATTTATGCGCCTAAGGCTGGCGCGATGCGTCCGATGAAAATGTGGAAAGAGATTCGCGAGTATCTTACCGCCAACGGGGTCGCGTACGACTATATAGAGTCCGAGAATTTCGGTTCGATAGAGCGTCAGGCTCGAATGTTTGCCGACAATGGCTATAAAACGGTGGTGGTCGTGGGCGGTGACGGCGTGCTTCAGGACGCTATAAACGGAATAATGTCTTCATCGAACAGAGCGGCTGTTTCGCTGGGAATTATACCGCACGGTATTGCTAATGACTTTGCTTCCTATTGGGGGCTTGAGGTTGACAACTACAAGGCTGCTGTCGATTGCATAATGACACACAGGGTGCGCAAAATTGATGTGGGGTGTTGTACTTACAAGACCGAACAGGGCGAGCGCAGGCGTTATTTTCTGAATGTACTCAATATTGGCGTGTCGGCCTATTTTGTAGAGCTTGCCAATCGTAAGAGGGCGCTTTTTGCACGCATAGCTTATCACGTTCTTGGCTTTGTGCATCTGCTCTTTCATCGACGTAGCTATTCTATGAAATTTCGTCTGAACTCACAGACGGTCGACAAAAAATTGATGATGCTTTTCATTGGCAATGCCCGTGGCTACGGAATGACACCAAGCGCTGTGCCTTACAACGGTTATCTCGATGTGTCGGCAATACGGAAGCCTAAGTTCCTGGGGGTGCTCGAGGGTGTGCATATGCTTCTGCGCCGCAGAATATTGAATTTTAAACTTATGGAACCGTTCCGCACGAAAGAGATTCTCATTGAAGACCTGGGTGGCGCGGCAATAGGTATTGACGGACGTCCTTTCAAACCGACATTCCCTTTGCAGGTACAGGTGCTGCCCGAGGAACTTAACCTTATAATCCCGTCGATGATAAGGAAAAGGTAATTGCTCGGTGTTGTGCACGTGTTCAGTCGCTTGACGACGCTTTTATCTCCTTATTTATACTTTTGTTATAATAGCACATAAATTGTGTTATAGTCTTTTTGTGCGCAAAAGCGTGCGCTTTGTGACTAAAAATCATCTCCCTTCTCTGTCCTTACTATGCAAAAAGTTACTTTTTTTGCTGTTTTTCTGTTAGTTTTTAAAAATTTACGCCCACTTGCTTGTAGTTGTTTTTAATAAGTGTTATATTTGGGGAGTTTAGAAATTATTAACATAATATAAATTCGTACGAGATGAGTTATTTGCGATTCGAAAAAACGCTGATGACGAACTTGGAAGAGTCGTTGCAGAAGGAGATTCTGAGGACAAACCGTTCGGGTGCTTATCACTGCTCGACAATTGTCGACTGTAATACCCGCAAGTATCACGGCTTGTTGGTTGTCCCCATTCCTGAACTCGATGACGAGAATCACGTGTTGCTCTCGTCACTCGATGAGACAGTTGTGTTGCACGGTGCAGAATTCAACTTGGGTTTGCACAAGTATAATGCCGACAACTTCAGTCCTCGAGGCAACAAGTACATTCGCGAGTTTGCCTGGGAGCGCGTGCCGACCACCGTTTATAACGTGGGAGGCGTTTGGCTTAAAAAAGAGAAAGCCTTTGTACATCACGAGAACAGAATTCTTATTCGTTACACCCTTTTGAAGGCAAACACGGCTGTTACCTTGCGTCTGCGCCCGTTCTGCGCGTTCCGCAGCGTGCGTGAATATACGCACGAAAATAACGTTGCCGACCGTAGCTATAAGGAGGTAGAGAACGGTATCAGTATGCGTATGTACGCCGACTATCCCGACCTGTATATGCAGCTCAATAAAAAGAATGAGTTTGTGTACACTCCTGACTGGTATCGCGGTATTGAATATGTTAAGGAACTTGAGCGTGGATACGACTTTAACGAGGATTTGTACGTTCCCGGTTACTTTGAGGTTAAGATGAAGGCCGGTGAGAGCATCGTCTTCTCGGGCGGTGTTTCGCCAATAACCTCGCGCACAATGAAGGCTGCATTCGACCACGAAGAGGCTATTCGTGACCCGCGCGACAATTTTATGCACTGTATGCAGTGTGCCGGTAACCAGTTCTTTAATGTACAGGGTAAACACACTTATATCCTTGCCGGTTATCCTTGGTTCAAATGCCGTGCCCGCGACCTCTTTGTGTCGCTTCCGGGCCTTACATTGTCGCAAGGACACATCGAGGAGTATGAGCGTGTTATGAACACTGCACGCATAGCCATCGAGGATTTCATCAACGACCGTCCGAGCGAGTGCAAAATATATGAAATGGAGCACCCCGATGTACTGTTGTGGGCTATTTGGGCTATACAGCAGTATGCCAAGGAGTGTGGCATTGAGGCTTGCCGCGACAAGTATGGCAGCCTGTTGATGCTCATCTATGATTTTGTACGCAATAACAAGCATAGCAACCTGAGAGTAACACAGAACGGCTTGCTTGCAACAAACGGACGCGACAAGGCTGTCACTTGGATGAATTCTACAGCCAATGGCCGTCCGGTAGTTCCTCGTACGGGTTATGTGGTCGAGATAAATGCTTTGTGGTATAACGCCCTTAAGTTTATCGAGGAGATGGCCGAACTTACAAACAACGAAGAGGTTAAAAACTCTCTCGTGCGTTTGGTGCCTCTTGTCGGAAAGGCTTTTGTCGAGGTGTTCCTTAACGAGTATGGCTATCTGTACGACTACGTCGATGGAGATTATGTCGATTGGAGCGTACGTCCGAATATGATTTTCGCTGTAGCGCTTGACCACTCTCCGCTTGACTCCAAGCAAAAGAAGAAAGTGCTCGACACCGTTACAAAAGAACTTCTTACTCCGCGTGGCTTACGTTCGCTGTCGCCCAAGAGTGTTGGATACAATCCCAATTATGTGGGTCCGCAGATACAGCGCGATTATGCTTATCATCAGGGTACGGCGTGGCCTTGGCTCGGTGGTTTCTACTACGAGGCTTACCTTAAAATATACAAGATGAGCGGTGTATCATTCGTTCAGCGTCAGATGGTTGGCTTCGAAGATGAGATTGTGCAGCACTGCGTGGGTTCAATACCCGAAGTGTTCGACGGAAACCCGCCGTTCAAGGGACGTGGCGCTGTTGCATTTGCAATGAACGTTGCGGCAATCCTCAGAACGAGCCAGATACTCAAACAGTATGAATCAAAAATGGAGGGATAAGATATGAAAGTTTTAATGTTCGGTTGGGAGTTTCCCCCGCATATTTCGGGTGGACTCGGCACTGCAAGTTACGGACTTACTAAAGGATTCGTTCAGCAGGGCGATGTGGAGATTAAGTTTTGTATCCCCAAACCTTATGGCGACGAGGATAACAGCTTCCTCAGAATTGTTGCTATGAACTCTGTGCCCATTGTGTGGAAAGATGTCAACTACGACTATGTGAATTCACGCATTGGCAAGGTGATGACTCCCGAAGAGTATTACCGTTACAGAGAGAATATTTACAGCGACTTTGGTTATATGCACACCAATGACCTTGGTTGTATGGAGTTTGCCGGCGGTTATCCCGAAAACCTTCACGACGAGATAAACAACTACTCGATTATTGCCGGTGTAGTGGCTCGTACCGAGGAGTTCGATATTATTCACTCTCACGACTGGCTGACCTATCCTGCCGGAATACACGCTAAACAGGTGTCGGGTAAAAAGCTCGTTATTCACGTGCACGCTACCGATTTTGACCGTAGCCGTGGTAATGTGAATCCAACAGTCTATGCCATAGAGAAAAACGGTATGGACAATGCCGACCACATCTTCTGCGTGAGTGAACTTACACGTCAGACGGTTATTCACAAGTATCATCAGAACCCCAATAAGGTTTCGACGTTGCACAATGCGGTTACTCCGTTGTCACAAGATATTCTTGACATTGTACCAAAGAAGATTCCTAACGAGAAGGTCGTGACTTTCCTTGGACGTATCACAATGCAGAAGGGTCCCGAATATTTCGTCGAGGCTGCGGCTCAGGTGCTTAAAAAGACACGTAACATACGTTTCTGTATGGCCGGCAGCGGCGATATGATGAACGATATGATTCGTCTTGTGGCCCAGCGTGGAATTTCGGACCGTTTCCACTTCCCCGGATTTATGCGCGGACGTCAGGTGTATGAATGTCTCAAGGCCAGCGATGTGTATATTATGCCGTCGGTAAGTGAGCCTTTCGGTATTTCGCCTCTTGAGGCTATGCAGTGCGACGTTCCCACAATTATCTCAAAGCAGTCGGGTTGTGCCGAGATTCTCGACAAGTGTATAAAGACCGACTACTGGGATATTAACGCAATGGCCGATGCTATTTACTCTATATGTAACAACGATTCGCTCTATGAATATCTGAAAGTCGAGGGTCGTAAAGAGGTTGACAGCATCACTTGGGAAGATGTAGCGCTCAGATTGCGCAAAATGTATGAGAAAGTATTGGGTTGGTAATAATTAAAATTAAAGAAATAATATGAAAACAATTTGTTTCTATTTCGAGTTGCATCAGATTAGACAGTTGAAGCGCTATCGTTTCTTCGATATTGGCAGCGACCACTACTACTATGATGATTATGCTAACGAGAGTATGACTATCGAACTTGCCGAGAAGTCTTATGTTCCCGCTTTGCAGACAATGCTTGAGATGATTAAGGAGAGCAATGGTGCTTTCAAGGTGGCTTTGTCGGTATCGGGCGTAGGCCTTGAGATGCTCGAACTATATGCACCGCAGGTTATTGAGTTGCTCCACGAGATTAACAAGACCGGTTGTTGCGAGTTCTTGTGCGAACCTTATTCGCACGGCCTCTCTTCTCTTGCTTCAAAAGAGGTGTTTATGGAAGAGGTTATGCGTCAGAATCGCAAGATTAAGGAGCTTTTCGGCAAAAAGCCTAAGGTGCTTCGTAACTCAGGTCTCATTTATAGCGATGAGATTGGTGAGATGGCTTCTCAGATGGGCTTTAAGGGTATGCTCTCCGAGGGTGCAAAGCACATTCTTGCTTGGAAGAGTCCTCACTTTGTGTATAACTGCGCGCTTGCTTCGAACTTGAAGCTGTTGCTCCGCGACTATAAACTGTCCGATGATATTTCTTTGCGCTTCTCGAACCCCGAGTGGAGCGAATATCCTCTCTTTGCCGAGACTTATATTGACTGGATTTCGCAGTTCCCCGAGGAGGAGAAGGTGATAAATATATTTATGAATCTTTCGGCCATAGGTATGGCGCAGCCTCTCTCTTCTAACATTCTTGACTTTATGAAGGCGTTGCCGGCTTGTGCTGCTGCTAAGAATATCACATTCTCGACACCGTCCGAGATTATTGACAGCTACAAGTCTGTTGGTCCTCTTGAGGTTCCTTATCCTCTCTCTTGGATGGACGAGGAGCGCGATGCAAGTTCTTGGCTCGGAAATACTCTCCAGCGCGAGGCGTTCGACAAACTGTATAGCGTTGCCGAGCGTATAATGATTACCGACGACAAGAAACTGAAGCAGGATTTTGACTATCTGCAGGCTGCCGAGAATCTGCGCTTTATGACTACAAAGCAGAATGGTATAATCACAGAGCGTTGCATCTATGAGTCGCCTTACGATGCGTTTACAAACTATATGAATATCTTGGGAGACTTCCTTGCACGTGTACGTGCGCAGTATCCCGATATGGATAACGAGGAGTTGGGCGCTTTGCAGCAGATGATTGACAATCAGGAGGTTGAAATTATCCAGCTTGAGGCCGAGGTTGAGCAGCTTAAGGGTAAGCTTGCCGCTAAGGCTAAGAGAGCCGCAAAGAAAGATGAGGCTGCTCCTGCTGTCGAGGCTGTTGCCGAGGAGAAACCGAAAAAGAGAGCTGTCAAAAAGGCTAAGGCTGAATAATGGCTTTTCTTGATTTATAGTTTGCGGCGGTACAATTTGTACCGCCGCTTTTTTTGCATAGGCTTAATGGGCGAGAGAGTGGGGCTGCTGTGCGTTTTTTGTGAGTGGCATTTTTGGGGCTGTGCTGTTCCTTTCTCGGCTTTTGCATTAGTGGCGGGGTGACTTGCGGCATTGCTTGTCCGGGTGTGTATAGCACAAGAAAGGGAGTGGTGCAACCACTCCCTTTCTTATAATTGCTTGAATAACCTGTTTTTGGGTTATTCCTTGTATTTGCTTGTCACAATTTTTATTGGAATATTATACTCTGTGCCTCCACGCAGGCGCATACTCTTGATGCTTGTGTCGTGGGTTATTTTTACAACGCCACCGTTGGTGTCCTTGGTTGTCTCGACGGGAATGAGTATCACCTTGTTCCAGTCGGGGTTCTTGGCAATCCATTCGGGGTTGTCGCAGTTCTCGTTATACTCGTTGTAGCAGTAGCGTATGAGGTTCGCAATGTTCGAGAAGGTGTATTCGTTGCTGCTGCTGTTGTAATAGGCGAGAAAAGATGTCTCGTTGTCGTCGAGCTTGTTTTTAAGGAAGAACCTGTGCATCTCGCTCTTGCGCAGCATTAACAGCTGGTTGTGTGCCTTCTTGCCGAAACCGGCTGTCTCGTTGTAGCGCGTGAATGTTATTGTTGCCGAGTTTATTGTGTCGCAATTCTCGACAATGTCTGTTATTGGCAACTCAATTTCGGTGAAAAGACCGGCCGGGGTCTTGATGTAGGTGTGTTCTTTCTCGTCGAGCAGGTGCTTGAGGTCGTTGTTGTCGAACTTGTTGGCCTGTAGAACCTCTTTGCTTGAATAGAACGGCGCTATAAGCGGCTGTATGGAGTCTTCACCGGTGCTGCTCTTGATATAGCGTTCAAAGCCAATGTCAATGCGTGAACGGAATATTTTTATAACGGTACCGTCGCCGTGTGTGCATTTAACGTATATGCCTTTGAATACGTTGTTTATAAATGATTCGGAGTTTTCGAAATATTGTTTGCCAATTTGGTTGTTGTCGGCATCGCTCTCATAATATTTTGTTATGAATCTGTGGCCGATGCTGTTTGGTAACGGAATCTCGACGTGCTTTGCGTAGTCGCTCTCGAGCAAACTGTCGGACAACTGAAAATCTATTACGCTGAATGTCTTTTTGGCCAAAGGTGCTTTGTCGGGAGCGCAGAATTCGGCGGGGTCGAGGTTTGTGTAATAGGGTACACCCTCTTCGAGCGTGTTGTCGAGCTCGTAAACCTCGCAGCTCATTGTGTTGAGCGAGTCGCCGTAATATTCATTAAAATAGAGGCGAAGGGTGGTGCTTGTCGATGTGTTGCCAATCACTCCCTCTTCGGGAAATTCAAAGTCGTTGCCACAAGCGAACTGCGTGATGAAGCTCGATGTGAATTTTGTGTCCGACTCGCTGTCGGTGTATTGTCCCAAGTAGACGTTGCCCACCGATGCAAGTATAGAGTCGTTGGCCAGCACGGTGTTGCTGTTGGCATCGAAGTACTTTGTCTCGGCTATTATAATGTCACGGTCGGGCACAATGCTGCCGCCGATGTAGTCGGTGTTGTCGTCGCACTGCGCGAAGGTCAGTATTGTGGCAATCGCCAGCAGAAAACATTGCAATGTTTTTCTCATACGCTCGTTCTACTCTTTGTAATGTTGTTTCTGTTGCTTTTTAATTCTGCTTGAGGTGATTTTACTCAAAAACGGTGTCGTAGAAATTGTTGCAAGCGTTGTGGTAATCCTCATCGGCGGGCTTGGGCAGAATGGGCTTGCCGATAGACTGTGCATAGTCTACAAGCTCTTGCGATACATTGTCGCCGTTGATAATTACTCCGTCGCTGTACTTGATTGCTATCTTTGCGAGTTCGTTGTATGTCACCGGGGTGCTCGATTCGCTTACAGCGTCCTGAGTCATCTCCTTGTGCAACAATTTCTGCAAGAAACTGTCGGGGAATGCGTTGTTGAAGTTGTCGTCGTAAAGCGAGACTACAATCTTTGAGTCGCGGAACGATGGTTCGTCGTTGTAGGCAAGCTTGACGAAGATGGGTATCAATGCCGAAATCCAGCCGTGGCAGTGTATTACCTCGGGACACCAACGGAGTTTCTTCACTGTTTCAAGCACGCCGCGTGCAAAGAATATTGTACGCTCGTCGTTGTCGGGGTATTCAACGCCATTCTCGTCGACTGTCATTGAACGGTTGTGGAAATAGTCGTCATTGTCGATGAAGTAGACCTGCATACGTGCTGCCTGCAACGAGGCAACCTTTATTATAAGCGGGTGGTCGGTGTCATCGATAATCAGGTTCATTCCCGAGAGACGAATAACCTCGTGCAACTGGTTACGACGTTCGTTGATGATGCCCCACTTTGGGGTGAAAATTCTTATCTCCTTACCGAGGTCCTGTGTCGCTTGTGGCAAATAACGGCCAATGTTCGACATTTGTGATTCAGGTACAAACGGTGTAATTTCCTGAGTGATAAATAAAATTTTGTTTGCTTTCATTTTTTTCTGTCAAATAGCGGATAAATTTCGCGCATCGCAAAGTTACGAAAAAAAAGGCAATGAGGCAAATTTATCTCTGTTTTTAAGGGTTTTTATGACAATATGTAATTGATGTAGAGTCGCTGTTCAAAATTATCGAGCTGTTCTTGTTCTTGTGAAGGTTGTGCCGAGAGACGTTTTTTTAGAGAATAATTTTATTTTATTTATTTCTTTTTATGCTTAAATGTTTGTTACTTTGCACTCGCAAATGGGGAGGGTGCATTTTTTGCACCTGTGTGTACTGAAATTTATTCACAAATGAGAGTTATAAACACAATAATAGAATTAAAGGAGGCTCTTGCCTCTTGCCGCGCTGCCGGTAGCAGCATTGGGTTTGTACCCACTATGGGAGCGCTTCACGCGGGGCACGCATCACTTGTTGAGCGCGCTGTAAAGGAGAATGGTACAGTCGTGGTGAGTGTCTTTGTGAACCCCACGCAGTTTAATGACAAGAATGACCTTAAGAACTATCCGCGTACGCTTGACGCCGACTGTGCGTTACTCGAGAAGGTGGGGGCTTCGATTGTTTTTGCACCTTCGGTCGAGGAGATGTATCCGACCGAAGATACTCGTCGCTTTTCATTTGCTCCGCTCGACGAGGTTATGGAAGGCGCTTGCCGCCCCGGACATTTTAACGGAGTGGCACAGATTGTCAGCAAACTGTTTTACGCTGTAGAACCCGACAAGGCGTACTTTGGCGAAAAAGATTTTCAGCAGTTGGCCATAATTCGCGAAATGGTGCGTCAACTGCAGTTGCCTGTTACCATTGTGGGTTGTCCCATTGTGCGTGAGGACGATGGCCTTGCAATGAGCAGCCGCAACACTTTGCTCTCTCCCGAGGAGCGCGATAGGGCGGTGAAAATATCGCAGACGCTTTTTGCGAGTCTTGAATTTGCGCGTGAGCATACGCTTGTCGAGACAAGGGCTTTTGTCGAGGAGGCTATAAATGCTGTCGACGGGTTCGAGCTTGAGTATTACCGCATTGTCGACGGCGATAGCCTGCAAGAGATTGACAACTGGGCTGACAGCGATTATATTATGGGTTGTATCGCACTTTTCTGCGGGAAAATCCGTCTCATTGATAATATTAAATATAAAGGAGAATAAGGCTATGTTACTGCATATGTTAAAGTCGAAAATCCATTGTGCCACTGTTACCGAGGCTAACCTTCACTATATGGGTAGTATTACCATCGACGAGGCGCTTATGGAGGCTGCCGGAATGGTCGAAGGCGAACAGGTGCACGTTGTGAACAACAGCAATGGCGAGCGTATTGTAACTTATATAATAAAAGGTGAGCGTGGTTCGGGTGTAATATGCTTGAATGGTGCGGCGGCGCACAAATTCAGCCCGGGTGATGTAGCGATAATTATGGCTTATGCAACGATGACTCCCGAAGAGGCGTCTGTGTTTAAGCCTAAGGTGGTTATTCCCGACCGACACAACAGGGTGGGTTGAATGGCCGGTACCGTTGCGGTGGCCTGAATAGGGCAGATGTCTGCGCAGGGCGCGTCGCGGTGGCCGATGCTTGCTTGAGTCGCATACAGTACCGTATCTTTGTTATTATTTTGTTTAAAGTAATATCTATAATAACACAAAAAGGAGGAAACGCGTTTCCTCCTTTTTGTGTGTGATGCAAGAAGCTGGTTGAATTCGTCTCCGCTGTTTTGCGAATATCGGCAGCGTTCGCACATTATGCAAACATCTTTCTGAAAGAAATTTAACCGGCTTCTGAATTAAATGTTACTCTAACACCACCAATGCTGCGCCGTCGGCAACGGTATCGCCTTTGGCAACCTGAATGGCAACAACCTTGCCGTCTCGGTCGGCGTTGATGTTATTCTCCATCTTCATTGCCTCGAGTACTACAACGGTGTCGCCTTTCTTTACAGTGTCGCCAACGCTTACCTTAACGTCGATGATTACTCCGGGAAGCGGGGTCTTTATGGCGTTTCCGCTTACGGGTGCTGCTGTGGGCTTTGCGGCGGGAGCAGCAGCGGGTGCGGGCTTCGCAGCCACCGGCTGTACCTTTACAACGGGTTTTTCTTCAACGGGTTTCTCCCACTCTACGCAGTATTCAGTTCCGTTTACTGTTACCTTTGCTGTAGTGTCGCTAACTTCGTTTATGGCAACATTGTATTTGTTGCCGTCTATGGTATATTTGTACTCTTTCATAATTGTTATTTGCTTAGGTTATTCCAATGTTTGTTCACATATGTTATTGTGAGCACTCCACTTTCGTTGTCGTGTACGTTGTCGCCCATATAGGCTGCAAGCGCCATAGATATTGCGGCAACAGTTGCGCCGTCGATGTTCTTTTTCTCTTCCATAGTCAAACTTTTTATAGAGGAATGTTGCCGTGTTTCTTTCGGGGGAGTTCTTGACGCTTGCTCTCGAGCTGTGCAAGGGCGCGAATAACGCGGAAACGGGTGTTGCGTGGCTCAATAACATCGTCAATGTAACCATATTTTGCTGCCTGATAGGGGTTGGCGAAAAGACGGTTGTATTCGGCCTCTTTCTCGGCGATGAACGCCTTGGGGTCCTCGGCCTCTTTTGCCTCTTTTGCGTACAGGACCTCGGCGGCTCCGGCTGCGCCCATCACTGCAATCTCGGCGCTTGGCCAAGCGTAGTTGAGGTCGGCGCGCAACTGTTTGCACGCCATCACTATGTGCGAACCTCCATAAGACTTACGCAACGTAACGGTTACCTTGGGAACGGTGGCCTCGCCGTATGCATACAGGAGCTTTGCTCCGTGCAGAATGACGGCGTTGTACTCCTGCGCCGTGCCGGGGAGGAATCCCGGAACGTCTACAAGTGTCACGATGGGAATGTTGAAGGCGTCGCAGAAACGAACGAAGCGCGCGCCCTTGCGCGATGAGTTGCAGTCAAGAACGCCGGCATATTTGCAGGGCTGGTTGGCTACAATGCCAACAGACTTTCCGTTCATTCGTGCAAAGCCCACGATTATGTTCTGTGCGTAGTCGCGATGAACCTCGAGAAACTCGCCATTATCGACAATCTCGGCAATAACCCTGTACATATCATATGCCTGGTTGGGGTTGTCGGGTATTATTGTGTTCAGAATGTCGCTTGTGCGGTTTATGGGGTCGGTGCAAGGTACGTCGGGTACACTTTCCATATTATTCTGCGGAATGTATCCCATAAGCTTGCGTATGAGCGCAAGCCCCTCTTCCTCGGTTTGTGCTGTAAAGTGCGTGACGCCCGACTTGCTTGCGTGCACACTGGCACCGCCCAGCTCCTCTTGTGTTACCACTTCGCCCAGAACGGTTTTTACGACTTTGGGGCCTGTGAGGAACATATAGGCTGTACCTTCCATCATAATCGTAAAGTCGGTAAGGGCAGGCGAATATACCGCACCTCCTGCGCAGGGACCGAAAATTCCGGAAATTTGCGGAATGACACCCGACGCCATAATATTGCGCTGGAAAATCTCGGCGTAACCGGCAAGAGCGTTTATACCCTCCTGAATGCGGGCGCCGCCGCTGTCGTTAATGCCTATAACGGGTGCGCCAACCTTCATTGCCATATCCATAACTTTGCAAATTTTCTGCGCCATAGTTTCGGAAAGCGAACCGCCGGTTACGGTAAAGTCCTGTGCAAATACATAGACCAAACGTCCTTCAATTGTTCCGCTGCCAACAACGACACCGTCGCCCAGGTACTGTTTTTTCTCCTGACCGAAGTTTGTGCATCGGTGTGTTACGAACATATCCATCTCTTCGAAAGAACCTTTGTCGAGCAGCATATCTATACGTTCACGTGCAGTGTATTTGCCGCGTTCGTGCTGTTTCTCGATGGCTTTTTCCCCGCCGCCCAGGCGTGCCTTTGCGCGGAGTGCAACCAATTCCTTGATTTTTTCAAACTGTTTGCTCATAATTATATGAATTTGTTTTTTTTGATTCTTGTTACTCTTCGCAAAGTTCTGTCAGCACGCCTTTTGTCGATTTCGGGTGCAGAAAGGCTATCTTCAGCCCCTCGGCTCCGGCGCGTGGTGCTTTGTCAATGATGCGTACCTCTTTCTCTTCGCATTCGGCAAGCGCGTTTGAAACGCCGTCCTCGACCTTGTAGGCTATATGGTGAATGCCCTCGCCGCGGTTCTCTATGAACTTTGCTATTGTACTTTCGGGCGATGTAGCCTCAAGAAGCTCAATCTTTGTATCGCCAACCTTCAGGAACGCGGTACGTACTTTCTGGTCCTCGACGGTCTCAATATTGTAGCATTTGAAACCTAACACCTGCTCGTAGTATGGCAACGACTCCTCGATGCTCTTAACGGCAATGCCCAAGTGCTCAATTTTTGATATTTTCATATTTTATAATAGTTGATTGTTGTTTCGTCTTAAGGCAAAGGTAACCAAAAAAAACGATTCACATTGTTTTTCTCATTTTTTTTATGCTTATGACAAAAAATACTCTTTTTTCTTCTTTTTGTTCGTCGTTTATTATAATGCTTGGGCTTTTTCGCCGCATAACTTAATGATTGTGAAACAAATTTTATAATCTGGGTTTTTTTGTCTGATGTTTTTAGTATCTTCGCGACAAGAAAAACCGTGCAACCGGTGTATGGTTGCTATATAAAAATAAATATTATGAAAAAAACATTGGTAGATCTCTTTGAGGAATCGGTAAAGAGTTATCCGTCTAACACATTCCTCTTGGAAAAAACAGACAAGAAAGGAACTTTTAATCCAACAACCTATACTCAGGTTAAGGAACAGGTTTATCGTCTGGGTGCGGGCTATCAGGCTCTTGGTGTTAAGAAAGGCAATAATATGGCGTTGTTGAGCGAGGGCTGCAATATGTGGATTATCGGCGAGCTTGCAATGTTCTATGCAGGTGCTGTAAATGTTCCGCTGTCCATTAAGCTCGAGGAGAGTAACGACCTTCTTTTCCGTCTCGTTCACGGCGATGTGAAGTTTATCCTTGTTTCTAATTATCAGCTTAAGAAAATTCGCCTTATAAAGGATAAGCTTACAGCTGTTGAGAAGATTATAGTTTTTGGCAATGCCGGTGAACTTGAGGAGAAGGAGATTCACGTCGACGACGTGTTGAAAATGGGCGATGAGTATCTTGCTTCGCACACGCTTGAGGAGTTTCTTGCTGTGGGTAAGTCGCTTACAAACGACGATATTGCCACAATCACATACACCAGCGGTACAACAGCCGACCCCAAAGGTGTTGTGCTCACACACCGCAACTATACGTCCAACGTAGAGCAGGCGCTCACTCTTGTACACATTGACGAGACTTGGCGTACACTTATCATTCTGCCTCTTGACCACTGTTTCGCACACGTTGTAGGTTTCTATATTATGATGTCACGCGGTGCTACCGTAGCAACGGTTCAGGTTGGCCGCACGGGTCTTGAGACGCTGAAAAACATTCCCGGAAACATTCGCGAGGTGCGTCCGCACTTTATTCTCTCGGTACCTTCTCTTGCAAAGACTTTCAAGAAAAACATTGAGAGCGCTATTGCTGCAAAGGGTAAGACTACCGAGAAACTTTTTGCGTGGGGTATGGCTGTACGTCAGAAATATTACGGTGACAGTAACCTCGACTCTAAGGGTATGCGCATTTTGCTGAAGCCTCTTGTAGCGCTGTTTGACAAGCTTATATTCTCAAAGGTACGTGCGAACTTCGGCGGTGAGCTTCGTTTCTTTATCGGCGGTGGTGCGCTGCTTGACAAGGAGTTGCAGAACTTCTACATTGGTGTGGGTATGCCAATGTATCAGGGTTACGGTCTTTCCGAGGCTACTCCTGTAATTTCGTCTAACGGTCCCGACCTCTATCGCTTCGGTTCGAGCGGTAAACTCGTGAAGCCTATCGAGCTGAAGATTTGTGACGCCGATGGTAAGGAGTTGCCCACAGGCGAGCTTGGCGAGATTGTTGTTAAGGGCGAAAATGTGATGGCCGGTTACTGGAAGAACCCCGAGGCTACGACCGATACCGTTCGCGACGGCTATTTGTATACCGGAGACCTTGGCTATATGTCTTCCGAAGGTCTGCTCTATGTAAAGGGACGCTTCAAGAGTCTTCTTATCTCGAGTGACGGCGAGAAGTATAGCCCCGAGGGTATCGAGGAGGCTTTTGTCAGCCTTTGTCCCACAATAGACCAGGTTATACTCTACAACAACCAGTCGCCTTATACTATTGCGCTCATTGTGCCTAACAAGGATTATGTCAAGCGCACTCTTGCTGCTAAGGGTGTCGATATTGCAACCGAGGAGGGCCGTAAAGCGGCTTGCGACCTTGTAAAGGCCGATGTGGATATGTTCAAGAAGGGTGGTGAGCACGCCGGTATGTTCCCCGAGCGTTGGTTGCCGAGTTGCTTCGCGGTGCTTCCCGAGGCGTTCACCGAGCAGAATGGTATGATGAACAGCACAATGAAGGTTGTTCGTGGCAAGGTTGAGAAATTCTATGCTGAGCGCATTGATATTCTTTACACAGCCGATGGTAAGCAGTTGTACGAGCAGCACAACCTCGATGCTTTTAAGTAACAGATATTATTGCGATAATTGAAAATGATGCCGGGTCAAAAGTACTTTTGACCCGGCATCTTGTATATTCTCATTAGTGGTGATTATTTTTTTGCCTGCTTTACGGGGCATTCACCCTTCGGGCAGTTTTGTGTTGCGCACTTTCCGGGAGCGGGGCAGGCTTTGCCGTATGCTCGCTTACCCTTGTTGTTCCTGTTCCACTGCTTGAACTCTTTATTCTTGCAGAATATCTTCTGCAATTGCTTTGCGTTCAGAACTTTCGATAGTTCCTTGTAATATTTTTTTTCAACGTCGAGAGCCTTTTGCTGTGCCTCCATACGAGACTCGATGTTTTTCTTTATCTGCTCGTCGCTTATGTTCTTGCCTCGCTCGCAGTTGGGGCGGCACTGTAGCTGCGCGTTAAGATATTCTTTGTATATTGGTATAAACTTTGCTGCAGTGGCGTCGTCGAGCATAAGAGCGGCTGCGGTCTTTTGTGCGCGTATCTCGATTCTCTTTTCGGGATTGAATTTGTCGGTCGGCTTTTTCTCCTGTGCCACAATAGCCGATGTGCTTAGCGCGGCAGCAATCATTAAAATAAATAGTTTAGCTTTCATAATCGTAGTTTTTTATGGTTAATCAATTTGTTACATAAATATCGAATATTTACTTTGGGGCGGCAAGCCGCACTCCTTTGTAAAGCTAAAGCTTCAGTCGTCGCAAGCAACGCTTTTTTCGCGTTGCCGCTTTGAAAAATTCTGAAACAAGTTTCCTGTTTCTCGCTTGTTTGTATATACATTCGACGCCGGGTATAAACAAAGGTTTAATCCTTTCTCTTTTTTTAACACTCTTGATGGACGGTAGTTTATGTTTGTGTTGCCGGGGGGAAAAAAGCGGCACGCCTTGAGGCGTGCCGCTCGTGTGTGGTATGGTCTTTCTTCTATTATTTTACAAGGACTTTTTCCCCGTTTATAATATAGATACCCGGTTCAATGACCTTTGTGAGCTTGCGTCCCTTAAGGTCGTAGATGTTCTTAACGGCATTCTCATCGCTGTCAATCTCGTCGATGCTTGTTGTACCGTCTATCATAAAGCGGTATACAGCCGAATTTGCCTTGTTGTCCGGCAGGGTAAGGTAGGCCTTGTTTGCATCGCACTTAATGTGTGTACCGCTGTTGCTTAGAACACCATTCTCGTCGTACTCCGTTGCAACCCAGTAGAACGCCTCGCCCTTGGTCGATTTAAGTAAGAGGTAGAATCTTGCATTTTCCTCGGTTATGTAACTGGTAATCACGCAGCCTTTGAATATGTTGTCGTTTATCTGTTCGCCCTCGTCGGCTGTGTAGATAAAGTTGTAATTGATTCTGGCAGCGCTTGTACCGCGATGCAACAGGACAGCTGTACGCGCGGGTATAATACCGTTGTCAATCGAGGTCAGGGTTATCACCTTCTCGGTGTTGTTTACATCGGTAATGGTTGCTGTGTATGCTGTAATGTCGTTAGGTATTGTAACCGAGTATGGGAGGTAGAGTGTGTTCCACTCGTTGCCTTTGGCAATGGCGCGGCTGAATATAATGTCAGCGTTGTCAGCAGGCTCAAGGTACCAGTCGGTTGATAGCCAATCCAATTGCTGTGAATTCCAGTTGCCATTGAGCTTATCGTTATTCCAAGGGTTAAAGGCAAGGTTGTTGTCAAAGGCGTATTTTGTGATTTTCAGCCTTGTAACGTCAATGCCCGCAGGTGTTTCAATTGTGAAGTTATTGAAGGTGTTGCTGTACGCAATCTTGTCGCTGCTCTTTGTCACGCCTTCGTTGTTTGTAACCGAAATAATCAATTCGTTATTTCCGTTACATTCAATTGTAACTTTAAATGTTGTGCATTTATTCTCGGTAAGTTCAAGGAAATAGTCGTTTCCTAAACCGCTGAACGGTGAACGTATGTGCTCGCCTTTTGACTGGCTTGTACCATTGGCAATGTATAAAAGTTCTATGTTGTCGTTACCCTTTAGCAACTGTGTACCCCATTGGGCGTTGAAACTTGAGCCGTCGGACGTTGCCTCCATCTCTAATTTCCATATATCCCAAGTGGGGAGTGTAGCGGTCGGGGTCACTGTCTGCTTTGTGCCGTTGCCAATGATGCTTCCGTTGTACACCTCGGTGGTAGCGTAGTGTGCAAAGCTCAAGGCACCTCTTTCAATACCCGGGGTGAATGTGTATAATGTACCCTCCTCGTCGGTCTTTTTCCAACCAAGCTCGGCTGTTCCAAGAGCGTTTATGAATTTGTAGTAGTTGTCGACCTTTTTACATATCCACAATGTGCTGTTGTCGGTAGCTTCGGTGGGGAATGCTATTTCTGCATCGCTGTTGGTAGCGAGGTAGTGTGTCAACTTATCTTTGGCAAAGAAGTTTCTTATGCGGTAGAACTTGCCGTCCTCGGGCATAATAATCTCGCCAAGGCCTTCGACTGTAGTACGCAGGGCTGTGTAGGCGGTGTAGCAGTCATCGGCAGCCTGTGTGTTGCCTGCAGCAATAATAGTCTCGGCTGTTGTGTAGGCGTCGTGGTATTCGTCACCGCCTGTCGTGTAACAACCGGGGGCTGTGCCTGTCATTGCGTTGGCACCGTTGATGGCCAAGGTGGCCTTGAAGTCGCTCAACTGGTAGTAACGTGGGTTGCCGTTGCTGAACTCAACCTCTATGAACTTGAACTTTGAACCGCCGTCGTTCTGTGTATTGGACTCGGTACCGTCGCCGTTCCAGAATCCCATCTTGTTGCCTGTTCCTCCGAAGTTGCTAAAGTAAGCACCGGTTGTGGTCTTAATATTATAGTAGTTACCCTCTTTGCGGAATATCCATTCGCCGGCTGCTGTGTGCTCGCTCTTTTCGGCGGCGCTTACTTTGCCTGCACCGTTTCCTGTGTTATTTGCACCAAGCACTTTGCCATAGCCGTTGTAGGGGTGTATGGTGAAACCGTCGTTGCCGGTCATAAAATACCAGGCCTGGTAACTCTTGTCGGCGGCTACGTTGGACACTGCAACCATCTTGCTTGCCTCGTCGTACTGTAGCACTTTTGAGTCTGGGTCTCCGTTGCCCTCTCTGTTGATGACTATCTTGTAGAGCACGGGGTTGTTCTCGTCGGTTGTGAGTGTTACCGGTATTGCTGCATCGAGCAGAGCCTTTAGTGTGTCGTAGGCTGTTTGCAGTGTAGCCTTTGCGGTTGTCATTTGCTCTGCTGTTGTGCCGTTGTCGTACACGTTGATGGCGTCGACCAATGCGTCGTAACCGGCGGCTGCCTGCTCGTTGGTTATTCCAACTTCGAACATTGGGAATACATCGGCAGTTGAGGTCATATGGTATAACTCAAACTCGTCCATATGCCAGAATGTATTTTCGGCACCTATTTTAAAATGTATGTAGCGGTAAAGGCTGTCACAAGTAAAGGTTCCTGATTCCCACGAACCACCTTGGTTTTGTGGTAACCCTGAATTAACAGTGTACAGTGATGTGGGGTTTAAATAGTTGTCTTTCTTGTTGCTGCCCTTGACGGTAATGTTGTCAGGGTGGTTGCTACCATCGTTACGGTTGGTGTATTTGAATTTAAACTGCTTGTATTTATTGTTCTCTCCAAGGTCAACTTCCAGATAGTGGTAACCGGCTGTTGTACTTACAGAGTGCCAATTTGAATGGAAAAATTTATCGTTGGCTGTCTGACCGGTGATTCCATCGACAAGAGCGTTTATAGTACCTTCTTGGTTATCAGGCGCATTAGACCAAAGGTAGTTCGCGCTATTGGAATCTGTTGTCTGCAATGTAATTTTGTTAGCCTTGCCTGTGGGGTCGTATGTTGCCACCTGCTCGGTTAGTGTCTGCATCATCTCGATGAGCGCGCCAAGCTCGCGACGGGCTGCACCTTTCTCCTTGCCTTCGGGCAGTGAGACGAGCTTGTCGCTCTTGTTGTAAAGGCCACCATCGGCGTCGTTTACATAGTATCTCTCGCAGTCGCCGTCAATAGCAATGGCGTCGAGGTTCGAACAACCGCTGAATGGGTTATTCTCGTTGCTCGATAATGACACTACATTTACTTCGAGGCTTATGCCTAAAGGTATTGCAGCCGAGAATTGCGAAATGTTGCTAATAGTGCACCCGCTCTTTGTGTATGTTCCAATCTGCCCGTTGCCGTTGTCAACAGTGATTGTAACGGTGTTATTCTCGTATCGGATTGTGGCTGTAAATGGAACTCCCGGAATGACTTTACAATTTGCGTTGTCTAACGTCTTGGAATTGTCTGTGTTTCCGTTATTGGCAGCAACCAGGAGCTTGATTGTGCCATCTTTTGCCAAATAAAATTGGAAGCCGTTATCGTAATATGCACCCAACGGATAGTCGCTTGTCGCAAAGAGGCCTGAACCCCACTGGTTAAAGCTGCTGCCGTCGCTTGTTCCTTTTACGGTAACCTCGAAGCCTTCGGACGCAACAAGTGTCTCTTCTAAAGTAAATGTTACATAGTGAGCAGGGGTGTTTTCTTTGCCGGTCTCGGGTGTTATTGTTCCGGTCATTGAGCCTTTCAGCATCTCTTTAATGCTGACAAACTCCATAGTCTTTGGAAGGGTAATGGAGGTGAGCTCTTTATTATTATTAAATAGGTTGTTGTCGAATCCTACAATGGTGCAGGGCACGCCAATAATGTTAACTGTCTCGGGAATTACAAGGTCGCCGTTACCGCTTTTGCGCACTTGAGTGAGAATTACATTGTCGGTTGGCGTAACCTCTATAAATACATAGTCGGTACAGAAATCCTCGGTCGACTGGTCGTGTGTGCGTGATGACTGGTCAAAGTCTGTGCCATCGTCTTTGGTGACAAGGTAACGGCTGGCATCTATTGAATAGATGGTGATACCTTCGTGCTTTGTGTCGCCTGTGGCAAGCTTGAAGTTGTAGGGTGCGTCCTGCACGCCTTTGTGCTTGAGGTATTTTTGGGGGTTGCCAACGTTGCGGAATGTGTAGTTCTCGCCATCGACGCTACAGGTCCACAGGTAGTTGTTGTCGCCCTTGGCGGTGTTTGTGCTCAGCTTGCCGTTGTTGTTGTACAGGTAACGTGGTACATAGGCTCCGGCGTTGTCGGGGCGTGTGTCGGCATATATGTAGTATGTCTTTCCGTCCTGAGGCGTTACGCCGTTGTCAAGCTTGGTCTCTACTGACTTGCCGGGTTCGGTGCGGTACTCCAACTGCCAGCCGTCAATCTCAAGGAACTTGCGGAAACGGGCGGTGTAGGTGGCGTCCTCAATGGCAAGACGCGCGTATTCAAGCTCTGTGGTGAGCAGACGGTCGTACTGGTCGTACCAGCCGAGGAATTCTACTTCGTCGCTTGCAGGAACAGCCTTTATGTGCATTGGAATGTTGGCGCTGACATTCCACTCGTTTGATGCTGTCCAACCGGGTGTCTCGTCGGTCCAGCACTCTGCAGTACCCCACTCGTCGTTGTTGCTCTTTACCTTAATGTGTGCAGCCTTGTCCGAGCCTTCGATTACGTTGATGAGAATCTCGTAAACGGGGCGGATAGATGGGTCTTTAGCACCACGCCCCGAAGGGTTGTTGCCGTTATCCCAAGCGCCGTCGAAACGCAGACGCATATGGGTAATGCCCAACGGTGCGTCGTAGGGCAACAGTACGTTTATGTTGTTTGAACAAACTGCTGTATTCTGAGCTCCGTTGGTTCCAACCTCTTTCAAAAGCTCGCCCTCGTCGGCAAAGTCGCCGTCGGCATTAAGGTCGATGAAAGCACGGAAGTAGCAGTATTTCAAACCGTCGTTGCTGCCGTTGTCGTATGCTACATTGAAACTTGCACCACGGGGAACATTTATAATCTTTGGAATTGTGTTGAATATTTCGGTAGGTGTGTCTGTTGTCTCGAAAATAGTCTCAGCAGCGCGGTTGTAATATGCAAATGTGAGGTTGTGTATAAACTGCTTGCTGGTGGCAATGTCACCGCTTAAAGTGCCGTTGCACGCAACTACGCCCCACTTGTCCTGAATGAAGTTTGCTGTGAAAGTAGCGCCCTCCTTGCCGTAGTAGATATAAGGGTTGTTGTTGCTGATTGTATCGCCACCGGCGTTTGTCCAATGGCTGAAGTTGTAACCGGTTTTTGCTGTTGCGATAATCTTGACAGCCTCGGTATTTGTAATTGAGAGTTCGTTTGTGCCCTCGATAGCTACTGTACCTTGCTCGTTATTTGCTGTTGCTACAGTGACGGTGCGGGCATCGGTAATCTCCTCGACAATGGCGAGGTTGAATGTGATGCTTGTGCCGTCGCTGAATGTCACTGTGGCTGTGGTCTTGCCAATAGTGGCATCGACAGGAATCTCGACGTTCATCTCGTTGGCTGTGAGTGTCTCGCCTAACCCAAAGCTGCCGTCGCCGTTGAGGTCAATCTTTACCTCGGTTATAGTAACGTTCTTGCCAATAGACAGAGGCAATGCTGCTGTCTGACCACGGTTAATCTCGGGAATTACAGCGCTGTTGGTTGCGTTGCGGGTAATTCCCATCGGGAATATGTAGTTGTTGCCATTGGTGCCCAACACGCGTCCGAAGTAGTTGCCGAATGTCTCAACGGCTTTCTCGGTAGCTGTTACGTCTTGTGGAATGTTGACGGTAGAGTAGTCGTAGTCGGTGAAGTTTACTGTCCAGGGGTATTCAAAGCCTGTGAACCAGCCACCCGAAGGTGCATTGCCGTTGTTCTCGAAGAAGTATTTCCAACGTTCGTAGTGGAAGTCCTTGATGAGTCCCGACCAGCAACGGTTAGAGTAGTCGTGAAGGTCGGTGTTTCCTTTTGACCATACAGTTACCTGTGTGCGGGCGTTCCACTCGAGCCAGTTGCGGTCGTTGGTTGTTGTGCTGTTTGCCTCGTTGGCTATGTTGCGTGCAAGGCTTGTCCAGCGCTCGAGCTTGAAGTTCTCGTCGTATGACAGCATTGTGTCAAGGTCGAGCATCAACTTAAGGTAAATGTTGTAGAGACGCTCGTATTCGGCTTGGTTTTTGCTGTCGTATGCTTTTTTGATGAGTGGCAACAGCTCGGCTGCATAATCGACCATTGCCTGACGGATAACGTCTATAAGGTCGTAGTTGTAGTTTTTGATACCGTCGCGCGAGGTTATAAGGTCTTCGACCGAAATAAGCTGGTCGGCTGCAACAAGCACGTCTTGTGTGTTCCAGTAGATTGCCGATGTACTCCAGGACGATACACTTCCGACTGTCCAGTTGGGGCGGGCAAGAATTACGGCCTCTGATGTTCCTTGTTGGTTGACCTTACAGTCCCAAACCGATTTTTTCAGGTTTTTCAAAGCCTCAAGTGCTTTGGGGGCTGTCGCTGCATCGACTCCGTAGCGTGAATGTGTGTAGTCGGCAAGCCACTCGTCGGCTGTCGGGCGTGTTTTGGGGTCCATCCAGGGTAGCTCGAAGAGCATATCGTAGAGTATGGGGTTGGTCTCGGTACCCTCGGGGGTTGCGCCCACGCCTTGCATATTATTGTTTTTGGCAAGTGCCTTGAAGTAGCCGTCCATAGTGGTCTCGAGACGTCCGTGCATACCGCTGCGGCCACCAAAATTGTGCAACATACAGTAAATGTAGGGACGGCCACTGAAATATTCGGTTTGCCATTTTGCGGCATTGTCGGCATATATATTGTCGGCAAAAAGGTCGAGTCCGATGAAACGGTCGCCGTAACTTGCCATTGCGCTGAACGCTCCGCTCTGGGGAACATTTTGCCAATATTGGATAATCCAGCCGGGCTGGTTGTCGACGTTGTACTTGGTTTTTGTGTCACCCGTGATGGTGCCAAAATATTTGTCAAGCTCGGCCATAATATTGGGGTAGCAGGTTGCGTTTGTTACGCCGCCGGGGAGCGCACCCTCGTGGAAGGGGTCCATACTATAAAGCTCCGACACACCCATAACCGCTTCGAGGTGTCTGTACCAAATTTCGGCGAATGTCTTGTAGCTGTCGGTGTTGGGCTTTAGAATGTCGGGGCGAGTGTAACCGCCTGCCCAGGTTCCGTTGTCTACAACGTCATTCTTGTTGAATCCGTCGATTGTGTAGTTCACGATGCTGTTGGGAACCTGACCGCTGAAACCGGGTATAACGGGCTGCATTCCAAGCTCGCGCATACGCTGTAACATATTGCGGCACAAATTCTCCTGACGTGTGTACCACCAGTCGGGGTTACCGTTCATTGTAACGTCTGTGGCGTTTATTGTACTGCCCCAGCCCTCGAGGTTGTTCATTGCGAACCAAGCAATGAAGCCGGGGCCGGCAATGTAGTTGTTAATGTCCTGGTCGCTCACTTTTAACTCTTTGAGGAAATTGCGTGTCACAACGTCCAAACCTACAAGGTTCAGCGGGGTGTTAATGCCGTGCAGCGCCATCCAGTCAATCTCCTTCTGCCAACGGTCCCAGGTCCAGAATGCCATAGAATAAGAGAATGTACAGGTGTTGAAGTTGTAACGGTACTTTGTGTTACAAATGTGCTTTTCTTCTCCTGCGGGTGCCGGAAGGGTGGCGCTCACAAGGTCTGTTGTAAGGTTGTTCCAAGTGAGGTTGATGTGTGCGTGGTGGTTCAGGTACCAGTTGATACCCGTTGCCACTGCCAGCTGGTTGTTACCCTTGATGCAGGGCTTGCCGTCCTGCGAGGTGATGATGAACACGTCTTTACCATTCTCGGCGAGCGACGGGTCGATGACCGTCACGAACCTGTCGGCTGCGCCCTGGCCACCGATACGGTCCAGAAGGGCTGCGATAGCCTCTTGGGCTGTTGCCTTTGGTGCCTGTGCCACTGCTGTGTGCGATGCAAATACCATCAGCAACAGCAATAAAAGCGATGCGAAATACTTTTTCATAATTTTTTGGTTTATTTATTGATTATATTTTTTCAAAAAAAAAGGCTTTATAATACTTATAGTATTATCAATTTTGCAAAAATAATAATTATAATTTAAAATTATAACTTTTAAGTGCTTTTTTTAACAAAGTGGTGGTGTGGCGTGGGTTTCTCAGGGAGCGTGTGCGCAAAAAAAGTAGTCGGACGAAAAGTCAACTTCAATAAACTTTAAGGG
The DNA here is from genome assembly GCA_045661225.1 of Bacteroidaceae bacterium. GTDB lineage: Bacteria > Bacteroidota > Bacteroidia > Bacteroidales > Bacteroidaceae > HGM04593. Next base: position 23,777 of record JAZRFF010000039.1, on the reverse strand, counting down.
TGTAAAAAATCTACGGTTTCAAGTGTGTGAACACGAGAAACCGTAGTCCGATAAGTGTAAACGGGTGCTCCTGAACAGGCTGATGCGGCTGTTCCTGTTTCTTTTGCAGCTTTTTCTGTTGCGCGCGCACCGTGTGCTTGCTGTGTCAGAATTCCACGAGTATGCGGAAGTTTATCCTGCGTCCGGTGAGGTAGTTGGGCACTGCGTAATTGTTGTTGCTTACGTCTTTAACCCAATAGTATGAATTTACGTTGTTTATGCCCAGAATGTTGAACGCGTCCAACCCCAGCCATACGTTGCGCAGATATTGGCGTATATCGGTGCGGTAAATGTAATCCTCGTTGTTGAGCAGACGGTACGACATTCCAATGTCGACACGCATATAGGCGGGGGCGTTGAAACGGTGCTTCTCGCGGCCGGTGTGAGGCGGCCCGAAGGGCAGTCCGTCGGCGTACACGCCTTGCAGGCTCATCTTCCAGCGCTCGGTGCCGGGGAAATAGTCGGTGAAATATAACGATGCACTGAATGTGCTGTTTGTCGGGCGCGGTATCCAATCGCCTCCGTTTATCTTTTCTTTTGTGTCCATTATGGAGAGTGTGAGCCAGGAGTCTGTGCCCGGGACAAATTCTCCGAATAGCTTAAGGTCGAGTCCGGTAGCGTATCCGTGGGCGCAGTTCTCGCCGTAGTAGACTATGCGCACGTTGTCGACGTTGTAGGGTATAAGGTCGTCGAGCTTTTTATAGTAGGCTTCGGCGGTGAATTTGAATGGCCTGTCCATAATTTTGAAGTGATAGTCGTATCCCAACACAAAATGTATGGAGCGTTGCGACTTTATTTTCCTGTTGAGCGTCACGGTGGATATTCCATCGACGGTGCTTGTGTCGCGCATCTCCTTGTAGAACGGTGTCTGATGGTATATTCCGGTCGCGAAACGGAATGTCATATCGTCGTTGAATTTGGGAATAAGCCCAATAGAGGCGCGCGGCGAAAAGATGGTCTGCTTGTTCCAGTCCCAATAGCTTACTCTGAGCCCGGCGTTGATGGATATTACTCCAAGGCTGCTGCTGAACTTGTAGGTGTCCTGAATGTAGGCCGACAGCTGGTTGCTGCGGTTGTCGGTCTTTGACTTAAGGCTGTATACGGGGCGCAAACCGTCGGGGTGTACGGGTACGTTGTATCCGGCCGAGTCGCGCATCTCCCACTCGCGCTGGTTGTCGCTGAATGCCTGTATTTTCCAGTCGGCGCCCCAACGTAGGTCGTGCTGCCCAAGGTAGTGGCTGCCTGTGAGGGAGAGGGACTGTACGTTGGCCTCTAAGTAGTTGCGGGCGTGCTCAATGTAGCCTCCGACGCTCATAGGCTTGTCGTTGCTTATGTCGTTGAGCCAGTATTCGCCGGCAATGTCGTAGGTCTCCTCTTCGTTGGTGTTGAATGCCGATGCCTGCAACGTGAACCGGTTATACTCGTTGGGGGTGTAGTTGAGCGATGCGGCTCCGAAAAGCGTGCGGAAAAGGTCGCGCTCCCAACCGCCAAAGTAGACTTTGAACTCTTTTACGTCCTCGAGCGTTCCGAAGCTCGTGGTGCGGTCGGTTGGGGTAAACTGATATTCGTTGCGCGATATGTTGCCGATGACGCTCAGGTTGAGACGGTCGGTTATGCGCCAGTCGAAGAATGCCTGGTAGTCGATGAACGACGGGCTGTACTCGCCTTTTGTGTCGAGTGTGCCCAGAAGGTATTGGTTGCTTTTGTAGCGCAGGGAGTTTGAGAAGCTGACGCGGTCGTTGCCCCAGCCGGCGTATATGTTCGCGCCTAAAAGGCTTATAGATGCGCTGCTCTCGAACTTGCGGGGCTTGCGGTAGGTGACGTCGAGCACCGACGACATCTTGTCGCCGTATTTCGCCTCGAAACCGCCTGTCGAGAATGCTATTGAACCCACCATATCGGGGTTCAGAAAGCTTAACCCTTCTTGTTGCCCGGCTCTGATGAGCAGCGGACGGTAAATCTCTATGCCGTTGACGTAGACGCTGTTCTCGTCGAAATTTCCGCCTCGGACGTTGTATTGCGAGCTTAGTTCGTTGTGCGCGCTGACTCCGGCCTGTGATTTTATTATGTCCTCGATGCCGTTTCCGCTTGCCGATGGGTTTAAACGCAGTTTCTCGGGTACTTTAATCTGCTCCGTTGCGCCCATACGCCGCTCGCGGTGAATAACTTCGGCGTCTTTTAGCACAAAGTCCATAGGCGGCAGCGTGATGTTTACCGTGAGTGTGTCGGTGGGGTTCTTGAAAGTGCGTTTGCGTGTCTGGTAGCCTATCATCGAGTAGGCAATGACAAGGCTGTCGCTGCTCTCGCAGGTGAGTGAGTAGTTGCCGTTGAGGTCGCAGACCGTGCCGACGGGCTTGCCTACCACGCTGACGTTGGCTATGGCTATGGGGACCTGCTCGGGGTCGGTGACGCGTCCCTTGATGGTAACTCTTTGAGCTGCAACGCTCTGGGTGAGCAGTATGGTTAGTGTTGTTATTATGAAAAGCCTGAATCTCATTATTGCTCTCGCTTATATACTTGTATATAACGCGGATTTTTGACTAAACGTATATCCAACGTAAAAATTTGTTCAGCCAGCCCCATTTAAAGTGGTACCAGCGCAGGGTGCTTACCTCTTTACCGCCGAAATTGCCTATGGTGTTCAGGAAACTTTTGCGCAGGCGGGAAAGGCCGCGTACCTCGAGAAATTCAAAGTGGTCGTAACCCTCTTTGTGGGCGTTGCTGAGGGCTGCCCAAATGGCCATTATTCCCGGATATTGCAACGGGTAGCGTTTGCGCAGGCCGCAGCTGTAGGCAAGAAAGGCTCGCCCTTGTTCGTAGATGCAAATTGAACTGCCAATGATGTTTCCTTTGTAAATTACAAGGAATATTTTTGCGTTGTTCGACAGAGAACCGTCGCTGTTGTAAAGTAATTTTAAAATTCTCTCTCTCTTCGGGTATTTCTTTCGGGTTTTTGTCTTGTAGAAGTTTTTTATTAGTTTCAGGGCTTTGTCGACCTCCTCGCGGGTGGTCGCGATGCGGGTGGTGACACCTGCGCTCTCGGCCTTGCGTATGTGCGCTTTGTAGGCTCTTGACAGCCTCTCCCGGGGTGTCTTGCTGTGCAGCGAAATGTAGTTTCTGTGGTCGCGCAACGGTGTAAAATTGTGCTTGCTGAGCACGCTGTATGCAAACCTTGAATCTTCGATATTCTGTACTTCTATAAAAGAGTGACGAAAATCGAATATGTCAAAAACTTTCTCTAAAAAAGATGCAAAAATCTGCTCGCGGTCGGTGCACAGTTTGCTGTACGTGCCTTCGCCTTGAATGGTGTACCACACGCTGAATACCGGCGGGAAAATGCGTATGCTGCGGTTTCTTGTGATGAGCAAATGCCCAATTTCGGCGTCGTTGCTGTCGTAGGCAACAAGCATATAGGGCTTGCTCGCGTGCTCCCCCTCTAATGCGCGGAACATTGCCGCCGAATGGAGTATGGAGCCCCTGATAAGGGTGGGTATCTCTTCGCTTTTTGTAAAAATCTCTATGCGCATCGCTCTTCGTTGAAAGTTTTTGCCCGGTAAAGGTAAGTAAAAAGAAATAAAATTGTATCTTCGCGTGATAAAATTAATGTGCCATTCTTTTATATAATGTATAATGAAAAACTGAGTGGCGGTTTTTTGAACTTTTTGGAGTATGGAAAAGAGTGATGTTTATATATTGGCTATAGAGTCGTCGTGCGACGATACGTCGGCGGCTGTGTTGCGAGGCGATGTTGTGCTGTCGAACGTAACAGCGAGTCAGGCTGTGCACGAACAGTATGGCGGAGTGGTGCCCGAACTTGCGTCGCGTGCGCACGAACTGAATATTGTACCGGTGGTCGATGCGGCTCTGAAAAAAGCGGGTGTCGAAAAGTCGCAGCTTAGCGCTGTGGCATTCACGCGTGGTCCGGGCCTTATGGGGTCGTTGCTCGTGGGCGTGTCGTTCGCCAAAGGGCTTGCGGCGTCGCTTGGAATTCCTATGGTCGAGGTCAACCACCTGCAGGGACATATAATGGCGCATTTTATAAAGGAAGAGGGTGTTGAGCATCGTTCGCCCGAATTTCCTTTTCTTTGCCTTATGGTGTCGGGCGGAAATTCGCAGATTGTCAAGGTAAACAGCTATAATAATATGGAAATTATAGGTCAGACAATTGACGATGCCGCCGGCGAAGCAATGGATAAGTGCGCAAAGGTTATGGGGCTGGGTTATCCGGGCGGTCCTGTTATCGACAGGCTTGCGCGTCAGGGTAATCCTGCTGCTTATACATTCAGCAAACCTCATATTCCGGGCTTTGACTATAGTTTCAGCGGACTTAAGACCTCGTTCCTTTATACTCTGCGCAAATTTGTTGCCGAGGACGAAAATTATGTCGAAACACACAAGGAGGACCTTGCCGCGTCGTTCGAGGCTACTGTGGTAGCGGTGCTTATGGATAAATTGTACAAGGCAACAAAGGCTCTTGGCATAAAGCGTGTCGCTCTGTCGGGCGGAGTGTCGGCGAATACGGCCTTGCGTCAGGCCTATCAGGATTATGCCAAGCGATACGGCTGGGATATTTTTATCCCTAAGTTCGGGTTTACGACCGATAATGCGGCGATGATTGGCATTGTGGGGTATTACAAGTTCCTGGATAAGGATTTTTGCGCGATGGACCAGCCGGCATTCTCGCGCACTACATTATAATAATATAAGGAGGCTTCTGATGGATTGTGCCGATAAAATAGCGGAACTTGCATCGACGCTGGTTGCTCAACTGCAACAGCGCGGGCTGTGCTTCGCCTCGGCCGAGAGCTGTACCGGGGGCGCAATAGCGCAAGCGGTGACCTCGGTTGCCGGTTGCTCGTCGGTAGTCCGTGGTGCGGTTGTCGCTTATCACAATGATGTGAAAACTGCGGTGCTTGGTGTCGATGAGACTGTTATTGAGCGCGTGGGCGCTGTCAGCGAGGAGGTCGTTGTTGCAATGGTTAACGGCGTGTCGAGTCTTTTGGCTGCCGAATGTGCGGTGGCAACGTCGGGCATTGCCGGTCCGGGCGGCGGAACGCCTGAAAAACCTGTAGGAACAGTGTGGGTGGCTGCGAAGGTGTGCGGCAGGGTGAGTACAAGGCTCTTGCGCTTGCGCGACGAGGGTCGTGGCGCAAATATACGTAACACAGTTGCCGAAGCGCTTGAATTTGTGCTGTCGATGCTTACGGAAATTTCCGGCAATGCAGAAACGGCAAACAAACAGTAAATTATAATAGTTTAAAAAATATTTGTAGTTTTGTTTGCAAGATAATACAAAATCGTATATCTTTGCACTCTGTTTTGAGTAGGTATCAAAAGAATAAACAAAAAATATATAGAGATGTCAAAGATTTGTCAAATCACCGGTAAGAAAGCAATGGTGGGTAACAATGTTTCACACTCAAAGAGAAGAACAAAGCGTCTTTTCAACGTGAACTTGTTTACTAAGAAGTTCTTCTACGTAGAAGAGGATTGTTGGATTCAGTTGCGCGTGAGTGCAGCGGGGTTGAAAATTATTAACCGAGTAGGTCTCGATGCAGCATTGAAGAGCGCTGTAAAGAATGGCCACGTTGCTTGGGAGGAAATTAAAGTACTCGATTAAAAAAAGGAGGAAGGAAAATGGCTAAGAAGGTAAAAGGTAACCGTGTTCAGGTGATACTTGAGTGCACCGAGCAGAAGAACAGTGGTGTTCCCGGTATGTCACGTTATATCACAACCAAGAACCGCAAGAACACAACAGAGCGTTTGGAGTTGAAGAAATACAACCCCTATTTGAAGAGAGTAACCGTTCACAAAGAAATTAAGTAATAAGAGATGGCTAAGAAAGCAGTGGCAACCCTCCAGACTGGTGATAAGGAGAAGTTCGTAAAGGTTGTTAAATTGGTTAAATCACCTAAGACCGGCGCTTACATGTTCGCAGAGGAGATGTTGGTGCAGACAAAGGCTGACGAGTCTTTGAAGAAGTAAACTCAACCGAAAGGTTTAAAAATATAGAAGGCGAATTATTACAATTCGCCTTTTTTGTGTTTGATAATCACTGCCACCCTGCAGGAGTAATTTCTAAAACAATGGGCAGCGTTCGGGAGTCACAGCGAAGCGACGAGGCGGCTCGACCGAAGAATGTTGCCCCGCAGGGCAACTTATGAGCAAAAGAGCCACCGAATGACGGACGCGCCTGCCCGTTTTTTGCGCACTTTTTTCTAAAAAAAGTGTGAGAAAGATTCCTGCCTTTAGAGCATGAAAAGCTCACGGGTCACCGAGAATTTAAAGTTGGCAATGAAACTTCACCCCCTTTCACTTTTCCGTTCTCCGTTTTCAGTTTTCAGTTTTAACCGCACTGCGCTGTGGCGAGGCGTTCCTCTAACGCTGTGCGCCAGTCCTCGCCGTTCTTTACAAGCAGAGTCTGTATGCCCACAGCGGCTGCGGCGTCAATATTCTTTGCGCTGTCGTCGACGAAAAGGGTGGTGGCTGCGTCCATAGCACCCTGTTGCAGCATCTTGCGGTATATCTCTTCATCGGGTTTTGAACAATGCATACGGTAACTGAAAAAAAGCGTGTCGAAATAGTCGGCAAGGGATTTTCCGGCGGGGGTAAAGTCGCTTGTGAGTGCCCACGCCTGAATAAACGGGTTGGTGTTGCTGAGTACCGAAAGACGGTACTTGTCGCGCAACGGCTGAAGGTATTCGAGCAGGTAGGTGTGTACCTCGGTGAGGAAACCTAACCAGGCGTGCTGTGCATCGTCGAACGTTATCTCTCTGCCACACAGCCGGCTAAGGCGACGGCAGAACTCTTCGGCATCGATGTCGCCGTTCTCAACCTCAAAGAATGGACCTTTTTGGCAGTATGAGTTTATATACTGTTCGGGTTCTTTAACGCCTAATGTGCGGAATTGTGCAAGGGCTCTGTCGGTGTCGATGGTTGTTAATACTCCTCCAAAGTCGAATACTATATCTTTTATCATACTTGTTCGCTTTTTACGTTGTGCGAAGGTAGTTAAAATTAAGGCTCTTTGTTCGGGGGTACCGATAATTTTATGTTTTTTTTATTGACGTATGGGGTAAATGAGTTATTTTTGCGTTTCTTAGACGAATTTAGTGTTAAAATACAGAATAATATAATAATGGAAAATTTGGACGGACGTTTGGTTATTGGCGTTTCATCGCGTGCGCTGTTTGACCTTGAGGCTGAAAATGAGATTTTTGAAAAATACGGCGTTACAAAATATAGAAAGTATCAGGAGGAGCACGAGGACGAACCGCTTGAACGCGGAACGGCGTTCTATCTTGTAAAGAGTCTTCTTGAACTCAATAAGCAGGCTAACCGCCCAATTGTCGAGGTGGTGGTAATGTCGCGCAATAGTCCCGAGACGGGTATGCGTATGCTTAAGTCGTTGGATATGTACGGCTTGGATATTACCCGTGTGGCGCTGTCGGGTGGCGAGTCGTTGTCGAAGTACCTTAAAGCGTTTTCAATAGACCTTTTCCTCTCGAAGGACGAGGGTGACGTGCAGCGTGTGATGGATTCGGGAATATGTGCTTCGGCGCTCATCTATGCGCCTCCAACCGACTTTAATCCGGAGGATAGCCGAGTTAAAATAGCTTTTGACGCCGACGCGGTGATTTTTTCGGACGAGTCGGAGTGTCGTTTCAAGTCCGAGGGGTTTGATGCCTTCTATAAGTACGAGAAAGAGAATGCCGACGTACCTTTGAAAGAGGGACCGTTTGCGAATCTCTTGAAAAAACTTTCGCAGATTCAGGAGTGTTTGCCAACATCAATCGAATTGTCGCCTTTGCGTCTGGCTATTGTTACCTCGCGTAGTTTGCCATCGCACTTTCGTGTGATAAAGACGTTGCGCAAGTGGGGTGTGTATGTCGACGAGGCTTATTTTTTGGGCGGCTTGCGCAAGGACGAGCTTCTTAAGGCGTTTGGCGCGCATATTTTCTTCGACGACCAGGATACGCATCTCTCATCGTCGAGCAAGTATGTGCCTTCGGGAAAAGTTCCTTATTACTCCGATTCGCAAATGAACGATGTTCTTAAGGAGAAGGCAAAGAAGGCTGCGGAACAGTCAGCCGATGCGGAATAGTATTCCCGCTCGAGCGGTGTGAATGTCGATTGAACTATGTGTTTAGTCTGTTGGTGATTTATTTATGATAGTTGATATTGTTCTTGTCGTACTTGCACTTGTGTGTGCAATAGTGGGTCTTGTGGGTGCTGTGCTGCCTGCATTGCCCGGTCCGCCTGCGAGTTTTGCGGGGCTTCTGCTCTTGTATTTTGCCGGTGGTGAACTTTCGGCGGGTTTGTTCATTGTGTCTGGAGTGCTTGCGGCTATAATAACAATAGTGGATTTTGTTGCCCCGGCCTGGGCTACCAAGCGTTTCGGAGGTAGCAAGGCGGGTGTGTGGGGCTCGACGATTGGACTGGTAGCAGGACTGTTTCTTGGGCCTGTCGGGGTAATTGTGTGTCCTTTTATGGGTGCTTTTATTGCCGAACTGTTGGTTAAGACTCCTGCCGACAAGGCGTTCAAGGTGGCTTCGTACTCTTTTATGGCCTTTATGATGACTACAGGCCTCAAGAGTGTCTATTGCATCGCTTTGCTGGGGTTGATAATATATAAAAGTATTGCAATGTTCTTTTGACTGTAGAACATTATTCTCTTTTGCTGCGTTTCTATAATGACTGTCTTTGTTGCCTTCTATGGTTACGGGCGGTCATTTGTCTTTCCAATATAGATTGTTATGAAACGTGTGCTTCCTATCCTTTTTTTTGTTGTCCTGTCGTTTGCGGTGGGGTATGTGTCAATGATTGTTCAGGCTCCATCAATGGTGGAGTGGTATCCGTCGCTTGAAATGTCGTCGCTCACACCTCCGGGGATTGTCTTTGCAATTGTGTGGGCGGTGCTCTATTTATTGATGGGTATCTCGGCGGGTGCGCTCTGGAGTATGCGCTCAATATACACCTGGCTGGCTGTAGTGCTTTTTTGTATTCAGCTTGGAATGAATTTTCTTTGGAGTTTTACTTTTTTCGGTATGCAGGCACCAGTGTTGGGGCTTATAATACTGACGTTGCTTATTGCATCGGTTGTGCTTTATGTGACGGTGGCCTATCTGCTGAAGCCTTGGACGGCTTATATAAATGCTCCTTATGTATTGTGGCTACTGTTTGCTTTTTACCTGAACTTTTATGTGGCTTATAATAACTGATGCTTCTCGTTGGGGTTCTTCGGGAAGCATCAAGGGGTGTGGGGCTCTTGCATTTACGGCTTTGGTGTTGCGTGGCTTGGGTTGTAAGGGGTGTCGGGGATTTTGAATAAGTTTATTTGCGGTGCCTTTATTCTCCGTTTTTTATTTTCAGGAGTAACTCTTTTTGTCTTTCGTTGAGCGTGGGCAGTGTTGTCTTTATTGTAATAATGAGGTCGCCCGACTCTCCTTCGTGCTTGTAAACGGGGAATCCTTTTCCGCGCAAACGCATCTTGCTGTCGGGCTGTGTGCCGGGTTTTATTATTGTCTTTGCCGCTCCATTGAGTGTGGGGACTATTATTTCGCCTCCGAGCAGCAGGGTGTAAATGTCGGTTGTGATGGTGGCGTACAGGTCGTTGCCCTCGCGGGTAAATTCTTTGTCGGCGTCAATGGCGAATGTTATTATAAGGTCGCCACGTTCGCCGCCGGCGGGTGCTGGGCCTCCGCGACCTTTGAGGCGTATTTTTTGCCCGTTGGCAACGCCTGCCGGAATGTTTATGCGTATTGTCTCATCGCCGATGCTGAATGTCTGTTTGTGGGTGGTTGCTGCGTCGCGTAACGACAGTCGCAGTGTAGCTTCAATATCCCGGCCCTTACGTGCTTTTTGCGTGCGAAAAGTGCCGCTGCCGAACAGTTGTTCGAAAAAATCGCTGAATCCGCCGGCGTTGCTGCTGTTGCCTCCGAACCCACCGAACCCTCCAAAATGGTATTCGTCGGCATTGTTGTATGCTCTCTGTTGCGCCTCATATTCGTCGGCGTGTCGCCAGTGTTCGCCATATTCGTCGTATTTTTTACGCTTTTCGGGGTCGCTGAGAACCTCGTTGGCCTCGTTAATCTCCTGGAAGCGTGCGTTTGCATCGGGGGTGTTCTTGTTGGTGTCGGGGTGGTAGCGTTTGGCCATACGGCGGTAGGCGCGGCGAATCTCCTCCTGTGAGGCGTTTTTGTCGACATCTAATATCTTGTAATAGTCTATGAATGCCATAATATTGCGGTTTTTATACTATTGCAACAAAAAAACGCCTCTTCTTGTTTTAAAGGCTTAATTAAGAGTTTTTATTTGGTCGTTATCTGTGAAAATAGTTATATTCGCAGTCGAAATAAGAATTTACAGCTATGAAGAACTTTTTATACCTTTTTGTGGTGTCGCTGTGTGCGCTTCTCTTTGTTGGTTGCAGCGAAGAGGACAATTATAACGCTGACACGGCTATCACTCCATACGAACCTATTGCTGCGGCCCGTAAAGTGGCTCAGGTAAAAACCTATGAGACAATCGACGGCAGGCTCTATTCGCGTGTGCATAATTTTGTGTACGATGCTCAGGACCGCATAAAGCAGATAAACTCAACAATGGTACATTATGCCGAGGAGAAATTTGATGAGCGCACGATATATTTTCGTGACAATATAACTTCGCAGGCTAATTATTATTATGATAATGAGAATCTGAAAGTTGAATATTCGCAGACACATATATTCCCTGATGATTCTGACAGAAACTGGAAAACCTCGGGTGTGTATCGTGGAGAATTTAACGATAATGGCCATTTGAAGTATTTTCAGACGCTCACGCTTGACTACTCGTCGTCTCGTTTGGTAGAGGCTAATGCCGACGGTGGTTTAAGAATTTTTGTGAACGCTGAATCGGGTAATGTTGCCGGGTTTGTAAAATATGGTCTTGAGAGTACTGCCGATGGTGAGGTTGAAAAGGTGCTTCTCGACTATAGCAATGACTACAGTTACAGCAGTATAAGAAATAATACGAATTTCGATTTTTCGGCTTATTTCGGTTATTGGGGCGTTGAGAGCGCAATACCGGGTTACTCGCCCGGTACTTATGCGCCGTTCCAGCTTGGCGCGTTTGGAATGTTCGGCGTGACAAGCAGAAACCTGCCTTCTGACCGTTTGGCAAGGGATTCAGAAGGTAATCTTCGTTACGATGGGAATAAAAACCCTGTTTACGTAGAAGGTGACTGGCAACTTGACGATGAGGGATACCCAATCTTGTTTACCGAGAGTACGGGGCGTGTTACCGAGATTCCTTACTGCGAATGATTGCAGGTCTGTGCTACATAAAAAAACCTCCAACCGCGCGCGGTTGAAGGTTTTTTTATGTATGGCCTTATTTGCAAATATAATCGAGGTAGCGGATAATGGCCTCTTGGCAGATGGGACAGAAGTCGGTGAGCGCTTTCATCATACATTCAGGCCAGCCTCGGAATACGCCTTTTTCAAGGTAGCCTCCGCCTTCGTATGCGCCAATCTTCCACTCTTTTTCGGTGCTGCCCTCTGTGTGTGGTGTCGGAATGGGGGTCTCCTTGGCTATCATCTTTTCCCACTTGCCGTTGAAGTTGACAAAGCGTGTGAGGTTCGCTTCCCAAGGTTCTACACCCTCGGGGTAGAGTGCGCTTACAGTGTTTCCAATCTCAATATATTCGTCGCCCAGCCCCATAAGCGAGTGACCGAATTCGTGTACGTAGACTTCGCCGGTCCTGCCTGTCTTTCCGGCCGAACCAAGGCCGTAGAAATTGTATATTCCGCCACCACCGTACTTGTCGCTGTTCGTGAGAATGAATATTCCTTCGTATGGTACAGATGATGCTACGTCACGCACGGTCTGGAAATGTTCGGTCATTTGGTAACGCTCGCTGTTGAATGTGTAGAAGCGAACGCCCAAAAGGCTGTTGTGCCACTCTCCTGTGCCGGGGTTGCTTATTCCGCTCTCTTGTGAAGGTGCCCACACTGCACGAATGTTTATGCGGTGCTTGTTCTGTGTGAATGGGGAGTAGCTGAAAAGGGCGTCGCGCCACATATTGCAGGATTCAATGAATTTCTCTTTCTCATCGGCTGTAAAGCCATCGGGCAGAAGCACAATGTCGAGACTGTGTGCAATATCTCCGCCAATGTGTATGTCGATGCCTTCGTGTGGAGTGCTGCCGGGGTATATGTTCATATCGCCGACCTTTATGCTGTGGGTGTGTTTCTTTTCCCAAACCTTGCTTTTCTTGTTGCGTGCGTAAATTTCTATTGTAAAATCGTTCTTGGGTTCAGGGAAAATAACACCCTCGGCGAATGAGCGCTCGATACTCTCGGCCTCGGGGGTTGTTTGCCACTCGTTGAAGAGTGTGCAGTAGTTGTTTTTGTATATAACCTTGCCTGTGGCATTGTCGATGATTCTGAAGTGCTGTTCGCCGTAATCGAAGGGGTTTACAAGGCTTGTGGTGGAGCCTGCCCACACGCCTTCGCGTATGACGCGGTCGAACAGGTAGTATTCGTGCTCGCTGTTGCCTGCGTGGCGAAAGTCGTAACGCATTGTTCTTCCTGTGAAGCAGTCGTTATAAGCAATCTCGTTCTGGACAAGAGGGGCTGCCTGTGTTGCCTTTCGGGTGGTTGAACACGCTGTAAGTGCAACGGTAAAAAATAGTAGTAGAAATGTTTTTTTCATCTCTTTCGTGTTTGAATTATATTGCAAAGATATTTTAATTATTGTTGTTGTTTTACTAAAGTATATTAAAAAATTGAGCGACGGCTGATTTTTTGTCAAATAAGGAACTTAAAAGTTGATGTTGTGCTCTTTTATTTGTATTTTTGCAGAAGATATTGCATAAGAAATAAATAATTATACCAACTATGAAAAAAATGTTTTTTATTGCTGTAGCTGTTTGCTCGGCATTTGTTTTTACTTCGTGTAAGTCAAAGGACAGCCTTTACAAGACTGCTTACGACGAGGCTCGTAGCGAGGCTGCTCAAGGACAGAGCCAGCAGAGCGAGGCTGTGGAGATTGCACCGGTTGTGTCTAACACAAAGTCGGCTCTTGCGGTTGACGAGAGCTATCGTACCGAGAAGGTTGTTCTCTCCGAGGGCGGTGAAGGCTCTTTGAAAGCTTTCAGCGTTGTTTGTGGCAGTTTTGGTGTTAAGGCCGGTGCCGAGAAGGTTCGTGCCGAACTGATAGATGAGGGCTACAATGCTATAATTGTGTATAACCCCGAAAGAAATATGTACCGCGTTGTTTGTGCTTCTTATGACAGCAAGAGCGAGGCTGCTCAGTTTCGTGCGCAGTTCAAGGCTGACCACCCCAATAATGCGGACTTCCAGAAGGCTTGGCTGCTCTACAATGAATAAACATAGAAATTGCAATTATAAGGCTCCGCTGCGGCGGGGCCTTTTTTGTAATAAAAAACAGAATTTGGGGTGTAAAATGAAAAAAAATGTTTATAATTGTAGTCGAAAAAACTAACCATAAAACTACAATAATATGAGCAAATATCCTAAAATCGGAATTCGTCCCACTATTGATGGCCGTCAGGGTGGTGTGCGGGAGAGTCTCGAGGATAAGACTATGAACCTTGCAAGGGCGGTGGCTGACCTTATCTCGACAAATGTCAGATATGCCGATGGAAAGCCTGTGGAGTGTGTTATAGCCGATGGTACTATTGGACGCGTGGCCGAGAGTGCCGCTTGTGCTGCAAAGTTCGAACGTGAGAATGTAGGTGCTACAATCTCTGTTACTTCTTGCTGGTGCTACGGTTCCGAGACTATGGATATGCACCCTCATTGGCCGAAGGCTGTGTGGGGTTTTAATGGAACCGAGCGTCCGGGTGCTGTCTATCTTGCAGCGGTGCTTGCCGGACACGCGCAGAAGGGGTTGCCGGCATTTGGTATCTATGGTCACGATGTTCAGGACCTTGACGACAATACTATTCCTGCCGATGTTGCCGAGAAAATTCTTCGTTGGGCGCGTGCGGCAGTGGCAGTGGCACAGATGCGTGGCGAGAGCTATCTGTCGGTGGGCAGCCAGTGTATGGGTATCGCCGGCAGCATAGTCGACCAGAACTTCTTTCAGGAGTATTTGGGTATGCGCAACGAGAGTGTCGATGAGACTGAGATTCTGCGTCGTATGGAAGAGGGTATTTACGACCACGAGGAGTATGCCAAGGCTATGGCCTGGACCGAAAAATATTGTAAGGTAAATGAGGGCTGGGATAAAAATCGCCCCGAAAAGCAGAAAGACCGTGCCGGAAAAGACGCTGACTGGGAGTTTGTTGTGAAAATGACAATCATTGTGCGCGACCTTATGTTGGGTAACCCCAAATTGCGCGAAATGGGATTTAAAGAGGAGGCTATTGGTTACAATGCTATTGCCGCAGGTTTCCAAGGGCAGCGCCAGTGGACCGACTGGAAACCGAATGGCGACTTTACCGAGGCGCTTCTTTGCAGCACTTTCGACTGGAACGGAATACGTGAGGCTTATGTTCTTGCAACCGAAAATGACGCTTGCAATGGAGTGGCTATGCTCTTTGGCAAGCTGCTTACGGGTTGCGGTCAGATGTTCTCGGACGTGCGCACATATTGGAGCCCCGAGGCTGTGAAACGCGTGACGGGTAAGGAACTTTCAGGCATTGCTGCGGGTGGAATGATACACCTCATAAACTCGGGCGCAACGACGCTCGATGCTACCGGTGCAAGCGTGAATGCGGCCGGAGAGCCTTGTATGAAGCCTTGCTGGGAAATGACCGACGCTGACGTCGAGGCGTGCCTTAAAAACACCAACTGGCTGCCTGCCGACCGTGATTATTTCAGAGGCGGAGGCTATTCGTCGAATTTCCTCTCGAAAGGGGGTATGCCGGTGACAATGAGTCGTCTGAACCTTGTGAAAGGTCTTGGCCCGGTGCTTCAGATAGCCGAGGGTTGGACGGCTGACGTTGAGCCCGACATTCACAATGTGCTTAATATGCGCACCGACCCGACGTGGCCCACAACCTGGTTCGTACCTCGTTTGTGCGATAAAGCTCCGTTTAAGGACGTTTATTCGGTGATGAACAACTGGGGTGCTAACCACGGTGCAATAAGTTACGGACACATTGGAGCCGACCTGATAACCCTTGCGTCTATGCTGCGCATTCCTGTGTGTATGCATAATGTGCCCGAGGAGAAAATTTTCCGTCCGGCTGCCTGGAATGCCTTTGGTATGGACAAAGAGGGGGCTGACTATCGTGCTTGCAGTAACTACGGACCGGTGTATAAGTAATTGATTTTTTAAATATTACCGCATTGTTGCGGTTCGTGTTTTTAATGGAACAGAAAATAACAGACGGCTACAGGGTTAAAGAGTACTCAGGGCCGGTAAAGAGATTTTGTCAGACGCTTGACCTTAAGGATAGTCCTGAACTTATTGCCGAATATCGTCGTCGGCACAGCGAGGGCGAGGCGTGGAGCGAGATTCTGTGGGGCATAAAAGAGGTCGGCGTTCTTGAGATGGAGATTTATTTACTCGATACCCGCTTGTTTATGATTGTCGAGGCTCCGCTTGACTTTGAGTGGGAGAGTGCTATGGCGCGTCTTTCGACATTGCCACGCCAACAGGAGTGGGAGGATTATATGTCGGAATTTCAACAGGCGGTGCCGGGGGCTTCGTCCAACGAGAAGTGGCGTATGATGGAAAGGATTTTTCATCTTTATGAATGATAATTTTAAATAAGAATTTTAATATGAGTGAAAAAATAACCGGAAAACCAAAGCTGGTCGAGAGGCGTTATCTGTTGCCTTTTGTGCTTGTAACGTCGTTGTTCGCCTTGTGGGGCTTTGCAAACGATATTACCAACCCTATGGTGGCTGCCTTCCAGACTTTGATGGAACTGCCTGCCGCCGAAGCGTCTCTTGTGCAGTTCGCTTTTTATGGCGGGTATGCCACTATGGCTGTTCCGGCTGCGCTTTTTATACGTCGTTACAGCTATAAGAGCGGTATAGTGCTTGGCCTTGCGCTGTATGCTGTGGGTGCGTTCCTTTTTATACCTGCTGCACACTATCAGGCATTCTCGTTCTTCTGTGTGTCGCTGTATATTCTGACCTTCGGGCTTGCGTTTCTTGAAACTACCGCAAACCCGCTTATCCTCTCGCTGGGTACGAAGGAGACTTCGACGCGACGTCTTAACCTTGCGCAGTCGTTCAACCCTATGGGCTCGCTCTCGGGTATGGCTGTGGCGTCGCTTATTGTTCTTCCGCAACTGTTGTCCGACAAGCGTGACGCGGCCGGCGAAGTGTTGTATCACGGTTTGAGCGTTGCCGAAAAAGCCGATATACGTTTGCACGACCTTGCTGTGATACGTAATCCTTATGTGGCTATAGGCCTTGTGGTGCTTGCTGTTCTTGTGGTTTTCCTGTTTACAAAGATTCCTAACGTGCAGGGCAATGTCGCAAGGGTCAGCAATAAAATCACCCTTGGTCGCCTGTGGCGTAACAGAAACTATCGTAACGGCGTGCTGGCGCAGGTGTTCTACGTTGCTGCGCAGATAATGGTGTGGACTTTTATCATACAGTATGCCGATAATCTCGGTATTGACAAGGCTACGGCGCAGAACTATAATATATGCGCAATGGGAATGTTCCTTTGCAGCCGTTTTATAACTACTTATCTTATGCGTTTCCTTAATTCGCGTTTGTTGCTCGCGCTTTTCGGTTGCGGTGCAGTAGCGGCAAGCATTGGTACTATATTCATTGTGGGAATGGGAGGGCTTTATTGCCTTGTGGCAATAAGTTTCTTTATGTCGCTTATGTTCCCGACTATTTATGGTATTGCGCTTGAGAATGTCAAGGAAGAGGATACGGCGCTTGGCGCGGCTTTTCTTGTGATGGCTATTGTGGGTGGTGCGCTTATGCCTCCTTTGCAGGGAGCCGTAATTGACCAGGATGTGCTCTTTGGTATGCCTGCGGTAAATGTGTCGTTTGTGCTGCCGCTTTTCTGCTTTGTCGTAGTGGCACTGTATGGCTATTCGTCCTACAGGGCAATGAAACGTTGAATTTTTACAGAATAACAGATGGGGCCGCCTGTGTTGGCGGCCTCTCTTTTTGCTTGTTTATGATTTTTTTTGCTTAACGGTTCGGCGCGTTCCGTTAAAAATCACTATCTTCGCGCTTTGAAATGTAATTAGTGTATGGCGCGACTTTTAGCAATAGATTACGGAAAGAAAAGAACCGGTATCGCGGTCTCGGACGAGATGCAGATAATAGCCGGTGGCCTGACGACGGTGGCAACACCCGGGTTAGTCGATTTTTTGCTCGATTATGTGCGTCGTGAACCTGTTGAACGTATAATAGTGGGGTTGCCTAAACAGATGAATAACGAACCCTCCGAGAATATGTGTCGAATAACGCCTTTCGTGAATCGTCTGCGTAAACTGTTGCCTGAAATTCCCGTTGAGTTTCACGACGAGCGCTTTACGTCGGTGCTTGCGCAAAGAACAATAATAGAGGCGGGCATAAAAAAAATGGCACGTCGTAACAAAGAGCTTGTCGATGAGGTAAGCGCGACAATAATTCTGCAATCCTATATGGAAAGCAAACGAATACAAATTTTATAACTATGATACTACCTATTTATCTGTACGGTCAGCCCGTACTGCGTAAGGTTGCCGAGGATATTACTCCCGACTATCCCGAACTTAAATCTCTTATTGATAATATGTTCGAAACAATGCATCAGGCCGAGGGCATTGGTCTTGCTGCGCCTCAAATTGGTCTTGCAATACGCCTTGTGGTTGTAGACCTTGATGTGTTGTCCGATGATTATCCTGAATTTAAGGGCTTTAACCGAGTTTACATCAACGCTCACATTCTTGAGACTTCCGAAGAGACTGAGTCTATGGAGGAGGGCTGTTTGAGTTTGCCGGGAATACACGAGAAGGTTACCCGTCCCTCACGCATACACGTTAAATATTTTGATGAGAATTTCGTGGAGCACGATGAGTGGGTCGAAGGCTTCCTGGCACGTGTGATGCAGCACGAATTTGACCATCTTGAGGGTAAGGTCTTTGCCGACCGCATATCGATGCTTCGCCGACAGATGAACAAGAATAAGCTTGGCAACCTTGTTAAGGGCAGGGTGAGCTGTGCTTATAAGACCAAACGTGTGCTTCGATGAGGTTGCTGAGAGGCATACTCTCACTCACGCTTTTTGTGCTACCGTTACTGTGTGGCGCGCAACTGAACACGACGCGAGTGATGGAAATAGGGCGTAATGCGCTCTATTTCGAGGATTATGTGCTCTCGATTCAATATTTTAATCAGGTTATTGACGCAAAGCCCTTTTTGCACGAGCCGTATTTCTTTAGGGCGCTTGCGAAATTCAATCTCGAGGATTATAAGGGTGCCGAGCAGGACCTGGATATTGCAATAGAAAAAAATCCTTATATTTCGCGTTGCTATCAGTTGCGCGGGCTTTGTCGTGCCAACAGCGATAGCCTGTTGCTTGCCGAGCAGGATTTTCGTCGTGCCTTACGCTTTAACCCGCAGAATAGCGACCTGTGGCAGAATATCAGTGCTGTCACTATGCAGCGCGAGGAGTGGGCGAGGGCTGCCGAGGTTGTCGACTCGTTTCTGTTGTTTGCTCCGCGCAACAGCGCGGCCTATATTATGCGCACGCAGGTCGCGCTGAATATGGAGGATACTGTTACTGCGCAAAGAATGGCCGAACAGGCTGTGCTCTGCGATAAATATTCGCCCGAGGTTTATGATGCGCGAGCTGTGGTGAATTCTGTTGTCGGGGACTATGACGCTGCCGAGAAGGATTTGGATAAGGCTATAGACCTTATGCCCAACCGTGCGGCAAGCTATGTGACTCGCGCGCTTGTGCGCTATCACCGACAGGATTTTCGTGGTGCGATGGAGGATTATGAAACGGCGCTCTATGTGGAACCGTCGAGCTTTGTGGCGCACTATAATCGCGGAATTCTGCGTATGGAGGTCGGTGACGACAATCGTGCAATCGAGGATTTTGACTGGGTGCTGGGGGTTGACCCCGATAACACTCTGGCGCGCTTTAACCGTGCGCTGTTGCGCGAAAAGGTTGGCGATTATGCAGGAGCAATAGATGATTACTCGATAGTCTTGCGCGATTATCCGAATTTTGAGTATGCTTATCAGTGCCGAGCATCGGCACGTCGTAAGAGTGGCGATGAAAAGGGTGCTGCGGCCGACGAGGAACTGCTTTTGCGTCGTCAGTACGATATGTACGTGGGCGGTGGCAAGGATAAGGTCGAGGAGTATTCGGCCGACAACGACAAGACTCGCAAACGCTCCGACGAGAATGTCCGTAACTATAATAAGATGATATCTTCGGACGTTTCGGGCGGTAAGAACTATACAACCGAGTATCGTGGCAAGGTTCAGAACAGGAATGTATATGTAGAGCTTGAACCTATTTTCGTACTTACATATTATGTGGCGGCCTCGGAGATGGAGGAGGGTATGCATTTTTATAAGCCTCTCGAGGATATGAACGACAATACGGGCGGACGTTCGTTGCTGCTCTCGAACGATGAACGCGCCCTTGCCGAGCACGAAGTGAAGAGGCATTTTGCGAGCATTGACGTTAATTCCAAAGCTATTGCGGAATCTCCGGGTGAGGCTCGTTGCCTGATGGCGCGCGCTATTGATTACTATCTTGTACAGGACCTTCAAGAGGCGATGCGCGACCTTGATGCGGCGGTCGAGGCCGAGCCTGCTTCGTGGGTGTTGTACTTTGTGCGTGCCTTTGTGCGCTATAAACTTTTGGAGGCCGATTCAATGAACAGTGCAAACGAGGGTGGGTTAATGCTTAAGCACGATGCAGGCCTTCCCGATCTCGACTATCGGCTTGTAAAAGAGGACCTTGATAAAGTCGTTGCGCTTGAGCCCGACTTTGCACACGCTTATTTTAATCGTGGCAATGCTTCGGCCAAACTGAGCGATTTTAAGTCGGCGATAGTCGATTATACCAAGGCCATTGAGGTTGATGCACGCTTTGCCGAAGCTTATTTCAATCGCGGTCTTGCAAGAATATATACGGGTAACAGCGAAGAGGGGCTTGCCGACCTGAGCAAGGCGGGCGAGCTGGGCTTGTTTAAGGCTTATAGCTTAATAAAACGTTTCCAGAATAAAGGACGTTGATAATGTCTCTTTGGGGGTGTTTCTCCTCCCTTTGGGTGCCGGCGGGCAGCTGGCTTTGGGCTTTCTCGCCCTTGTGAATGCCCAAAAGTAAATTGCCGTTAGCTTATTGTATGTTCTTTAAGGTAAAAAAGCGCAGTATGCTATTGTCGCTTTTCTCTTTTTTTCTTATCTTCGCACTCTAATATGGGCTGTGCCCTTTTACTTAAGTAGTAATAAATTAAAATAAAGAGTATATGATAAAAATTTCATTCAATGGCGATGTACGTGAATTTGCCGCAGAGGGTAAGTCGTACATTGAAATATTGTCGTCGGTCGATCCTAAACTTCTGAGCAGTTATGTGGCTGCAAAAGTTGGCGACGAGGTTATTGATCTTCGTGATGTTCCTGCTGATGGTGTTGAGGCTGAACTTGTGGGCCTTGACTCAAAGGAGGCGCTTATGGTGTTGCGTCACACTACAACCCACATTATGGCCGAGGCTGTGAAGCATCTCTTCCCCGAGGCTAAGCTTACCATCGGTCCGGCTACAGAGACCGGCTTTTTCTATGACTTTGAGTGCGCTCCTTTTACAAAGGAGAATCTTGAGGCAATAGAAAAAGAGATGAAGAAGATTATTAAGTCAAGCCCCCGTATAGAGCGTCAGGTTGTTACTCGCGAAGAGGCTGTGGCTATGATGAAGGCAAAGGGCGAGCCTTACAAACTCGAACTTATCGATGCTATTCCCGGCGATGACAGAATAACAATCTATTCACAGGACGATTTTGCCGACCTTTGTATGGGTCCGCACCTGCTTAATACCCGCCTGATAAAAGGCTTCAAGCTCCTTTCGACCTCTACGGCCTACTGGCGCGGCGACAAGAATAATGCGTCGCTGTCACGTATCTACGGAACGGCATTCTTTACAAAAGAGGAGTGCGAGGCTTATCTTGCACACCTTGAACATATTAAAAATATCGACCACAACAAGATTGGTCGCGAAATGGAACTCTTTACAACGGTTGACGTAATTGGTCAGGGATTGCCTTTGCTGCTTCCAAAGGGTGCAAAGATTGTGCAGACACTCCAGCGCTGGATTGAGGACCTTGAGGATAACGAATGGGGTTATGTACGCACAAAGACTCCTTTGATGGCGAAGAGCGACCTTTATAAAATCTCGGGTCACTGGGACCACTACAAAGAGGGTATGTTTGTTCTTGGCGATGAAGAAAATGACAAAGAGGTGTTTGCTCTGCGTCCGATGACTTGTCCGTTCCAGTATTACGTCTATAAGTCGTCGCACCACTCTTATCGCGACCTGCCATTGCGCTACAGCGAGACATCGACACTCTTCCGCAACGAGGATTCCGGCGAGATGCACGGTCTTACCCGCGTGCGTCAGTTTACCATCAGCGAGGGACACCTTATTGTACGTCCCGACCAAATGGTTGAGGAGTTCAAGAACTGTCTTGCCCTTGCAAAGCACGTGATGGAGACGCTGGGCTTGCAGAATGACGTCACATACGTTCTTGCAAAGTGGGACCCCAACAATCGTGCTAAGTACATTGGCGAGGCTGAGGTCTGGGAAGAGACACAGCAGCACATTCGTCAGATGCTTGTAGAACTTGAAATTCCGTTCGTCGAGGAGACCGGCGGTGCAGCATTCTATGGTCCTAAAGTGGACATTAACGCTAAAAATGTTTACGGCAAAGAGGATACTATGATTACTGTTCAGTGGGACGCTCTTCTTGCGGCGCAGTTCGATATGTACTACGTTGACCAGAATGGCGAAAAGGTGCGTCCTTATATTATCCATCGTACAAGTATGGGCTGCTACGAGCGTACTCTTGCTTGGCTCATCGAGAAGTACGAGGGTAAATTCCCCACTTGGCTTGCCCCCGAGCAGGTGCGCATATTGCCAATATCGGAAAAATACGGCGATTACGCATACGAGGTTGCTGCGGAACTGAAGAAGAACGGTGTTCTTGTACACGTTGACAATCGTTCCGAAAAAATCGGTTACAAGATACGAGAGGCGCGTAACAATCGTGTTCCTTATATGCTTGTGCTTGGTCAGCAGGAAGAGGAGAACCGTACAGTTGCAGTGCGCAGCCGTTTCGCGGGCGATGAGGGCGTGAAGCCTGTTGCACAGTTCGTGGCCGAGATTTGTGAGGAGATTCGCACACGCAGAATACGTAAAGAAACTGTTGTTGCAGAATAATAGTGCTTTTTGAGTATAGCGGAACAGGGAGGCGGCGGTCTCTCTGTTCCTTTTTATATTTTTAGCGATGCAGAGCCTCTTTTTCTTTCTGTTGCGGAATTTCGCTTGCACGTGGCGCGGGCAGGGGTGCCGCTTCTGCGAGTTTTAAAAGGTTTGCTGTTGCAACGATGGCTTTTGATGATGTTTTTTTTCTGCTCGATGTGAAAAAAAAAGTCAATCTTCTTCGTAATGTGATAAATAAGTGATAAATTTGCAACCGATTTTGAAAAGTTATGTCCGCATAGCGGGCGAAAAAGAAGGAACTTATATAATATTTAATGAAGAACGACAACCTGAAGAACCAGTATCGTGTAAACGAACAGATTCGCGCCAATGAAGTGCGCATAGTAGGCGACGACGTTGAGTCGATGGTGATGCCTTTGCACAAGGCCCTTGCCCTTGCCGAAGAGAAAGAATTGGACCTTGTAGAGATTTCTCCAACAGCCAACCCTCCTGTTTGCCGTCTGATTGAGTATTCAAAGTTCCTCTACCAGATGAAAAAACGCCAGAAAGAGCAAAAAGCCAAGCAGGTGAAGATTGACGTTAAGGAGATACGTTTCGGTCCACAGACCGACGAACACGATTATAACTTCAAGCTCAAGCACGCGATAAGTTTCTTGCAGGACGGCGACAAAGTTAAGGCATACGTGTTCTTTAAAGGACGTTCAATTCTGTTCAAGGAGCAGGGCGAGATTCTTTTGTTGCGTTTCGCCAAGGACCTTGAGGAGTATGGCAAAGTCGATTCAATGCCGGTGCTCGAAGGAAAGCGTATGACAATAATGCTATCGGCTAAAAAGGCTGCAGCGCCCAAGAAAGAGAAGCCTGCAAAGCCGCAGAAGCCGGCCGAAGCTGATGAAGAATGATAAAAAAAGCGCGTAGCGTTGTATAGTACGCTGCCGATATTTGTTAACTAATAATTTTTTAAAAAAAATGCCAAAAGTTAAGACTAACTCCGGTGCCAAAAAAAGATTCGCTCTTACCGGAACAGGTAAAATCAAGAGAAAGCATGCTTATCACAGTCACATTCTGACAAAGAAGACAAAGAAGCAGAAGAGAAACCTTGTACACTTTACAACTCTCGATGCTGCTAATGTTAAGAGTGTTAAGGAATTGTTGTCATTGCGTTAAGTATTGTAGTATTAACCGAATGTATTAGCATAAAAGTTCGCAAACCGCGACGCTAACATTCAAAAGAATTTAAAACTATGCCAAGATCAGTAAATCACGTTGCTTCAAGAGCAAGAAGAAAGAAAATTTTAGGTTTGACCAGAGGTTACTTTGGTGCAAGAAAGAACGTATGGACCGTTGCCAAGAATACTTGGGAGAA
>JAZRFF010000038.1:0-101842 GCA_045661225.1 Bacteroidaceae bacterium | reverse complement strand
AGGAACTGAAGAGGTATATCCACTACTACAACAATGATAGAATCAAACTGAGACTAAAAGGAAAGAGTCCGGTGCAATACCGAACTCTTTACCAATAAAACTTTTTATTAATCCGTCCAATTTCTTGGGGTCAGATCAAATGCTCGTTGTTTTTTATAGGAGAAAGGTTGTTATCTTCTTACAAAGCGGAAACTTCTGAAGTAGACATTCTGCTCCTCGCCGCTCTTGTTGGTGATGCGTAGCTTGGTTGCTGTCATTCCGCCTAACTCGTTGCCTGTGTGTATAACAGGGTCGTTATCGCTGTAGTGCAACAGTGAAACTTCTTTCCAAACGCCGTCGACGAACAACTCGAGGCTGAAGTTCTTTGCCACGCCGTTGACACCGAAGTTAAAGTCCATTCCCTGGAATGTGATTGGGGTGTCACTCTCGAGCAGAAGCTCGCCATCGGCCTGCCAGTTGATGACTTCAAGCGCTGGGGTAATCTCTACTACGTCTCCATTGAGCTTAACGGGAAGCAGTGCCAATTGGGTTACGGTAGATGACAGCTTGAATGGGTTGTATTCGGCTGTTGTGTCTAAGTTTGTACCACGGTTGGCATTGTATTTTTCGGTTGCTATTGCGAAAATCTTGTTCAAAGTAGGCAACAGAACCTTTGTTCCTAATTTTGTTCCAATCTGATAGGGGTGACGCATAGCTTTGTTGTTCTCAAAGTCGAACATCTGCTTCTGTAATGAACGTGCTTGCTTGTAGAGGTTCTCGAAGGTAAGGAATTTGCTTGCTGCGCTGACGTTGTCCTTCATCTCGGAGAACATTAGCATTGTGCACACTGCGCTTCCGTATGTCGCAAGGTGCTTGCCTTGAATGAGCCAGGGGCGCAGCTCGTGTATAAGTTCCGGGTTGCTGTTGTCGTTGAGCAAAATGTCGCAGGCAATGTTCAACTCGAAGCAAGCGTTGTTAATCATTGCTGTTGCGTACATATCTCCTGTCAATGCTTTCTCGGCTGTCTCGCGGAGTTCTTCGCCCTCTTCGCGACGGAATCCGTGACCGTTGGGACCGAGGTCTTTATTGTAGAGTGCGAATGTGCGCAGTGCTTCATAGTTCTCGGGGAGTATATTCTGAAGGCTCTTTTCCCAGTTGGCTTTGTAGTCATAAGCCTCCATATTCCAGCAGTAGTCGGCAATGCCGTAGAGCGATATCTTCGATGTCTCGGCATACTCCATAGGGTTGCTTACAAAGCCCGAAACGTCTGTGGCAATGTCTAATCCGTTTCCGTATGCAGGACCCATAAGAATGTGGTCGCGTACAAAGTCGTTTACGGGGAAATTCAGCCAAATATAGCCCTTACGTTGTATGCGCTCGTTAATCCACTCCATTGTGGGTTTGTCGATGCAGGCTACCACTGAGTTACCGGTCCACATAACCTCGATGCCTTTGTTGAGGTTCTTGCCGAGTGTGCGCAGATAGCCTTTCTCTTCGTTTGCCCAGCCTTTATTATATTCGGTGGGGCAAAGAATGAGTGGAGCAACGTCTTTCTTTACTCGTACAAAGTTGTTGTCGATATAGTTGAGCAAGGCTGCTTGTTTGTCGGCTTGTGCGCCCTCGCCCCAGATGTCGTCGAAGAATACGGCGAACGAGCGTACTCCAAGTTCGTACATAACTTCGAGCTTTGCCATAAGGTGGTCGCGGTCCTCGTTGTTCCATTTAATGTCCACGCCCGGGTGTATGGCCCAATAGAAGTTCACGCCATTTTGCTTGGCTACGTTTACAAGCTCTGCAATGCGGGCTGCTTCGACCTCGGGGTATGGCTCACGCCACTTGTCGCGGTGCCAGGGGTCATCCTTGGGACCATAAATGTAGACGTTCATCTTGTTGCGACCGTAGAACTGCAACTGGCTGATGCGTGCCGAGTGACTCCAGGGGGTGCCGTAGAATCCTTCGACAGTGCCTCGGAACGGAACGTCGGGCCAGTCTTTAATGGCGCACTCCTCAAGCATTCCGTTCTGCATAATTCCTAACAGGGTCTGCACTCCGTAGAAAAGGCCTTTTTCGTCGTTACCGGCGATGACAATCTCGTTTGGAGTTATTTTAAGGTAGTAACCCTCGCTTTTGCGTGGAATAAATTTATTGAATTTCTTAACATTCTTGTCGCCGCGCAATCCGAATGTTAGCGTGAATACAGCATCCGGTGTCTGTATGGGCTGTGCTGCCTGAAGCGCATCGCCAATGTAACTGTTAATGTACTTTGCAGGGGCGTTAATGCACCACTCTGCCGGAATTTCGAATAATGAATTCTCTTGTGCTACTGTAACCTCTTGGGGTACAGGGTTGACAAGGCTTACCTGTGCTGTAGCTCCCAATGCGGCAAACAGCATAAGCCCTAATGTTAGAATCTTCTTGTTCATCTTTATTTAATATTAAAAGTTATATCTTAACATTGCACATACGCGGTGGTTGGTGACGTTGTGCGTGTCGCTCATCTTGTAACGCTTGTCGGGGGTACCGTATGCCACTGTAGTGGGGTTGTACTCCACACCTATGGACATTGCATTGTGTGTGTATAGTATGCTTGGTGCTACACGCCACATATTGTCCATATTCTCCTGACCGCGCATATAAATGGGTTTCCCCTGGACAATGTCGGCGTCGCAGCCGAGATTCTTTGTATAGCCTGCGAAGCAGCAGAATGTGAGGAATCCTCTTTTTAATGGCTGTTTGTAGGTTACGTCCACCCAGCCTGCAACGCTGTTGAGAGTGCCATATTGCTGTTTGCCGGTGTCGTCAATCTCGGTGATGGCGTAACCGCTTATCATACTGAGGTGTGCCGCATTCTGTGCGTATGTTACACGTCCTTTTATGCCCCAACGGTCGCTCTTGTATTGTGCAAAGAGTGTGGGGGTGATGCTCACTACAAATTCGTCGTTGCATTTGTATTTGTTTTTGACATCTTTAAAAATCTGCGCGCCGTCTGTTCCATATGTGGGGTTGCCGCTATCGTCAAGCACGGGTTCCTGGGTGGTAAATTCGTACTGCTGGCGGGGCTTTAGGGTGAGAAGGTCTACACCGGCACCAATCAGGAAACCGCCCTTTTTGTACATAAGCTGGAAGTACAACTCTGGAATTACCGCATTGCGGGCATAATCGAACGATCCTGTGTTTTTTCCGTCTTTATCGGGGCCGTACGATGTGTACTGATATTGGTACAGGGCTGTTGCGGTAAGTGTAAAGCCGCTGTTCTTGTAGTCGTAGCGCAACTGAGGGGTGCGGCTGAATGGGGTAAACGGTGCTCCGGTCTCGAGCGAGAATACATCGGGCATCATATCGCCCATCATAGGGTGCCAGGCTTGTCCCAATAGCACAGAGTTTCTTTCCCAGTCCATCTTTGCGTATGCCTGACGTATGCGAAGCACGGTGTTGCTTGTGCCGAAGCCTGCAAAGTCCGATTCTATTTTTGCAGATGTTTTTGCACCTAAAAATTCCGGACCGGTGATGTTGACTCCCAATCGGGTGGTGATGCTCAGCAACATCATATTGGGTTGTGCGTATATGTCGTTGCCTTTGCTGTCGGGGTTAATATCCTTTGGCATATAGTAGAACTGTTCGCTGTTCGATGTGTAGCTCTCGCGAGAGTCGAAGCAGGCGTAGTTGCGTACAAAGCCGTACAATTTAAAGCTGAATTTCTCTTGCGCTGTCACACTGTTCATAAAAAGTGTCATTAGCGCTGTAAGCAGTAGTGTCTTTTTCATATTTGTGTTTGTTGTTGATTATCCGAAATATCCTGTGCTTCCGACGGTAATAATCAGGGCGTAACCGAGTATTATTGATATTATGCCAATGAGTATGCCAGTTGTGAACATCTGCTTTGTCTTAATGAGCCCTGTAGAGTAGGCGATGGCATTGGGTGGAGTGCTTATGGGCAGTGACATTGCGAACGATGCTACCATTGCTACACCAATGAGCATTGTACAAATACCGCCGTATTCGGCCAATGAGTCTTGCATTCCTTTGCCGACAGCAACCATCAACGGCACCATTAGTGCTGTTGCCGCCGAGTTTGAAATAAACTGCGAGAGTAACCAGCATATTACTCCTCCGCCAAACATTACAGCAAGCGTCGGCCAGGAGGCAAAGGGTATTGCGTTTACAAGATTGTCGGCAAGGCCGGTCTTCGACATTCCCTCGCCAAGAGCAAAACCTCCGGCAACCATCCACAGGCAGGCCCAGTCAATATCTTTAAGGTCGTTCGACTTAATTATTCGTGTTATTGCGAAGATTCCTATGGGTATGAGCGCAACCACGTATGAATTTATACCTGTGACTTTTTCAAACATCCACAGTAAGATAGTTACGGCAAGTGTGATGTATATTACCACTGTCCTCCAACCCTTTCTTGCGCCGCCTACAATCTTTATGTTGACTTTCTTTGAGGTAAACGGGTAGCTTATGCGTAATATAACCCACGAAATTATGAGTATGACGAGCATTAACGGTGTCATAATAAGCGTCCACTCGCCGAAGTCTACATCGAATCCAAGTTCTCCGTTTATATATTGCATAGCAATGCCGTTAGGGGGTGTGCCGATTGGGGTTGCGAGGCCTCCGATGTTGGCTCCTATTGGTATTGCCAGCGCAAGGGCGGCTGTGCCTTTTTCGGTCGATGGCAGTTGACGCAACACGGGGGCAAGGAAAGTGAGCATCATTGCTGCTGTGGCTGTGTTGCTCACGAACATTGAAAATATTGCCGTTACAAGCATAAAACCGAACAGTACCACGTTTGGTCTTGAACCGAATGGCTTGAGCATAGCGCGTGCTATACTGACGTCTACACCATACTTCGACGCTACAAGAGCAAGAATAAACCCGCCCATAAACAGCATTACTGTTGGGTTGGCAAAGGTGTACATAATATCCTTGTAGCTCATAAGCTCGCTTTTGCCGTACCCTTCGATGAGTGGCGCTATACCGCTGTTCGAAACAGTAAGTAGCATAATCACTATAATGAGCAGTGAGGTGGTCCAGGCTGGAACGGCCTCTACAATCCACATACAGGCAGCCCAGAAGAAAATTGCAATTACTCGTTGCTGAATGGGGTTAAGTCCCGGTATGCCAAACACTTCGGTGGGAAGCATTGCTATTGCCAGTGCAATGAGTGATATTAAACCAACCTTCAAGTAACGGTTATAACGGCGGATTAAACGCCAAATTTTACCAAGAGGGGTGTTGTATCCCATAAAATTATCTGTTCGAATTAAAATTTTACCCAATTTACATATTTGGTGCTAAAATAATCCAAACTATTCAAACAATCAAAAAAAGCACCCTCTATTTATTGATTATTAAATGTACAACTTTGTTATAATGCGTGTCTCTTTGCTCTGCTTTTCTCAAATAGATGATGCGGTTAACATTTTTTACTGAAAAGTGTGTCGTAGATGTTAATGTCAATAATTATTTTTATACCATTCAACAGGGCGCATTAGCGCTATTATTAACAACTAATACAACTGAGATTATGGCAACAATTCATTTGACAAAAGAGGGCTTTCTAAAAAAGATTGCCGACTATGAGAAAAATCCCGGTAATTTCGAGTTTCTTGGCGATAAACCCGCATTGATTGATTTTTATGCCGATTGGTGCGGCCCGTGCAAGATGCTTGCCCCTGTGCTTGAAGATGTTTCGGCTAAGTATGCCGGCAAGGTCGATGTGTACAAGGTTAATGTGGAACAGGAGGAAGAACTGTCGGCTTTGTTCGGGGTGCGTTCTATTCCTACGCTTGTTTTTATACCTATGGACGGCAGAATTCAAGCTTCGCAAGGGGCGATGGGCAGGCCGCAATTAGAGGAGGCTGTCGAGAAGATACTTCTGGAGTAATGCGTACACACTCTGCTCCCTGCTGTTTCTGGGGGTTATAAACACTGACAGCCCGGCTGTCAGTGTTCTTTGTGGTAAGTGTGTCGGTTTGCTTGTCGCAACGCCGACAACGATTGTGCGCTCTATCGGCCGAAGATGTTAATGCCTGCTTAATATTCAAGAAGCCCACTCGTTCCACTCGTAACTGCTCTCTACAGTCTCTTCAATGTCATCGGGCAGGCGGTGAAAAAAGTCTATGTGTGTAATTTCCTCAATCTCGTCTATGCTCATTGTGTATGCTTGCAATTTTTTCTTTCCGGCTACATTCTCGCAGTAAAAAGCGATACCTCTGTATGCACCGTCCTTTACAAGCAGCACCTTGAAAAAAGCGTTGGGGATAATTACCTTGTTTTTCCCTATTTTTCCAAGCCCTTTTTCGCTTTTGAATACAGGGCCGGTAACAACCAGTACTTTACCATACTCTTTGGCTTTTTCTCGCGTGAACTCTTCGATAGACTTCCACACACCGCGGTTGAGATTGTTATTCTGTGGCGAAATATTTGACAGATAAAAACTCTCTTCCATTGCCTGTTCGCTCCACTTCATATCGGCTGCCGGTGCAAGATGTCCCCGGTCCCACCCGCTCTTGCGGTAGTCCTCGTCTGTGGCTTGCTTGCCTCGCACAAGAGGGTCGGGTATAAAATCTCCGTCGCGTGGTTCCGTGCCATCGACCTCTTCTGATGTTAGCTCGTATGCTACCCAGTTGGGGTTTCTCAGCCCCTGGTTGTACGACACTGTGTATCCGATGTGCTCTATAGTTTGACTCTCGGTTGCTCTTGTGAACTGCGGTATTGCAAGTTCGTGGCTTAATTCGCCGGGCTGCTCCTGTCTTTTATTCAGGTATTTAGTGCAGCAACCGGCAATCAGTATAATAATGACGGTTATCAGCAGCTCCTTCAGACTGATTTTCTTTATGTTTTTTTTGCGTCGTGCCATACTGTAGTAGGGTGCTGTTGTTACTTAACTCTTTTTAATTTGCCATTTTTGAGAGTAACTTTGTATATACCCCCTTTATGAGTGTTGAAAGCCAATGTGCTGTTGCCGTAACGCAATGTGCAGCGTTCGCCGCTGTCCGACTTTATTACAGCCTCTTGCAACGCTCCCTCTTTCCAGGATATAGAGACGTTGAAGCCTCCCTTTGCGCATATACCCTTTATTGTGCCCTCTTCCCAAGCGTCGGGGAGTGCGGGCAGCAGGTGTATAAAGCCCATATGGCTCTGCATAAGCATCTCTGTTACACCGGCAGTTCCACCGAAATTGCCGTCAATCTGGAACGGTGCGTGTGTGTCCCATAGGTTATCGAGCGTGCCGTTCTTCAGCAAATTGCCAAAAAGGGTGTATGCGTGGTTACCATCGTGCAGACGCGCCCATTGATTGAGTTTCCAACCCATACTCCAGCCTGTTGCGCCGTCGCCGCGGTGCACAAGTACTACTTTTGATGCTTCGGCAAGTTCAGGAGTGGTAACGGGTGATATAGTGTGTCCGGGGTGAAGTCCGAACAGGTGGTTGACGTGCCGGTGTTGGTCGTTGGGGTCGTCAATGTCCTTGCTCCACTCCATCAGTTGTCCGTAGCGGCCAATTTTGTAGGGAGCGAGCTTGTTGAGCACGTTTTTCCACTCTTTACGTAGTTTGCTGTCGACACCAAGAACCTCGCTCGCGGCAATGGCGTCGAGCAGAATCTCGCGTACAACACCGTGTACGAATGTGGCACCTTGGTCTATGGGGCCGTGCTCGGGCGATGTCGATGGGGCGGCGGTGTATGTACCGTCACTTTTCTTCCACAAGTAATCGACGGTGAAAAGAGCGCTGCTCTTGATAATTTCGTAACCAATCTCTTTCAGGAATTTCCTGTCGCGGGTGTAGTCGTAATAATCCCACACGTGTGTTGCCAGCCAGGGGCCTGCCATCGGGTTGAAGTTCCACGACATATCCTGGCTTATGAGTGGTGCGGTGAATCCGAATATGTTGCTCGAAATACTTGCGGTCCAGCCTCGAGCACCAAAGTATGACTGTGCGGTTACGGAACCGGGCTTGATAAGTGTGCGTATAAAATCGACCAGCGGCAGTACGCACTCGCCAAGATTGGTGGCACAAGCGGGCCAGTAGTTCATTTGCAGGTTTATGTTGTTGTGGTAGTCGACACGCCAGGGACCATCGACATTATTATGCCACATACCTTGCAGGTTCGCAGGCAGGTTTCCGGGACGTGAACTTGAAATGAGCAGGTAGCGTCCGAACTGGAAGTAGAGGCGTTCAAGCCCAAAGTCGGGCTTTCCGGTACGGTATCTCTTTAGACGCTGTGGCGTGGGTAGGTTGGCAACGCCGGGAAATTCGAATGTGGTGGGGGCGTTGGGGTTGATGTCGAGCTGAACGCGGTTGAAGAGTGACGAATAGTCGGCATAGTGTTCCTTGAAAAGCTCGTCGTATCCCTTTGCAACGGCATTTTTTATCCAAGCCGCCGTTGTCTCGTCGGGGTTAACACCAACGTATGCTTTTGGGTCGTTGAAGTCCGGGTCGAAGTTTATCTTGTAGTCGGTGTCGGCGGTGACATAGAAGCAGACCTCGTCGGCGTCCTTTATTTGAATCTTTCCGTCCTGATGAGTATATGTTGAGCCACCTGTTGCGACAGCCTTAATGCGTACTGTGTGTTGCATACCGTTGTTGTCGAGCTTTGCTTTCCATATAAACCCATCGTAACTGTCGTTATACAATGTGCCTTCGGACACCGGGTTCGGAGCGTAGCTGAATGTGAGGTTCAGCATTTTGGGTTTGCTTGCGCTGAATTTCATTACCAGCACATTGGCAGGGTACGAAACAAACGATTTACGTTCATACTCAACGCCGTCCTTGGTGTATTTTACAACAGCAAGTGCCGAGTCGAGCGAGAGAATGCGCTTGTAATCGCCGAGACCCACCATACTGTGTCCGGTTTCAATGTATATTTCGCCCATTGTGGTAAAGTTGCCGAAACGGAAAGGCTTCTCGCCATAATATTCATACGATGCGGTGCTGTTGAAATTCTCGCGTGTGAGCTTTGCGGCTTTTTCTTCGTCGCCATCGATGAATGCCTGGCGTATGTCGTCGAGCAGGTGTGCCGACTGCTTGTTAATGTTCCAATAGTATTCGGCACCTTTCTCGGTGTTAGGACCGCCGCGCCACAGGGTCTTCTCGTTGAGTGTGATGCGCTCGGCCTCCAAAGAGCCCATAATGTTAGCACCTATGCTGCCGTTACCTATTGGCAACGACTGCGACTCCCACTCCTGGTCGGCGTTGTGAGCTGCGTCACCGGCCCATTCGGGCTTGTCGCGCCCAACCCAAAGGTCGGGACGTCCTCCGTACCAGACACTGCGTCCCTTGAGTGTGGTAGGCTGGTCGAACCATACTGAAAGTCCGTGAATGTAGTCGCTTTGTGCCTGTATGCCTAATGCGCACAGGAGCATAAGAGTAAAAAATCTGAATCTCATAGTTTATTGTTTTTTATTTTCTTCGCTGTTAATATGTTGTATGAGCTTTGCCACGTGTTGTCTGAAGCTCAGGTTGTAGTCTCGCTCAATACCGGCTTCCTCGGTAAGGTGGCGTATAGTGCCCTGTACGTCATCTATGCGTCTTAAAGCGCCGCTGCCATCGGTGGCGATACTGTATATTTCAATATCTTTGCCCAGTTCAATAAAGAACCCGCCGGCTATTGCTGTCCTCTTGACATTTGCCATTGTAATTATATAAAAAGCATCAGTACAAGCTGTATTATAATCACTCTCAGGAACATACACACCGGATATACGGTTGCATAGGCTACCGATGGCTTGTCACCTTCGATAATGTCGTTGGCATAACTCAGAGCCATAGGGTTCGCCATTGAACCGCACAGGAGCCCGGCAATGGAACCAAAATCAAGTTTCATCACTCGCAGAGCAAATACCCCGGCAAGCGTCACCGGTATAAATGTGATTAGTACTCCGAGTAACAACCATAGTGCGCCCTCGGGACGTACTACAGTCTCAAAAAAGTGCTCTCCTGCGTCAAGTCCTAAACAGGCAAGGTAGAGGCTTAGTCCAATTGCCCGAAGCATCATATTGGCACTCTGTGTGGTGTATGTAATCATATGCAGGCGCGGCCCGAATGTGCCAATGAGAATACCTACAATAATAGGACCGCCGGCGAGGCCAAGTTTAACGGGGAGCGATATTCCCGGTATCGAGAGGGGAATGCTACCCACCATCAGTCCCAAAATTATTCCTACGAACACCGATACGAGATTCGGCTCATTGAGGCTCTTTACGGCATTGCCTAATATGCCTTCGACGCGCTTGATGTCGGCAGCTTCGCCTACGACTGTCAGGCGGTCGCCAAGCTGCAGCACAAGGTCGGGGGTTGCCAACAATTGAACCTCGGAACGGTAAACCCTGCTTATGTTTATACCGTAGTTGTTTCTCAGTCGCAACGACGATAGTTTCTTGCCGTTTATCCCCGGACGTGTCACAAGTATGCGTTGCGACGTAAGTTCGCTGTCAATCTTGTTCCAGTCGATATTTTCGGAGTTCCAGTCCTTCTGCTCCTGCTCACCGAATACGAGACGCAGAGCCTCGGTCTCTTCGGGCTTTGTTATTACCAGCACAATGTCGTTCTTGTGCAGAATTCTGTCGGACATTGGTATGAGCACGTGTCCTTTGTGCCACATACGTGAAATTACAAAATGGTTGTGTCCCGAATGGGCGACCTCGGAGATAGTCTTTCCGAACACCGCCGGGTTGGTTATACGGTAGCTTGCGATGAATACGTTACGATTGTGCTTGCTGTCTGGTTGTGGTATGTCTTCGGGGCGCACGAACAACTTTCTCAGGAATATTATGGCCAATATTACACCTACGACGCCTAATGGGTATGTAAGGGCGCAACCCAGCGCAGCTCCGCTGCTGTTAATTCCCATTTGCTTGAGCGTCTGTTGCGCTGCGGCAAGAGCCGGGGTGTTGGTTGTCGCTCCGCAGAGTATACCCGAAATGTCGGGCATAGATACGTTGCAGACGTAACCAAGGAGTATTGCCATAAGAGTACCCGCAAGAAGCACGCCTGTTGCGGGCAACAGAAGCTTCGCCCCCTCGGTGCGCATTGAACTGAAAAAACCGGGGCCTACCTGCAAGCCAAGCGCATATACAAAAAGCACAAGACCGAATGTCTCGGCATAATAGAGCATCTGGCTGTCTATGGTAAGACCGTAATGTCCGGCAATAATGCCTATGAAAAAGACAAATGTCACTCCTAATGATACTCCAAAGAACTTTGCCTTGCCGAGCATCAATCCTATAGCCGAAATGAGCGACAGCACCACAATCGCTTGCAGTGCCGAGTGCTCTATGAATAGTTCGTTGAGGTATTCCATAAGGGTGTGCGGAATTACTTAATCTCCATCTCGTCAAGGAGGTATGCAGCACCTCCTATGCGGTCGACAACAAAAAGCACGTAACGAATATCGACCGAGATGTTGCGGCATATTGTGGGGTCGAACTCAATATCGCTCATCGTAGAGCGCCAGGTGCGGTCGAAGTTAATGCCTATAAGCTCGCCTTTTGCATTCAGCACCGGTGAGCCTGAGTTGCCGCCCGATGTGTGGTTCGACGCAAGGAAACACACAGGCACGCTTTTCTTGCCATTGTTGTCAATGCTCCAACGGCCGTAGTCTTTATTCTTGTAAATGTCGCGCAGGGACTGCGGAATATTGTAATCGTATATTTCGGGGTTGTCCTTTGCTATAATGCCGTCAAGGGTTGTGAGTGGTGTGTGGTATTCGCCATCGGCATTCTCGTAACCGGTTACGGTACCATATGCCACGCGCAGCGTGAAATTTGCATCGGGGTAGAATGCGCGTTCCTTGTCCCATTCGCGTAGCGCCTGCATATAGGTGCGGTACCATCTTTCAATCTCGGGAACGTTGCTCAGGTTACGGTATTTGTATTTATGGTTGGCGGCTACGTGTTCGCTGAACCAGCTTGCAAGCTGAACCATAGGGTCCGAGGCTATCTCTTCGCTTGTCAGAGGGTAATCAGTAAGCAGCTTGCTGTTTGTGAAGATATCTTCTACAAACTTTTCTACATTGCCGCTTCTTGCAATTGCGTCGGTGAGCTGTTGCGGAACGCGTTGTGAGTTTGGAACGTTCATTGTCGGCTCACCTGTGTGTGCATCGCCTTCCTGTGGCATAAGGGCTATATATTGAGCAATCATTCTCTTTGCAATAGCCTTGTCAATTTCAACCCTATAATCTTTCAGATAATAGTTGCGTCCCTTGGCTTGTACGTCGGCGGTGAGCTTGATGCCCTGCTGTTGCTGTGTATATAACCAAAGAGCAAAATTGAAAGCCTCTATGCCGGCAATGCTCTCATTGAAGAGTTCACGTACATAATAGTGGGGAATGACCTTGTTGTAAGCGGCGTGCATAGAGTCGAGCAGTGTCGCATATTGAGGCTTGTCGGCTGCCCAAGCATTAAACTCGGCCTCATACTCTTTTTTCTTGTTGTATGTATCGAGACGTGTAAGCCCAAGGCATTCGCCCTGCCACTTTTTCCAGGCGTTGGCAATGTTTGCGTGCTTGGCGGCGTATGCAATGCGTGTGGCAACATCTTTCGACTGCGCCTCGGAAATTATCTCGAGACGAATGTCGCGGAGTACTATTTTTACTATGTTTGCAAGATTTTGGTACATTACAGCGTCGGAAATTATATACTCCTGTGTGTTTCCGGGGAATCCGTAAATCATTGTAAAGTCGCCTTCATCAATGCCTTTGGTCGAAATTTTGAAGTGTCGGGCAGGGCGGTAGGGCACGTTGCTTTCGTCGTAGTCGGCCGGCTCGTTGTTGGCATTGGCGTATACGCGGAATATGGAAAAATCGCCTGTATGACGCGGCCAGATCCAGTTGTCGGTGTCGCCGCCGAATTTGCCTATTGACGATGGGGGTGCTCCTACAAGGCGTATATCGCGGAATGTGCGGTACACAAACAGATACTGCTGGTTGCCGTAGTACATTGACTCAATTGTTGCCTTGAGATCTTTACCGCTTGTCGCTTTTTCTATAATATCCTCCTTGCTCTCTCCGTTTGCAATCCTTGCGGTAACATCTTCCATACTCACAAGCAGTGTTACTTTCAGGCCGGGGACGTGCAGCTCTTCGCTACGTGACATTGCCCAATATCCGTCGGTAAGGTAGTCGTGCTCTACCGATGAGAGCTTCTGAATAGATGCGTAGCCGCAATGGTGATTAGTGAGCAACAGGCCCTCGGACGATATAAACTCGCCCGTACAACCACCACCGAACTGCACGACAGCGTCCTTTAACGATGCCTTGTCGTCGGAATAAATATCATCGGCTTTTAGTTTAAAGCCTTTCTTGCGCATATCTTTGATGCGCTCTTTTATGAGACTCGGAAGCCACATTCCCTCATCGGCTGTGGCGGTTGTCAATGTGATGCACGCGAGCGTGCAGAGCAGAAATTTTCTAATCATAGTCGGTTTGTGCTGTTTATTGCACGAAGATAATACTTTTTTGGGGAATAATACTAAAAAAGCAATGGCAATCGCCCATTGTGGAGAATGCCATTGCTTTTTATCGGTTTATAGGCCTGCTCAGACTCTTTTTCCTTTCAGTACTATAGTTTCTATTAACGGTGTCTGGTGGGCGTATGGCATAAAGGCTAACGACGGCAATGGCTTTGTAATGTAGAAGTTTGCCACTTTGCCACGAGTTATGCTGCCGTAGTCTCTGCTCTCGCCCATAGCACAGGCGCTGTTCAGAGTAGCGGCGTTGAGTGCCTCGGCGGGTGTCATCTTCATTTTTATGCTTGCCAATGAGGCCACGAAGCGCATATTGCCTGACGGGGCAGTGCCGGGATTGTAGTCCGATGCGAGCGCAACAGCGAGCCCTGCATCAATCATCTTGCGGGCGGGCGGGTAGCCTATTCCCAGGAAGAATGCGCAACCGGGCAACATTGTGGGCATAGTGTCGCTGCCTTGCAGGGCAGCAATCTGTTCGTCACCCATTGATTCAAGATGGTCGACCGATAGTGCTCCGTGTTCCACGCCGACCTCTACGCCTCCGGACACCGCAAGTTCGTTGGCGTGTATCTTTGCGCGTAGACCGAACTTCCCTCCGGCTTGCATAATCTTTGCACACTCCTCGACGGTGAAGAATCCTTTGTCGCAGAATACGTCTACAAAATCGGCAAGGCCTTCTTTGCTGACAGCCGGTATCATTTCGTTGCAGACGTGTTCCACATACTCGGCTTGACGCCCTTTATAGGCGCGTCCGACAGCGTGTGCACCCAGAAATGTCGCGCGTACCTCAAGTGGCGCATTTTCTCTTATCCGGCGAATGACACGCAGTATCTTCAGTTCGTCCTCAAGTGTTAGTCCGTATCCCGACTTTATCTCGACAAGCCCTGTACCCATTTTTACAATTTCGTTAATGCGTTCCATTGCTTGTGTGTAAAGTTCCTCTTCGGTCGTCCCGTGCAAGCGGTCGGCAGAGTTCAGAATACCTCCTCCTCGCTTGGCTATCTCTTCGTATGTGAGGCCGTTTATCTTGTCGAGAAACTCTTGCTCGCGACTCCCTGCATACACAATGTGCGTGTGTGAGTCGCAGAACGAGGGGAACAACCACCCGCCTTGAGCATCGATAATCTCGGCCTCGCCGGCCTCGGGCAGCGTGTCCATTGTGCCGTAATCCTTTATGCGTCGGCCGTCGGTCAGCAGCCAGGCATTTTGCAAGGTTGCAATATCGTTCATCTCCTTGCCGGCAACACGTGTGCGGCCACTCTCGTCAATGCCAACGAGTGTGCCTATGTTTTTAACAAGCAGGCTCATTCTCTTGCAGGAATTTTACCGATTCGGCAATGTGCGGGAACATTACAGTGTCGTTCTCGACGAATGGAACTCTCTTGCGATAGGCCTCGAATATAGCTTCGATTTTTGCTGACGAGTGTAGCGGACGGCGGAACTCCAATGCTTGCGCACTGTTCATTAACTCTATGGCAAGCACGCGCTCGGTATTTTGCACCACTTTCCAAAGTTTTGTAGCGGCATTTGAACCCATACTGACGTGGTCCTCTTGACCTTGTGACGATGGAATTGAATCGCACGACGCAGGCCAGCATAATCCTTTTGACTGGCTTACAATGGACGCTGCTGTGTATTGTGGTATCATAAAACCGCTATTTAGTCCGGGGTTGGCAACAAGGAAGTTCGGCAAGCCTCGTGAGCCTGAAATAATCTTGTATATTCGGCGTTCCGATATATTGCCTAATTCGGCAACGGCAATGGCAAGAAAATCCATCGCAAGGGCAATGGGTTGTCCGTGGAAATTGCCGGCTGAAATTACTTCGTCGGTGTCGGGGAATACCGTAGGGTTGTCGGTTGCTGAATTTATCTCGGTTTCAAGCACACTTTCGACGTATGCAATAGTGTCCTTCGATGCTCCGTGTACTTGTGGAATACAGCGGAACGAGTAGGGGTCCTGAACGTGTTTTTTTGGTTGCTTTATAATCTCGCTCCCGGCAAGAATCTCCCTTATGTTTCTTGCAGTCTCAATTTGACCGTTGTGCGGGCGTATGGCGTGTACATTATGCTCAAAAGGTTCCATACGGCCGTCAAAGGCATCGAGTGACATTGCGCCAATGCTGTCGGCCCAGCGACTTATGCGCTTGGCGTTAATTAGCGAATAAACACCGTAGGCCGACATAAACTGTGTGCCGTTGAGCAGTGCCAAGCCCTCTTTCGAGCATAGCGTGATTGGCTCCCAGTTCATTCTTTTCATCATTTCGGCACCATCGACTATTTTCCCCTCAATCTCGACCTCTCCAAGCCCTATCAGCGGCAGGCACATATGCGCAAGCGGCGATAGGTCGCCCGAAGCACCAAGCGAGCCTTGCTCATATACGACAGGGATAATATTGTTGTTGAACATATCGACAAGGCGTTGCACTGTTGCCAACTGCACGCCGGAGTGTCCGTATGAGAGCGATTGTGCCTTGAGCAACAGCATTAAACGGGCTATCTCGTGCGGAACGCGCTGCCCGGTGCCACAGGCGTGTGACATCATAAGGTTCTTTTGCAAGAGCGAAAGGTTCTCTTTATCAACCGAGATGTTGCAAAGCGAGCCGAATCCGGTTGTTACTCCATATATGGGACGCCCTGCATTTTCCATCTTTTCATCGAGATATTTGCGACAATGTTCAATACGTCGTACAGCGTCGTCGCTCAAAGCAAGGGTGTAATTCCCGGTTAGTATTTCCTCGACTCTTGCTATTGTTAGGTGCTCGGAACTAATATAATGAATCATAGTGGTTTTTATGTTTTTATCGGTTTTCGTTGAATACTCTCTCTATAAGTTTATTGTCGGCGATATTGGGCAGTGTGACTTTGAGCAGCGGCGTGCGCTCCATCTGTCGCTTAATGGCAAACATTGCACCTTCGTTGCGCGCCCAACTGCGGCGTGCAATGCCGTTATTGACGTCCCATAGCAACATCTCCTCAATGTGACGCGCCGACTCGTCGGAACCGTCTATGACCATACCGAATCCACCGTTTATAACCTCGCCCCAACCGACGCCTCCGCCGTTGTGCAGCGATACCCAGGTCGCACCTCTGAACGAGTCGCCGATGACATTGTGTACAGCCATATCTGCGCAGAACTGCGAACCGTCGTATATGTTCGATGTCTCACGGTAGGGCGAGTCGGTTCCCGACACGTCGTGATGGTCGCGTCCGAGTACCACCGGTGCCGAAATTTCTCCCTTCTTGATTGCTTCGTTGAATGCCAATGCTATGCGCGTGCGACCCTCGGAGTCGGCGTACAAGATACGCGCTTGTGAACCAACGACAAGCCTGTTCTGCTTAGCCTCGCGTATCCAGTGCAGGTTGTCGGCCAACTGTCCGCGAATCTCTTCGGGAGCTTCGGCAAGCATCTGTTCAAGAACCTCGGCTGCAAGCCTGTCGGTTGTTTCAAGGTCTTTTTCGGTTCCCGATGTACACACCCAACGGAACGGTCCGAATCCATAGTCAAAGAACATCGGGCCCATAATATCTTGAACGTACGAGGGGTAGCGGAATTTTCCCTCTGGGGTTGTAATGTCGGCTCCGGCGCGTGACGATTCAAGCAGGAACGCATTGCCATAGTCAAAGAAATACATACCTCTTGCTGTGAGCCTGTTTATGGCTGCTACGTGACGACGCAGTGACTCCTGCACGCAATCGCGGAAACGCTCGGGCTCGTTAGCCATCATACTGTTCGACTCTTCGTAACTGTATCCTACAGGGTAGTAACCTCCCGCCCAAGGGTTGTGTAACGATGTCTGGTCCGAACCGAGGTCAACGCTTATCTCTTCGTCGGCAAGGCGTTCCCATAGGTCGACAACGTTGCCTACATAGGCGAACGACACAGTCTCTTTGTTTGCGACGGCTTCTTTTATACGAGGCACAAGTTCGTCGAGCGACGAGTGCAGCTCATCGACCCAACCCTGTTTGTAGCGTTTTTCGGCAGCCGCAATGTTAATCTCGGCAGTGACGCTTACTACTCCCGAAATATTTCCGGCCTTGGGCTGCGCACCCGACATTCCGCCCAATCCTGCTGTGACAAAGAGCATTCCTCTAAGGTCTTTTTGCCCCTCTTTCAGACGTTTGCGTGCAGCGTTCATAACGGTGATTGTCGTGCCGTGAACAATGCCCTGCGGTCCAATATACATATATGAGCCGGCAGTCATCTGTCCGTACTGCGACACTCCCATTGCATTGAAACGCTCCCAATCGTCCTGTGACGAGTGGTTGGGTATTACCATTCCGTTTGTGACAATAACGCGCGGAGCGTCTTTGTGCGATGGGAACAGTCCCAACGGGTGTCCTGAATACATCACAAGTGTCTGTTCGTCGGTCATCTCGGCAAGATATTTCATTGCAAGACGGTATTGTGCCCAATTTTGGAACACTGCGCCGTTGCCGCCGTATGTGATTAGTTCGTGCGGGTGCTGTGCTACCGCTTTGTCGAGATTATTCTGTATCATCAGCATTATTGCCGCAGCCTGACGTGAACGCGCAGGGTATTCGTCAATGGGACGAGCGTACATCTCGTAGTCGGGACGCAGACGGTACATATAAATACGTCCATACTCTTTTAGTTCCTCAAGAAATTCGGGCGCAAGTTCTGCGTGGTGCTTCTCGGGAAAGTAGCGTAGAGCATTGGCGAGCGCGAGTTTCTTCTCCTCGTCGGTGAGTATGTCCTTTCGCTTGGGTGCGTGGTTGGCTGTGGTGTCGTATGCCTTTCGTGCAGGAAGCACATCTGGAATACCTGTCAGTATATCTTTTTGAAAGTCTGTCATAATCGTCTGTCTGTTAATTAGTTTATCTTGCTCTCGACAATAGCGAGTATCTCCTTTTCGGCAACCTCGGCACGCGCTTGTATCTCTTTTGCTTCGTTTACAAGGGCGTCTGCGGTGCTACGGTCCTTGAGCCCTGCTGCGTTGATTTTTACATTAAGGCAGGCGCCCATTACCGCCGAGCGTGCCGCCAATGCTCCAACTCCTGCGTCCGACACAGAATTGGGATTGCCCTCCTGTGCCATAGCGCGTACAATATCGAATGCCTTATATGCGGCCTTCATTGTTCGCAGAGGAATTTGGGTAGCGTACAATGTAGCACTCTCCATCGCTGCAGCACGCGCCGCTTTTTCTTCGTCAGTGCCTTTGGGCATTCCAAAGACGTCCATAATCTTGTTGAATGCGGCTGTGTCTTCGTCTACCAGTGACAGAAGCTCGTTCATAACGGCAATGCCCTTTTCGGCCCAGTCCGAGAAGTACTCCCAACGGTCGTCCCAGCCTGCTTTGTGTGACGATAGGTTGGCTACCATCGTTCCGAGCGCAGCCGCTAATGCTCCCATATAGGCCGATATAGAGCCGCCGCCGGGTGCAGGCGATTCACTCGCGGTCTCTTCGGCGAATGCTGCGCAGGTCCTGTCTACAAGCCTTTTAATCTCTTTCTGTTCTTCGGCCTCAAGAATGTACTCCACAACCTTTTCCTCGGGCTTGAACTCTTTTAAGTTCGACAGCCCCATACTTTCAATAGCTATGCGCACAAGTTCCTTCTCGGGGACACCGGTCGAACGGTGCTGTTTGTGCAGAAAATGGCGTCCGGCGTCTACAAGCGCCTTTTTGGGTACAAGACCTACAATCTCGGTGCCTGTCACACGCACACCGCGTGCCTCGGCAGCGCGACACACCTCGTCAAATGCTGTGTGTAAGGGCGTTACGGCAAGGTTGGTCATATTCATTGATACCTGAGCAATGCCATATTCCTCTATATACCAACCTATGGCCTTGCACTCTTTGAGTGTTCCGGGTATCATTACAGGCTCGCCATTTTCGTTCTTTACTATTTTGCCTACAATAGGGTTGCCCTCACGCATTGGGCGTCCTTTTTCGCGTACGTCAAACGCAATGGCATTGGCGCGG
Source organism: Bacteroidaceae bacterium (assembly GCA_045661225.1). Taxonomy (GTDB): domain Bacteria; phylum Bacteroidota; class Bacteroidia; order Bacteroidales; family Bacteroidaceae; genus HGM04593. The sequence goes on along the minus strand of JAZRFF010000038.1, from coordinate 82,453 downwards.
CGTGTAGAAGTTGTGTTCAGGTTGTAATTTACTGCCACAAGAAAGTCGCGTGCGCCAACGGCTGTTGCTCCTGTACGCGCTATGCCTTCGTCGTATGGACGTGCGCCAAAGTCGGGCCTTTTCTCTTCGTTGGCCATCTTCTCGGGCAGTCCTTCGTACTCTCCCTCGCGGCATACGGCAAGGTTGCGTCGCTCGGGCTTGAATGCTGCCGATTCGTAGCAGTAAGTTGGCACTTTCAACTCTTCGGAAATGCGCCTTGCTAAAGTTCGTGCAAGTTCAACGCACTCCTCCATTGTTACTCCCGATACGGGAATGAGAGGGCATACGTCGCACGCGCCCATACGCGGGTGTGCTCCCTTATGTTGGCGCATATCAATCAGTTCGGTTGCGCGCTTTATAGCTGCTATGGCAGTTTCAATGACAGCCCCGGGCTCGCCTACAAAAGTTACGACTGTGCGGTTGGTGGCCTCGCCCGGGTCAACGTCGAGTAATTTTACCCCTTTCGCATTCTCAATAACATCTGTTATCTGCTTGATTGTTTCGGTGTTGCGTCCCTCAGAGAAATTAGGCACGCACTCAATGATTCTTTTTTGCATAGGTCTTGAAAAAGTATTTTTGTGTTGTTTGTTTCTGTGGCAATTATACAAATGTAGGTATATTTTACAAGAAAGTGAATTCTTGTGACATTTTTGTTGCAAAAAGAGTGTTTGGCATTGGGGATACCTTATTATATAAAGAAAAGAGGAATCGCAATTGCGATTCCTCCTATAGGGTGGTACTAATCGTTAAGGATAAGTACCTTTATGGAAAATCTTACTTAACCATAACTTTCTTGCCGTTTACAATGTAGATACCGCTGTTGGTTATCTTTTCAATCTTACGTCCCTGTAGGTCGAAGATGCTTTCGATAGCCTCGCCGTTAACTACATTCTGAATACCGGTCTCGTAGATTCCGTAGAATGTAGGCAGAACAGCATCAGCAGGAATGTTGTTGACAGGATATACTCTGAATGCACCATTGTGGTAAACAAGAGCAAGATCTGAACATACAATCATTGCGCTGCTCTTCTCATCGTCCATAATGTCGATAGTCCAAGCTGTAGGCATAGAACCTGCGTAAATCTCATCGTCCTTCATTATAGTGGTGTAGAGGTAGTTGCCGTTAACATCGACAATGTAATACTTGTTGTCCTCTACAAACTCGAGTGTTACAGCGTAGTAGATAGCTTCTGTAATGTTGTTACCCTCGATTACTGTCTCCTTAGCGGGGAGTACCTTGTTCTCGATAGGAGTTGCAACATTGCCCTCGGCTGCGATGAAGTAGCTGCCGTTCTCAACAGCAACAGCTCTGTGGTATGTTACCTCCTCGGTAATAATATACTCAGCGGTGCTTGATGTACTTACATAAGTCTTGTCGCCGTATGTGAACTCTACGATAACCTTTAGAGTGCAGCTGCTGTCTATAACAATTGTGCCGTCGCACTCCTCGTCCTCAACTGTAGGCTCGTTGCCATCGGTTGTGTAGTAGTATGTAACGTCTGTTACACCCTCAAGGTCTGTTGTCGCTGAGTTAACGGTTACAGTCTGCTCGCCAATGTAAACGCCGCTTGTAAGGTCAATAGCTGGAGCCTCGACCTTGTTGTCTCTTGGGTAAACCTTTATGTAAGTGATGTACATAACGCTTGCGTAGTCACCTGCATTTGAACCTATAACAAGCTCGTAAACGTTACCAGCCTCCTGGTTCTCGGCAGCAATCTCGTAGGTGTAAGTGTCGGTTGAACCAACGCACGCAGTACTTACAGCGTTGCCGCCAACATATACATTCATATCGACATTCTTGTAGTCTGTAGCCGAAGCGTGGCCAACAACTTCAATCTTCTCAACGGCAAAATCGAATGCGGGAAGAACAATCTTAGAACCGGGCTTCTGTATACGCAGATAACCGTTCTCGTAGTAGAACTGACCTTTATTAGCTGTTGGGTCAATGTTGATTGTCTTAGTACCGTCTGTATATTCACCGGCTGTTTTTGTACCGTTGAATGTAAGAGGGTCAAGACCCTCCTGAATGCCCCAAGCGTTGTATGTAAAGTCAAATACTGCAGTTTCGTTGAGTGTGCTAACTACAGGAACTTCAGGAACCACGGGCTCCTCTACGTTGAAAGTGAAAGTCTGACCTGTAAACTCCTCACCGTCCACGCTCTTTATCAGATTAGCAGGAATCTCGAATGTGTATGCACCAGTCTTCTTCACAGCCGCGTTCATCTCGAATGTAAATGTAACCTTGTTACCCTCTACAACCGCTGCGCTAATCCAAGCAGTAGCCGCAACTCCACCGTTCGCGTCCTTAAGCTTTATATACTGAACCGGACCGCTTGAACCAGTGCCTGTTCCAGTGCCAGTGCCTGTACCTGTACCAGTACCAGTACCAGTTCCAGTGCCTGTTCCAGTACCAGTTCCAGTGCCTGTGCCAGTTCCGGTGCCAGTGCCAGTACCTGTACCTGTTCCAGTGCCTGTACCGGTTCCAGTGTCTGTACCACCCTCAGCCTTAACAAGCTCAATATCCTTTGTAAACTCAATAGTGATAGAGCTTAGTTCCTCCACTACCTCGTCAGCAGCAGGAGTCTGCTTAGCAACAGCAAATACCACGGGCTCCTCTACGTTGAAAGTGAAAGTCTGACCTGCAAACTCCTCACCGTCCACGCTCTTTATCAGATTAGCAGGAATCTCGAATGTGTACGCACCTGTCTTAGTTACAGCCGCGTTCATCTCGAATGTAAATGTAACCTTGTTACCCTCTACAACCGCCGCGCTAACCCAAGCAGTAGCCGCAACTCCACCGTTCGCGTCCTTAAGCTTTATAAACTGAGCCGGACCGCTTGTACCAGTGCCAGTACCAGTACCTGTTCCGGTTCCAGTTCCAGTGCCAGTACCTGTACCGGTGCCAGTGCCAGTGCCAGTGCCAGTGCCTGTACCAGCCTCAGCCTTAACAAGCTCAATATCCTTTGTAAACTCAATAGTGATAGAGCTTAGTGCCTCCACTACCTCGTCAGCAGCAGGAGTCTGCTTTGCAACAGCAAATACCACGGGCTCCTCTACGTTGAAAGTGAAAGTCTGACCAGCAAACTCCTCACCGTCCACGCTCTTTATCAGATTAGCAGGAATCTCGAATGTGTATGCACCTGTCTTTGTTACAGCCGCGTTCATCTCGAATGTAAATGTAATCTTGTTACCCTCTACAACCGCTGCGCTAACCCAAGCAGTAGCCGCAACTCCACCGTTCGCGTCCTTAAGCTTTATAAACTGAGCCGGACCGCTTGTACCTGTACCAGTTCCTGTACCAGTACCGGTTCCAGTGCCTGTACCTGTTCCTGTACCTGTTCCAGTACCAGTGCCTGTTCCAGTTCCAGTGCCTGTACCTGTTCCTGTACCAGCCTCAGCCTTAACAAGCTCAATATCCTTTGTAAACTCAATAGTGATAGAGCTTAGTGCCTCCACTACCTCGTCAGCAGCAGGAGTCTGCTTAGCAACAGCAAATACCACGGGCTCGGGCTCAATGTCAATTACACGTTCTGTAAGTGTGATTGTTGAACCAGCGTCGTTGGCTGTCCAGTGGTTAATACCAACATTCTGTGCATTTACATATTGACCGGCAGCTGCGTTGAACAAGCAGAATCCTTCGGCTTTTGCCGCAGAAACTGTAGCTATGAACGCTGTAGCCTCGGCAATGTCAACAATGGTTACGTTGCCGCTTCCGGTTGACTTGATTGCACCGCCGGCTTTGTTTACAACTTTAAAGCCGTTCCAAACATCGCCGACAAAGCCCCAAGTGTAGTTGTCGGCATTAGCCTCGTCAACACTCTCGATAAGGTTGCCGTCGATTTTCCAAGGCATCTCGTTGTTAAGTCCGTTGCTTACTAAATAAGAAGGGAAGTTGCTGTGAATCTGTGCATAGTACCAATTGGTGGGCTCACCCTCGGCAACATAAGCAAAAGGCTGTTCGCCAACGGTAAGCTCAACCTCAACCTCAACACTCTCGTTTACAATGCCCTCGGGTACAGTTGCTGTAACACCGTAAGGAATAGTCAGTGTTGCAAGGTTGAATGCCGGGTACGCTTCGCCTTGGTAACCCTCAACTGTTTGGCGTGCTTTCTCTTCGCCATTGTAGGTGAAGATGTAGGTCACCTGAACAGGAACAGTATTCACGTCGACAATCTTGTAGCAGTTACCTGCGTCCTCGGTTGTCCAGCTGTTTACTACAATTCCGGCAGCCATCTGACCGGCTTCCTGTGAGTTAAGGCCGTTGCCACCAATGGTTAGTTTCCAGTTGTAAGTGGCGTTGCTCGCAGGGATAAGGGCGAGTACGTCGGTTGCTGTCTCGCTGAAACCACCATTGTTTGTTACGTACTTTTCAGCGCCTACGCTGTAAAGATAATAGTTCCCGTCAATCTGTTCAATTTTGAACTGTTGATTGACATCATTCTTGTCTTTGGCAACAGTTGTTGTGCCAAGCGCTGTTGCATTATTGGTAGAGATACCGGTTGCATTTGCTGTGGTATTATACATCAAGAAACAGCGTGCGCTCTCAATGGTATAAACCTTATCATTGCTCAACTGGTCAAGGCTTGTGACCTGAGCAAATGATGCTACAGCAAAAAACAGCGACATTAAGAAAAGCGTAAATCTTCTCATAATAGATGTTTTTTTGGTTAATAATTAATAGTTATTTAAAATTTAATAAATTTTCGTGCTTACAGTATTTTCGCGTATGTACGCGTGCGTAACAAACGTACAAAGGTATCTATTTTTAACAAAAGAACAAGACAATTTCCTTTTTTTTACATAAAGTATTGCAAATGTTTGCGGTGCTATTGCTCGTTTGTGAAACTGGCTTGTTGGCTTTATGAGCGAAAAAAGTCCGATTAAATCGTGGTTTTGAGTGATTTTTGATAAAAAATCGTTTTTTGTTATTAATTGTTTTTTAGATTTGTTTTTTTGCTTTTTATAATCTTTATGATAAATTTGCAATAACTAAAATTGTGTTTTGTCCATTGTGGGCTTGATTTTTTAAATTAGCAACTATGAAAAGAAACTTGTTTTTTGCATTTATGGCATTTGTGACTTTGAGTGTGGCGGTAGCACAGGAAAAGACTACGCTTAGTGCTCAAATTTATGGCTATCAGCGTGATATGGTCTATTTTGATTGTATTCAAACTCCGTTAATCGCACAGGAATTTCACACTAATCCGGGCGAGGAACACATTTATAATTTCGATTGCGATAGATTGGTGTGCATTTCGGTCAACGGACGCACGAATGTGCTTTTGCAGCCCGGCGACAGCCTGCATCTTGATATGAACTACGATGGAAAGAATGTAAAAGTGGACTACAGCGGCTCATTGCGTGCTGTGAACAACAACCGCTTGATGAAAAGCATTGAGAATCTCAAACGTAGTTTGCGCTACAAAAATCAGCTTCTTGGTTGTGCTGCGCTTGATATTAAGCCTAAGAGCCGTATCGATGACTCACGCGTGTTGCTCGAAAAAGCAAATGCGCTGATAGAAAAGAGCGCTGCAAGCATTGAGGCAAAAAATTATGTTCGCGCAATGATTGACTACGACGTTTATATGTCTTTCATCGAGTATCCCGTTATGTACGCGAGCGTGAGAGGTGTGGCTATCGAGAATCAGGAAATTGGCGATTATTGGAACATAATGGAGGGTTATGTTACAAGAACCGATGCCGAATCGTTGAGCTCTCCCGAGTATGCAAGCCTGCTTATGCGCTATTGCTTCTATATGAACGCTAAGGCAGCAAAGGACAAGGGCGAGAAATATGTTATGCCGGGCGTGATGGAGGATATGTACAAGGAAATTGCTGCGTTCTACGATGGCGCACAAAGGGATTTTCTGCTATATACCCTTTTGCGTAACTTCATAATGAACGGTCAGGAGATTGAGCGCGCCGACGTACTTTATAAGGACTATCTTGAAAAGTACAACAGCAATGCATTCTACAAGGAAATTATTGATATGATACTGCAATAATGCAGAAAACGACAGAAACTTATAACAGAACTATAATATGAGAAAATCTATTGCCGACTTGGGGCTTCTTTGTAAGGCACTCTTTGTTATTGTTGTGCTGTTATGTGGCGCTGATAACGCCCAGGCACAATCGAAGGGTGAATTGAAGGAGAAACCAATAACCTTAAGGGTTAGTAACCAGCCTTTGGGAAAGGTGCTTGAAATGGTTGCCGAGGCTGCAAATGCCAAAATAACCTTGCAGGAGGTCTCGCTGTGGAACATAAACAAGCCTACGACGCTTGCGGTAAAGAACAAACCGCTCGACAAGGTGTTGGGCGACCTCATTGGTGACCAGGAGATAAGAATACGCTACGAGGGAGAGGACCAGATATATGTTGAACCCGATAAAAAGGATAATTCCGAAAAGGTTGAACTGTTCGTTTCGGGACAGGTCTTTGACAAGGATACTCAAGAGCCTCTCATTGGTGCAACCGTGCTTGTTACCGATGGCACAGACAAAAATAACGGTATGCGTGGCTGTTTTACCGACATTGACGGTAAATTTACTCTGCGCCTTAACAAGCGTGAGTCGGTAAGCGTCTCTTATACGGGTTACGAGACAGTCTCGAAACAGATTGTAAAGAACGAGAATAACCTTGTCATTGAATTAAAGTCAAGCATAGAACTTGACGACGTTGTTGTTACCGGTATCAGCCGCCGCAGCAAGAATAGCTTTACGGGTAATTATATCGAGGTTAAGGGCGATGACCTTAGAAAAATGAGCCCTACAAACATTCTCAAGGGATTGCAGTTCTTTGACCCGAGTTTCAAAATCATAGAGAACAACAAGACGGGTTCCGACCCTAATGCCGAACCCGATTTTCAGATTCGTGGTGACCAGTCGCTCGGTTCAAAGTCTATGAATAGTATGGACCTTATGCTTGATAACGTGTCGAGCCGTCCGAACACTCCGCTCTTTGTGCTCGATGGCTTTATTGTGCCTATGAGCCGAATCCTGGACCTTGACCCTGAACGTGTGGGAACTATTACGGTGCTGAAGGACGCTGCCGCAACATCGGTGTATGGCTCGCGAGCAGCAAACGGAGTCGTTGTTGTCGAGACGAAAGTTGCCCCCGATGGAGCTCTTACAGTGTCGTACAACGGAACGATGACCGTACAGACTCCTGACCTTACAGACTATAATATGATGGACGCTGTTACAAAGCTCAACACCGAGTGGAGAGCCGGCCTTTACAACCCGAACAATGCGGCGCATATGAACCTGTACAACAAATATAGGCGCAACGTGCTCGGCGGTGTCGATACATATTGGCTGTCGAAACCTCTGCGTACAGCATTCCAGCATCGCCATTCGGCGAGCGTGGCCGGTGGAACCGACGTGTTCCGTTACAGTCTCGATGTCAACGCTGCAATGCAACCGGGTGTTATGAAAGAGTCATCGAACCAGAATTTAGGCGTGAATTTCAATATGTCATACGTCAAGGAGAAATTTACAATGCGAGCCAATATAAACCTTGCCGAATCGAACAGTATGAACTCGCCTTATGGTTCATTCTCGCAATATACAAGGCTCAATCCATACTATATCCCTGAGGACGCTAACGGTAAGCAACTGAAAGTACTCGACAACAATACGGTGAGCGGACAGAGTACCATAATAACAAACCCTCTCTACGATGCTACAGTGGGTATTAAGGACCTGTCGAACAGCCTTAGTATTACAACCAATCTCAGTTTAGAGTATATGATACTGAAGAATCTGCGTGTGACCAACCAATTCGCGTATATGCGAGGCTTGGCCGGAACTGACAGGTTTTTCCCTGCTGACCATACAAGCTTTGAACTTGAGGACGACCTTACACGCAAGGGAAGTTACTACAAGAGTAGCGGAAATATGTCGTCGTGGTCGAATAATTTAGGTATAAATTACAACCTTGTGATTGGAAAACACCTGTTCAGTACATTTGCCAACTGGACAATAAGCGAGGACCGAAATAATTATGTAAATCTCTCGGCAACAGGTTACCCCGATGCGCATATGGACGACTTTATCTTCGGAAACAAGATGGAGACGAATATGAACAACATCGGTAACGAGAATATCTCACGTTCTATAGGTCTCATAGGACAGTTCTCTTACAGTTACGCCAATCGTTACTCGCTCGACCTGAACCTGAGTGGCGAGGCTTCGTCGCGTTACGCGAAGCACAATCTTGTACCTTTCTGGTCGGTCGGCGGACGCTGGAATGCGCACAATGAGAAGTGGCTCGAGGGCTATCTGTCGAACCTTGTGCTGCGTGCAAGCTATGGTGTTACCGGTGAACAGAATTTCAGCCCATCGGACGTTATTGAGTATTATACATTCTCGAACACTATGCGCCCCTACAATTCGTTCCCTGTTCTTGGTGCGCTACTCAGTGGCCTGAACAACTCGGAGCTTGGTTGGGCAAAGACGCACAATACAAGCTTGTCGCTCGACTTCGGCTTTTGGAAGAACCGCGTTAATGTATCGTTCAATTACTATAATAACATAACAAAGGAACTGTTGACAAATTACGACCTTGCACCATCGACGGGATTCGCAACAATGGTAATGAACGCCGGTGAGTTACAGAACAAAGGTTTTGACCTTTCGTTAAACGTAATTGCATTGCAGAACCTGCGCAACCGGTTCTTCTGGACAATAAATGCGAACGCTAACCACAACAAGAATACTATTCTCCAACTGTCGGATTACCTGAAAAAAGTCAACGAGGCACAAATGAGCTCCCCCGATGCTCCATTGCCTCAGTACCGCGAGGGTGAGTCTACTACAACGCTCTATGTTGTGCGTTCTCTTGGTGTTGACCCCGTGACAGGACGCGAGGTCTATCTCAAGCGTGACGGTACAAAAACATTTGACTGGAATGCTAATGACAAGGTGGCTGTGGGCGATACAAACCCCATCATCAGCGGAACCGTATCGACAAGCATAAACTGGAAGGACCTCTCTTGTTCGCTTGGCTTTACATACAAGTATGGCGGAGTGGTGTATAACCAAACGCTTGTCGACAAGATTGAGAATCAAAATGTGGCCTACAACCTTGACAACCGTGCCGGTCAGGGACGTTGGGAGAAACCCGGTGACGTTACGCCTTATGTGCGCTTTGTTCCCACAGGTGCAGGAACTCCGGCAAGTACGCGTTTCATTATGGACGACAATGAAATAAGGCTTGCGACAATAAATGTGGGCTATCGCTTTACTGGCGAGAATTTCAGGTTCCTGCGTCACGCAAAGGTCGATGTGCTCGCGCTTAACTTCACTACAAACGATATTGCACGCATCTCGCCCATTAAGATGGAGCGCGGTCTCGACTATCCGTTTGCGCGTTCTTATACATTGTCACTGTCAATAATGTTCCGATAAACATATACATCAAAGATAGCATAAGATGAAAAAGATACTTTATATATTCATTGCCACGGGGTTGTTAACCTTTGCCTCTTGTTCCGATTGGCTCGATGTTGCCCCGAACACTGACGTACCGGCAAAAGAGTTGTTTACAACAGAAAATGGCTTCAAAACCGTTCTTGCCGGCCTCTATATAACAATGACCGAAGAGTCAACCTATGGAAAAAACCTTAGTTTCGGCCTTGTCGAGCAGCTTGCGCAGATGTACGACAAGCTTCCCGATGGAACAACAGACCGCAATTCGGTTTACATATACGACCGCGAAACAAACGGTGCATACAACACAAAAGGTGTTCTTGCTGAAATTTGGCAGGCACAATATTTTACTATTGCCAATGCCAATAATCTGCTCAAATGGTGGGACCTCAATGCCGAGGCTGTGATTGCCGACTCAACGACACGTTGTATGATACGTGGCGAGGCGCTTGCTCTGCGCGCATTTCTGCATTTTGACCTGTTGCGCGGTTGGGGGCCTGTTAATTATGCCGGCAGCGATGAAGCTAAGGAGATGAGGTGTATCCCTTATCGCGTTGTTGCCGACCACACAAAGCAGCCATTGTTGCCGGCAAGCGAGGTTGTTGAAAAGATAATCAGCGACCTTAAAGATGCGCGTGACTGTATGCTGTACGAAAAGTCGCTTGATCTTGGCAACGACCTTGGACAGCGTCGTAACCGTTTTAACTATCACGCAATAAACGCTCTTATAGCCCGTGTATATAACTATGCAGGCGAGAGGGATAGTGCAGTAGTGTATGCAAAGAGGGTTATCGATGAGTGCGGACTGATGCTGCAGAGCGGCAACGACAATGACCCTATACTGTCGAAAGAGGTCCTTTGCGGTCTGCATATGCACGAACTTGAGGATAATCTCTCGGATTATTTTGCATATGGCGAGAAGATAAATACAAAATACTATCTGAATATATCGACTTTGAACTCGATATACGAATCCGTAGGCTCCGAGAGCGACGATATGCGTGCCAAAGGAACAGCGTTTCATCGAAACAACGAACTGCAGTATGCAATATCGCTGAAATATATCGAGAATGACAGCGAGATAATCCCTCTTATACGTCTTCCCGAGATGTACTACATTGTCTGTGACGCCGACCCTGAGGCCGAGGTTGCTGCTGCATTTGTTAACAATGTACGCAACAAACGCGGAATCTCCAAGTCTAAAGACGTTAAGTTCGACACATACGAGCAGCGTCTTGCAGCGCTCAATAAAGAGTATCTCAAGGAGTTTTACGGCGAGGGACAGTACTTCTGGTTCTTGAAATCTCACGGTGTTATTGGCGGATTGTCGCATAATTCCGAGGTAACGCTCGCCGAAGAGAATTTTATATTCCCGTTGCCCGACGCCGAGGTTGAATATGGCTGGACGGACGAGGACGCTGAAAATGAGTAAAAACAAAGAATATATACAAAAACATATGAAAAAGAGTATTCATTATATAATAGGGCTATTCTGTCTGTCGCTTGGGCTTGCATCTTGCGATACAGAACCCGAACTCTTCGACGAGGGCGCAAACGGTGCTTATTTCGATTACGAGTATGCGGCCGATTTTGAAAAGACGCTTAATTTTGCCGATTATATAGTTGGCACCCCCGATACAGTCTCAGTGATGCTTGATGTAAAACTTCTTGGCTACCTTATGGACGCCGAGCGCACACTCGCGGTAAAGACAAAAGAGGTCGAGGGTTACGATCCGGTCGGGGTGAAGGTCGAAAATGTGGTGTTTGCCGACAAAGAGTACGAAAAACAGGTCGAAATTAAGGTTAAGCGTCCCGATGTTGAAAACAAAACCTACGCCGTGTGCATATATCTCGATGGCAGCGGAGACATCGGCACGGGTATAAGTGGCAAGACCGAGGTTATTCTGTATGTGACCGAGTCGTATGCGAAGCCCTCGGTGTGGTATAGCCATATGGATACCTATCTGGGCGACTGGAGCAAAGAAAAACATAAATTTCTTGCCAACCTTACAGGCGATAACCAATTCTATGCGAAACTGTACGACAATGTTCGGGATTTGCACGAATTTGACTCTATTGTGGCTCTTAATGTAAATGCAGTCAACACTCTGCTTGCAAGCGAGCCGACCGATCCTATCGCGATAGAATTCCCAATAGTTGCCGAGAATGAGCACCCCGACTACACTGAACCCTATTTCTGGAGTGAGTACGAAGAGCACCTTGGAATCTTTTGGGCGGATAAGTTCTGTCGCTTTACAACTATGCTTGGCGGTTCAAACACTTGCGATATTGCAGCTTTATATGCGACTGAAGAGGGACTGGAAAAAATGGTTGCCGAGGCCGCTAACTTTCATAAACTCGATGTACTTGAGATGTTGAACCGTTACTATAGTTACGCATTGACAGGAACCCCAATTGCGGAATATAAGAACCTGTGGTGGGTTGAGATAAAGAATAATGTCAATTACTCGGTTAGAATACCATTCTGGTGGAACGACCCCAACAGCCTGGGTACAGCCGAGATTGTAAAGAGGTATTTTGGAGAGTATAACGACGAAAAATACCAGTTTATGCTAAAGACAATGCTCAAAGAGGACGGTGCCGGGAATTTCATCGCCGAGTCTATCTTCCCATTTGTGTATGACAAAGAGACCGGCAATTGGAACTGGGACTCGTCGCTTTTCGGCACTAAACAACTATCGGGCGAAGCGCGCCTCAAGGAGTGTTACCGCGTTATAAAGGCTGCAAATGACAAGCGTCCGGAATCAAGAAGGTACGACATTCCCGATGTTGCGCTTGACTGAACATAAAATCCAAACGAATATCCATTGAAAGATTGTAATATGAAAAATATAACATCACTTTTATTATCAGCGTTACTGTTGGCCGGTTGTTACGCCGACCAGGGCAACTATGACTATACGCTCGACTCAATGAATGAGATATTGTCGGTTACATTCTCGCCGTCTGTGGCAAAATCGGCCGAGGGTGACATAATCGAGGTTCAGCAGGCGCTGGAGGAGGACGACAGAACGCGTCGTGTCGAGGCTGTGGTAGAGCAGACGCTTGCCGACAACCTTGATGAGCTTGATTTCTATTGGTGTCGTTCGTACATTGATGAGCAAGGCCAGAGCGTAAAGGATACCCTCTATTCAAAAGGGTTCCTTGAATTTGACCTTCCTGTGGGCAAGGAAATGTCCTACGACATATTCCTGCAAATATATGACACGACAACCGACCTGTCGCACTATTCGTCGTTTAAAATAAAAACCCGTCCGGTGTTCAAGAACAGCCTTTTTGTGTTGCACGGTGCCGAAGGTAACCGAAAAGTAGGCAATATCGAGGTTATAGGCAATGACACTAAGATATACACCGATGTAAAGGCTGTGACAAGGGATAATAACTACTACGAGAATGTTGTGGGTTTCGGTTACACGACCTATCTGGACCTTCCCGAAAATATTTCCGATATGGGAGTGACAAGCTCTCTCACGCTGTTTGCCAATGATGGCGGAACAAGGGCATACGACCCCCACGGAATGAGGGTAAAATACACCGCCAATCAAATTTTCAAGCCCGAGAATGAGGCTTTTTCCTACAAAAAGAGTGTTCAGACCGGCGACCCGTCGAACTACACTCTGTACAAGGTGGTGCTCTCCGAAAATGGCGATGTGTATGTCGGAAATTATGTGCAGGCTTTGTATACTCCGGGCTATGGTTGCGATAATGACACCGGTCATCAGGCCGACTATGAAATTACAGCGGCTACAATAACGCACAACCGCTTCTTGCTGTGGGATACAAAGAACAGCCGTCTCCTTTATGCCGCAAAAAATGATAAAGGCTTTGCTACTGATGAGGCTGCTTCAATAAGGACAGAATTTGTCTCTAAGAGTCCTCTGCTCGATGCTAATTTAAAATTTGAAGGACTTGAAAAGTCGCCTGTGGGAATGACCGCAATTATGGGTTATATAAATTACCGTGACAACTACGACAATAATAATGTCTATTTTATATTCAAGGACGAGGTGTCGGGCGAATATTATCGTTACGAACTTAAGAAAGAGAATATAAATGACGGCAGCAAAGTGGCGCCGGCGCGTAGCGCGGGTACCGATGGTGCCGAGGACGAGCCCCTTTCGGCCTATACAATCATTGGCGAGAAAAAGCTCACAGGGCTCACTCCCACCGATGCTTCTACAATAACGTATAACTCTTGGTTCACAACAACAAATCTCTTTTTTGCCGAGGGTAATATTGTTTACCGTTATAATGTATCGAATGGCGATAAGTATATCGTTTATGAAGCTCCTCAGGGTTATAATGTTACACAGATAAAATTCCGTACCGAAGATAGTTCGGAGTTCAGTGACGACCTTGGCCTTTACCTTAACATTGTAATGTCGAACGGTACTAACGGTGCCATTGGCGAGATAAAGTTCACCACTGCTGCCGATATCGATGAAAAGTATGCACCGCTGTTCTATGACAGGGACAACGAAGGTAACTTATGGGGTGAAATAAAGGACATTCAGTTTGTGAATGACTATATATACAAAATGGTTTATTAAAAATTTGCAGGTTATGAGAAAAAGTATATTTCTGGCGTTGTTTATAATCATAGGCGCAATGGCCTCGGTTGCGCAGACCGGAAAGATAACCATAAAAGGAAAAATAGACGGAATAAAGAAGGGACGCCTTTATTTGCTTGCATCAGCCTCCGAGGAGACTGTCGACACATTGGGTTACTGCGACTTCAAGAAGGGTAAGTTTACGCTCAAGGCAACAGCCTACGAGCCTCTCTTTGCACAGCTTGTTGTCGAGGGTTATTCGGGCGGCTTTACGTTGTTTGCCGAACCGGGCGTTACGTACAAGGCTTTCTTGAGCGAGGGTAAGGATTTTTATATAAAGGGCGGTACTCTTAACGACGATTATACGGCGCATATGCATTTTTCCGATTCATTGCGTACGGTAATTGCCGGCCTGCAGGAACGCTACGATGCTCTGCGTGCAGGTAAAAAGTTCCGTAGCGCGAGTCTGGTGAACGATACTCTGCGTCGTGAGCAAGAGAATCTGCGCGAAGCAACGGCTAAGTTCCTCGCGGCAAATGATAATATAATCTCGGCATACACCATCTATTCAAATATCGTTATGCGCGAATCGGGCCTTAACGAAGCGCGCCGAATGTATGCCTCATTGGGTGAGGGTGCAAAGAACACCCAGTATGGCCGTATGATAAAAGAGCGCATCAATCGTCTTTCAAAGACTGTCGGAGGCGCTAAGGCCCCCGATTTTACCCTCTCCGACATAAACGGCGCCCCTGTAACGATGAGCGCAGTCAAGGGAAAAATAAAAATTATTGATTTTTGGGCAAGCTGGTGCGGTCCCTGTCGTCTTAACAATCCGGCATTGCGTAAATTGTATGATGAATACCACCCTAAAGGTCTTGAAATTATAGGCGTCTCGCTCGACACGAACAAGGCTGCCTGGGAAAAGGCTATAGAGAAGGACGGCCTTGGCTGGGTAAATGTATCGTCGCTCAAGGGCTGGGAGTGCGATGTTGTGCGCCTTTACAATATTTCGGGTGTTCCATCGCTCTTTATACTCGACGAGAATAATAACATTATAGCAACAGGCCTTCGCGGCGAACAGTTAAAGGCCTTCCTGCACGAGAATCTTGATTAAACAGTAACAGTATTAAAATTATAGGCTATGAGACAGTTTTTTATAATGGCATTCTTGTCTGTTGCGGTGCTTGCCACTGCGCAGGAGGGGAAATTTGTCATCAGAGGCGAAATGAGTAGCAACATAATGTGCTACAGCAACGAGGCAGTCAAAGAGGTAAGGCTCGAGCACAATGTTGACGGACGTTCGGTGGTTATTGCAACCTCGCCGGTCGTTGAGAATAAGTTTGCTTTTGAAGGCGTAGCGCCGGCTATGCTTGAATTATGCCACATTACAGGATTCGACAATGGTAGCGTGTCGCTGTTCCTCGAGGAGGGCGAGATAAAAGTTGGTCCGTTCGATGCTGCCTATCCGGTATCGGCGGTAATAGGCGGTACACGCAATAATGATATTTACCAGGCCTATCTTGACGTACACAAAAAGTGCATCGCCGAGAGTAAAGTGAGAATGAAGACCGCGCAAGCAAATGTCCCCGATGAATTCAAGGGCGACCAGGCTGCCGAAATGAAGTATACATCGCCAACGTTTTATGTGAATAATATGCACTTTAAGGTGGCTATAATGGATTTTATATACCGTTATATTGATTCGCCTGTGATTCTTTACATAATAAAGTACGCGATGGTTCCAACGTTTACCCCCGATGTTATAAAGACTTTTATCGATGCTGTACCGCAGGAACTTCACAAGCAGGCAATGTATAGGGAACTTGTAAACGAAATACGCGCAGCGAACCTTAAGGTTGGTGCCGAGGCACCTGACCTTTATGGCTTCACACCCGATGGCAAGGAGGTTACACTCTCCGACCTCAAGGGTAAATATGTCTTTATAGACTTCTGGGCAAGTTGGTGCGCACCTTGTCGTCGTGAGATTCCTTACCTTAAAAGAGCACTTGAATATTCTGCGAACAGCGAGAATCTTGTAGTCTTGAGCTATTCCATCGATAATGACAGGGACGCTTGGGTTAACTGTATTGAGAAAAATCAGCTCATACACAAGAACTGGGTGCACATCTCTACCCTGAAAGGTTGGGGTAGCGATGGAATAAAGCTTTTCAGCGTTAAGGGTGTTCCGTTTACGGCGCTCATAGACCCCGATGGCAATGTGGTTGAGTTCGGGCTGAGAGGCGAAGAGATGGTAAAGAAGTTGAAAGGCATCGTTGATGGTGTAAACAATTAAAAATATACGACTATGTTACGCAAACTATTATCGACAATAATACTCACTGTTGCTTGCATTGCGGTAAGCGCACAAGAAACCTGCATTATCAACGGCAATATCGCCGACACCCGATTGGCCGATGGCAAAAAAATAAAAAAGGTCTATCTGACACGCACCGACGAGTTTGGACGAACGGTTGAGGTTGCTTCGGCTAAAGTGAAGAAGGGCAAGTTTACATTCAAACAGAAAATTGACAATAACGCCCCGGTTCTTCTTTATACAATAACAGGCTTCGGCGAGGGCGATGGCATCGGGCTGTTTGTTGAGCCCGGTGAGGTTCTTGTATCTACAGCATCGGCGGCTAATCCCGCAGCGAGCACTGTTTATGGTACTCCCGCAAACGACACATATGCGCAATATAAGGCTTTGCTTGCCGACAGGGAACGCGAAGTGGAGTCTTTGGTTGCAGCGCTCGAAGAACGCAACGGCAATGCGTGGGCAACGAGCGCCGAGGGTAAAGATGCCATTAAGCGTCTAAGAGCAAAGGAAGCTATAAAGACCGAGACTATGGCACTGCGCTTCCTCATCGAGAATAACGCCTCTCCAATGATGCCTCTCGAGGTTGAACGTGCGCTTTTGCCCAAACTGACAGAATCTTACGCCGACCAGATGGTAAAGAGCGTCGCTTTTTCGTTGCAGGAGCACCCCTATTACGAATCTCTGCGCAACAAGGTGCTGGCAAGTGCAATGAAAGTGGGCAACGAGGTCCCCGACATTGTGTTGCCCCTGCTGAACGGCGATAAAAAACACCTTTCCGACTATCGTGGCAAGTATGTGGTGCTTAATTTCTGGTCAAAAGGCAGCGAAAAGTCAGCAGCAATGATTGCCGAACTGCACAACCTGTACAATGTTGTAAAAGAGAGCGAGACACCTTTTGTCATTATAAGCATAGCTCTTGAGAGTGAAATTTCAGCTTGGAAAAACGCTGTAAACGCGAATAATATGGACGCAGAGGGCTGGCTGAACGCTTGTGAGGGAATGGGAGCCTCGTCGCCTGCCGCAAAAATCTTCGGTGCCGAAAATGCACCTAAAATAGTGCTTGTAGAACCCGAAGGACGCGCCGTGTCGCTTGATATGGATATTGACGAGCTTGTTATGCGTGTCGAGCAGATTATATCGGGCGACCTTTATTATCTTGACCAAGAGAAATAATAAGGTTGTGAAACTTTAGAATAATATACAATTAGAGCCGCAGAATCTGCGGCTCTAATTGTATATATTGGGGAACGCGTAGTTTGTCATTATGAATGGAACAGTGAATATTGTTATTGCTTTTTGAGAGCGAAATTCGCTATTTATTGCCTATTTTGAGAGAAATTTTCGACAAAAGTGACATTTTTTTTGAAAAAAAAGCCGTTTAATAGTTCTTTTGATTAAATTCGCGGTGCAATGATATTTTTGCAAAGAAAAAAATAAAAAATATAAGAACCTAATTATTAATTTAAAAAACTATGCTTATGAGAAAATTTACACTTTTCTTAATGTCGATGTTCTTTATGCTTGGAACATCTGTTGCACAGGACAATGGTGATGGCAAGGACGAGGGCAACGCAGCTTTCGCTTTGGAGTATTCTAACCCTAAAGATGGCGAGAATGTTTTCACAGTGTACAACATACGCCTGAAGTTCAACAAGGATGTTGTTGCAACACTGCCCGAGGGTGGTATTGACGTAAAGAACAATACTACAAACGAAGTTGTAAAGATTACACGTCTTGACAACAACGAGTGGTTGGAGAAGTCAGAAGTTGTATTCCTGTTTGAGCAGAAGAGTGTTTATGACGAAAAAGAAGGCAAAGAGGAGTTGAGGGATCAGTATATTGAGACCCCGGGTCAGTGGAGCTATACAGTACCGGCAGGTTGCATCAAGAGTGTTGACGGTGAGGAGTTTGCCGAGCAGACATTCACATTTAACATTGCATCGGCAATGGATATTGTGAGCGTATCGCCTGTAGGCGAGGTAACAAAACTCGACAAGATTGAGGTTACATTCCCAAAAGCAATTGCAAGTGTCAACACAGGCAATTTGTCACTCCTTGACAACTATTGGATGCCGGCTTCTGCCTTCAAGAGTGAGGTTACATACAGCGATGACCGCAAGACCGTGACATTGGAGCTTGAAACACCTGTCACAACTCCCGGCACATACAACCTTGACATATACCAGGGTGTGTTTGTTAGCGAGGATGGTGCGTTGAGCAACTACAAATATGTATCATTCCAGGTTATTGACCCAACACCGTCATTCTCAACAAACTTGACAAATGGCGCTAAGCTGAAGGAGTTGCCCGAGTATCTTGAAATTACATTCAAGAATGTAAATAAAGTTGAGCCTGTCGATGGCGCCGATGCTGTTACTGTATATATGCCCGGTGGTGCCGATGCTGTAGGTACAGCTACATTTGCCGGTGGTAAGATTGTTGTAACATTCGACCAGCCGATGACCGAGGAAGGCGATTATACATTTGTTATCCCCGCAGGTATGTTTACAATGGACGGTGTTGAGAACGAGGAACGTGAGATTACTGTAGAACTCTTTACATTTACAATAACTCCTCTGGAGATTGTAAGCGTTACCCCTGCAATGGGTACAGTCAATCAGATTGACAGAATTATCGTTGAATTCAACCAGAAGGTGACACTCTCATACAATGAAGATTGGCAGCAGATTTCACGTGAAATCGTTCTCAAGGGTGATACCAAGGATTACGTTTTGACATACGCACCAAGCAGCTACAGCGCAAGCAACAAAGTCGAGTACCTCGTAAATGCAGTATGGAACGGATATGATGCATACGATTCTACACCTGTTACAGAGGTCGGTACATATACATTGGATCTCAAGGATATAGTTGTAGATTATGCAGGAGAGGACTACGTTGACAATTGGGGATACCCCGCCACAAAATGGCACGGAATGAACGGAAGCTGCGAGGGTGTATGCTCTTGGACAATTGCTGAAAATACCGCAATAAATGGTATTGATGCCGAGAATGGCGAGCAGGTTGTGTACGACCTCACAGGTCGTCGTGTAAAGGCAATAACCAACGCCGGTATCTATATTGTAAACGGTAAGAAGGTTGTTGTAAAATAAGAACAAGACCATTAAATAGCAAAAGAGAGCAACGTGACGTTGCTCTCTTTTGTCATTTATATATATTCCGTACTGTGCCGATTAAGTGTGCTGTGTTAATGCAATTGCGATAGACGGCGCGGGTGTGTCTGCCGGTCGGTCGCTCATTCATTCATTCACAGCTCGCCTAAGGTGCGTAAAAAGGCGTTCCGGCCCTTGTCTGTGGCCGTTGCAGTGTTGGTCACTTCTTTGTGCTTATATCCTTTCCATTGCGTTTTAAGCCCGCTGCCGAGATATATAAACTTGCGTGCCTTATGCTATCCATTTGTACACCCTTTTGGGGACGATAATTTCCTGATATATATATTCCCTTTCCAATAGAGTGACCGAGCTGGTTTTGAACTGATAAATATTAAAAAAGGCAGAGTGGCGCGCCACTCTGCCTTTGGTTAAAGTATTCTTTTGTGTATTATTCAAAGAATCCCAACTCGACAGCCTCTTTGTATTTTGCCTTTGCTGCCTCGTAGTCGGTTCGGACGTATTTTACAATTTTATAGTTGTCGTCAACCTTGTCTTCCTTAAAATCAATGTTGTCTTGGTATTGCATTAAGATAGCTGTGGCAAGGGGCTTGTTCTTGAGATCTATGGCCAGTGTCATTATTTTGTCACACAATCTATTGTAGTGGCTTACCCATTCTATATATTCTTTATAATCGTATTTAATTCTAGAATAATAATCTCTACCCTCGGGAGCTTTTGTGCCAAGAATGGGTATTTCCTGCAAAATCAACATCATTTTGTCTACAGTACTCTCATCGGCTTTTTCTACAACTAAATAACGTGCTTCGGCGTTGTAAATATAGTCGAAAGCTTTGTAATAATTGTTTTTTGCTGCGGTAAATTCGCGACTGTATGTTGTTCCATAGTCCAGCATAAATTCGTTGCTTTTTGCTTTTATGTATTCTGCATATAGCTCTCCCAGTTTGTTGCGTGCAGCTTCAAAATCGTTGTTTTTACAAGCTTCTTCGTATGTTGAATAACTTTTGTTCTGTGCTTGTTGCTGCGAGCCACCCTCCTCGAGTCCTTCGGGTTCTTTTTTTAATTCAACCTCTGCCTCTTGTGTGGCTTTTTCTGATTCCGCTTCTGCTTCCTGTGCGGCTTTTTCTAATTCTGCCTTTGCCTCCAATGCTATTTTGTCGTATTCGGCTTCTTGTGCGGCTTTTTCCCAATCGGCTGTTTCTGTACTCTTCTCCTCTTCGACTGATAGCTGCAAGACCTCTACTGCTTTTTGAATATAGGTGGTTTCACTCCCGCCACTGCACCCTGCAAGCAGGGTGGTTGCAATTGCTGTAAAAAATAATTTTTTCATAATAATTGTATTGTTATGTTATATTTGCTTTTTTATAAACCGCCGAAAGCCTTGAACAATCGGTTGAACGTTCCCGAAATTGCGTATCCTGTGCTGCCGAAGAGGCTGCTTTTCTTTGCCTTCGGCTGTTGCCTGTGCTGCGGCTGATGCAATAAGTATTATTTTGCGCACAAATAAGTTGGTGAATAAGAAAATATTTTTTGTAAAATTAACTATTAGTAAATTGTTTGTTTCTTACGCGTGCGTTAAATTTTGTTAACAGTGATATCTCGTTTGTGTCTTCTGTTATAAAACGTGTTTGTACGTGATTAAAGATTGTTATGGGCTTTGGGGTGTTGTGCCGCTTCTCTTTCAAGGAAGGGTATAAGAATAGCAGCCCACCGTGCGGCAGGCTGCTATAAAATCCATTAAAGTAATACTTTATTTTTTTCTCTTCTCTTTAATCATCTCCGATGCCTCGTTAATCTTCTCCTGGGTCTTGTTGTACATTGCCTTCCAGTTGTAGTTTCGGTACAAACCTGTAATTGTGAGATAGGCCATAAGGAAACAAGATACAAAGCATACAACGAATGCCGCTGCAATGAACAAGCCAATCTTGAGTGCCATAATGATGAAGTTTGCCGGGTTCTCTTCGGTGTGAGTACTTGTGCTACCGTCGCTCCAATAGGTCTTGACTCTTGTCGAGGGGAAGAACTGCATCGCAAGGCCTGCACCGAATAGTCCTGCTGCAAGTGCGAATCCGCTTTTCTTGATTTTGTTAAGGACATTGGTCTCTTTTTCGTACTTGTCGATGATGTAGCCATACTGGTAAGATGCCATAATGTACAGCGGTATCATTATAATGAGTGCAAAGAAGAATAGCCAGAAGAAGAAAGCGTTGCCTTGAGCAGCATCAAGTCTGTCTTCAAGTATATCGACGTAATAGTCCTGGAAATCATCGAAGTCCATCTCGTTAACTTCGTTGTACTCCTCTAATGCTTCTTCAACTTTCTCTTGGTACTCCTCGGCTATTTCCAAGCTCTCTTTTTTTATAGATTTGTCAGTTGTGGTGTCAGCCTTAGTCTTGTAGTATTCGTAGTTGCCCTTCTCGTACTCATAGTGGTCATACAATCTGCACAGAACGTCTGACTTAGTTTGCTTGGGGTCTTTAATATTGTTGTAATATGTAATTTCCTTAGGGAACTCCGCAAATGTAGTGTCGGCCTCTTCCCAATTTTCGGCTGCCTCGAGGTTGTATTCAGCTCCCGATACGCGTCCAACGCTGTCGGAATTGCAATATGAGAAGATGAAAACTGACAATATTGCACCGCCGATAAGCATCCAAGAGTGGGTCCAGTGTCTTTTGAGAGACCAGCTTACCATATATCTGAAATAGAGAATCTTTGCATATAAACTCTCCTCAATGGGGTTGTCGGCACACATCTCAATTTTGTCGAGCATCTCGTCGACCTTGAGAGCGTCCTCGGCCGAAGTAAACTTGAGCTCAAGTTCGTTATTCTCATTAACAACGCCCAGGCTCTCAATCTCGTTAATATAAGCCCAAGCCTCCTCGTTCGCGCCATCGGGGTCCTTTACGGGCAGAGGCTCCGACTCGTTGCGCGGACCTTCTTTACACTTCTTCCAAGCCCATCGCATAAACATCGATACTTCGGCGCCGGTTTTTGCGATTTTTCTCTTTACAACGAATGTCTCAAGGAATGTTCCCACAAACAGGTCGTAAGGCTGATAGGTGTAGATGCGTGTAATCTCGCTCAGTGCCAGCGCCAACTCGTGTTTAAGCACCTTTGTCAACTCTTCGCGGTTCGCTGCTGATACGTCTTTGATGCAGATGTAATACTTCTTGAATCCTAAGAAGTAAATCAGTGAAGCAATAATAAGTAAAAACATAAATTAAATGTGTTAAATTAGTAATGTAGTTATTTCCGGTACTTTTATTATAATGTACACCCCTGCTTAACTTTTTTTCATACAGGTTAACATTTTTACAAATATCAATAATACCACCATAAAGCAAGCTGTCATTGAAACAAGAATCGGGTGTCATTGGGTAAAAAACGGGCTGGAGCGCAATTTTGTGTTCAGCCCGGGTTGTGTGCCGAAAGAGCGGCAAAACTCTCGGTAAATATCATAATGCCGATTTGTTGTCCCCTTTTATACAGACGCGGGCAATATTGCAAATAGCGGATTTTGCATCGTTTCCGCGGAAATTGACGGCGAGTCCGATATGTCAGGAAATTTCATTGTCGTTATGTGCCACAGAATATTGTGGCTGATGCAGCCGTACTGGTTTCCAATAATCAATGGAAACTTGCCCGACGTTTAGTTGGCAACGATTGATAAAATGACAAATAAAGCGCTAATTACTCGCAAGTAATTAGCGCTTTATTGAAATATCCGAAACGGTACTCGGACTCTGCTTACTCTAATGTCGAGAAGTCAATGTCCGGAGCTTCTGTAGTGTTGCCCGTACGTTCAAAATAGGTGCCCGAATTCATCTCTTTGTCAAAGAAACCTCCCATTGAAAGGAAGAACTTGTCACCGTCAGCACCGCCTGTATAGTCGAGACGCATTCTCTCGTGTCCGGTTGTGTCGCAAGTGAAACGTGCCTTTGTTACAGGCAACCAACGGCCATCGGTGGTGCGTGCCCACTGGTTAGTGTAGTATGCGGTTCTGTTAATATAGCCCATAACGGGGTTGAAGTTCTCCAGGAACGAGTGTGCACCAGTGTACCAGGTGGTTATCTCCGGACGGCGGAATGATGCTACAAGCACCCATTTGCCCTTGTTGTTGTCGAAGAAATAGGCTGTGTACACAGTGTTGCCCTGACCGTCGGGCTTTACGCCCATAAGGAAACGGCAACGCTCTCCCGGTTTCCAGTCGTAGTGCATAAAGCTCTGCCCGCCTGAACCTTCGTTGCCAAAGTCCTTTACAGTCACGCCTTCGCCCTTCTTCAGGAGTGTTACGCGCTTTGACTCAGGAATTTCGGCAGGGTTGTCGGTCTCGTATGGGCTCCATACCGAGAAAAGCACTCTTCTCTTGTGGGGGGTATTGTTCTGCATACCGAAATAACCCTGACCGAATCCGCAGGCCATATAGTAGCTGCTTGGGATATCACCCTCCTCGGGCACGATAACTTCGTTATAGAACCACTCGATATCCTCCTTAGGAAGACTGTAGCCAAGGTGTACCGATGGACCACGGCGTCCGAAGTGTGTGCTGAATCCGGGGGCAACGCAAACAACGGGATTCACCTCGCCGCTGACAAGGACTGCTGCTACATTGCCGAAGTCATCTCCTTTGTTTATCTTCAAGCCACGGATATCCATCTTAATATATCCCGGCTTCTTTACCTTGAATGTGCCAAGCTCTACACGTGTCAGTTCATCGCTGTTTATGGTAACCTTCTTTTTTTTGCCAAGCAACGAAACCTCAATGCGTGAATTACCCTTTGCCTTGAGCGCAACCTTCATCTTGCCACTCTTCTCGGCCTTGAAATAGTAACTTATTACCGACTCCTTGTCGTTCCAGTTGTGTATTGCGCAACTGCCCTCGTCAATATATGCCTTGCCATTTGCGGTTGTATAGGCGTTACCCGCCAGGGTGACAACAGTCTCATTCTCATTCTGAGCAAATGCCGGCAATGCCATAAGAAACGCAGCTGCCCAAAAAACTAAATTTAAGAATCCTCTCTTTTTCATATGTGAACTATTTTAGAAATAAATATTCAAATAAATACTCGCAAGGTACAATATATGTATACTGCAAATGTATGTATTAATTTTGATATGTACTAAATATTATAAAAATAATGGAATATTTTGCTTGACGACAATGGAAATTAAATGCTAACCACCTGAAAGTGATTAGCATTCTAATTGGTACTGTTAAATATCTCTCGCAGCGACTCCTGCATTACAAAGGTGGTTGCTTTGGCTATGAAACAAATGATAAAAAGGAAGTTTTTACCACTTTGTTATATATTTTTCTAACGTTTCAACTTACCATATATCGCAGTTTTCCAAGATTGACGAAAGACGTTTGAATAAAAAGAAAATCTCTTGCAAATCAACGATTTTCAAGAGATTAACCCAGTACTCGAAGCGGGACTTGAACCCGCACGGCGTTTAAATGCCAAAGGATTTTAAGTCCTTCGTGTCTACCGATTCCACCATTCGAGCGACCTTATATTGCTGTTGCTGCAAGGGCTCTTGCGTAACAGCGGTGCAAAGATAGGATAATTTGCCTAAAAAACAAAGGTTTGTGTCTAATTTTGAATGACAAGGCTGTTGGGCGCTCCAAAAATCTTGTATTGCCATAGTGGGCGTGACGCTCCTTCAATGGCTATTCCTCCGCTGTTGAGGTCGAACTTTACCCCGCAGTTGGGGCAAGTGGCGTGTCCCATAACTCGGTCTATCTCTATGCGGTGGCGTGCGCGGTCGCAATTTGGACAGGCCCAGTCGAATGCCCATAGGTTGTTGTCGCACGCATTGGGGGTGCCTATGATGAGTCCGCCAAGGCCGTAAAGGAATGGGTTGTGCATTTGTATTTGCGGAATGTTCATTGTGTATTCCTTGCCCAGGGCGTCTATGAGGCGGTACTGCCCGATGTTGCTGCCACTGCGTACGCAGATGTACTGCCCGGGTGTAAGCGCTTGGTTGTAGGGCGACACGGTTGAGTCGAACACAAAGTGTACGGGGTACGACGAGAAGGGGCTTTCGTAGCACGATGCGAGTATCAGCAGTGTGGCTGTGAAAAGTGTGGTAATTGCTCTTTTCATCGGTGGGTTTTTGAAAAAGAACGCAGCGCGCGGAGCTTTATTGCCTCTGCATCGCTGCGTTTGTTTTTTTTAACGGCGAGGGTTTGTGTAACCTCTCTTGTCGGTGGGTCAGTACTGAATGAGCGATAGTGCCTCGGCAACTTTCTCCAACCCTTCTTTCAAGGGCTTTTCTATCATTGCCTTGAACATAAAGTTGATGTCGGCCTTTACTACGACGCGCATCTTTGATGCTTCGGGGCCGTCGGGGATAACTTGTATCCACATATTGGCCGGTATGGGTGAACCAACGGCTTCGAACTTTATGCACTTGGGGACCTCGCGCTCAACAACCTTTATGCTGACAGTGCCCAGCGTGGGTACGCTGACGCTTGCCTCGTCGCGACTGTAGGTGAGGTCCTTTATCTTGTCCTCGGGGAGACGCCCTTTGAGGCTCTCGAGGTTGTTCAGGTCCTCGAGTTTTGCGTACACTCTTTCCTGTGGGAAAGGTATGCACTTTACGCTGCTTTCGTATTGGGCCATAGTGTTACTTGAGGTCGTTTCTCCACTCTGACGGGTTTGCTCTCCACTCTTGCAGTGTGGGCATTACCTCCTCGCTTATGTAGCCAATCTCTTTCGCAGCCTCAACAACGGCTCCGTAGTTTGTGAGTGTAAGCAGTTTAACATTTGCTTTTGCGAAAGCCTCGGCTGCAACGTCGAAACCGTATGTGAACGATGCTACCATACCTACAACTTCTACTCCTGCTGCGCGCAGTGCTTCAACGGCGCGCAAGCTGCTTAGTCCTGTCGATACAAGGTCCTCGACTACTACAACCTTTGCTCCGGGCTGAACGTCTCCTTCGATCAGGTTGCCAAGGCCGTGGTCTTTAGCCGATGAACGTACATAGATGAAGGGCTTGCCAAGCTCCTCGGCAACGAGTGCACCTTGTGCAATGGCGCCTGTAGCTACGCCGGCAACGGTGTCGGCTTCGGGGAACTCTTCGAGAATGAGGTTTGCAAGTCCTAATTTCACGCGTGTGCGCAATGCGGGGAACGATAGTGTCTTGCGGTTGTCGCAGTAAAAGGGTGACTTCCAGCCTGATGCCCAGGTAAAGGGTTGCTCGGGCTGTAATTTGACAGCCTTAATTTTCAGCAGTTCTGCTGCAAGCAGTAATTCCGATTTATTTGCCATAGTATTCAATGTTTAAAAGTGTTCTTAATGCGAAGATACAAAATAGTATTCTAATTTCCGATTTAAATTGGGGATTATTTTGTTTGGGTGTATCCTTCTTTCTTCAGCAGCTCTATGATTTTCTCCTTAAAATCGCCTTGGACAAGAATCTCGCCATCTTTTACGCTGCCGCCAACGCCGCATCTGGTTTTTAGCAGTTTGCCCAGTTCTTTCATATCGTCGTCGGTGCCTATGAAGTTTTTTACAAGTGTTACAGTCTTGCCGCCACGGTGGTTCTTCTCAATGCTTACCCTGAGCTTTTGCTGTTGCTTGGGAAGGGTCTCGTTTTCCTCCTTTTCATCGAAGGAATACTCAAAGTTGGGGTTGGTTGAATAGACTATGTTCAGCCTCTCTTTCCAGTCGTTCTTCTTTGTAGCCATTGTTATTGCTCTTTTTGAAACTCTGCGCGAAGGTACAATATTTTTGCGACAAATTTCATTGCCTCATAAAATAACCTTAATTTTGTTGCGTTAATATAATAGCACGCGCGAAAATAAACCTTATGACCCAACTGCCAAAAATAGAAAAAGTTCCCGAACCTACCTTGCGCCGTCTGCCGTGGTATCTGTCGGTGTGTCGTCTGCTCAAACAGCGTGGCGAACAGTATGTCTCTTCTACGGGCCTTTCAAAAGAGACGAATATCGTGGCGTCGCAAATAGCAAAGGACCTTTCGTGCGTGAATATTGTGGGGCGTACAAGGGTGGGGTACGACATTGATAACCTTGTTGATGTTCTTGAGGGCTTTCTTGGTTTCAACCAGATGCATAGAGCGTTTCTCTTTGGCGCAGGTCGTCTGGGGAGTGCGTTGCTTAACGATTCTGGTCTTAAACAGTTCGGTCTCGAGGTGGTGGCGGCATTCGATACCAATCCTCGCGTGGTCGGGCACAGCGTGTCGGGAATCCCTGTCTATCATATAAACGAACTTGAGGCTAAAATGAAGCGTTACGATGTGAAGATTGGAATACTTACGGTGCCCATTGACCGTGCCCAGGAGGTCGCTGACAAAATGGTGGTGTGGGGAATAAAGGCTATATGGAATTTTACTCCATTGCGCATACGTGTCCCCGAAAATATTGTGGTGCAGAATACCTCGTTGTATGCGCACCTCTCGCTAATGTTTAATCGTCTTGAAGGGCTGGGCGACAGCCTCGATGATAAAAGATAATGCTATGAAAATCATTGCAGTAGGAAAGAACTATGCGCTTCACGCGCTGGAATTTGACGGAACCGTTGAAAAACCAACTGTTCCGATGATATTTATGAAGCCCGATTCGGCCATAATAAAAAACGGCAAGCATTTTTATGTTCCCGACTTTCTGGGACGCATCGACTATGAGGCCGAGATTGTGGTGCGCGTTAACAAATTGGGCAAGAGTATACCTGCACGTTTTGCGCATCGTTACTACGATGCCGTAACCGTTGGCATAGACTTTACGGCGCGGGATATGCAGCGTGCATTTATCGATGCGGGCGCTCCCTGGGAGCTGAGCAAGGGTTTCGATGGCTCGGCGGTGCTTGGCGAGTTTCGTCCTGTCGGCGATTTTGACATCAATAATATTGATTTTTCACTTACTATAGACGATAAAGTTGTGCAGAGTGCCAATACTTCGGAGATGCTCTTTAAGGTTGACGAGGTTATTGCCTATGTAAGCCGTTTCTGTACTCTGAAGCACGGTGACCTTATTTTTACAGGTACTCCGGCCGGTAGTGGACCTGTTTCCATAGGAACGCACCTCAAAGGTTACATCGGCGATGATAAGGTACTCGATTTTCACGTAAGATAATACTATGGGGATTAGAAAAATACTCTTTGTGGCGTGTTTGCTGTGCTGCACAGTCGTGCAGGCGCAGTTTGCCGATGTTTGCTGGCCGGCGAACAAGGGCGATTCTCTGTTGCCTCTATGCTCGGCTGTGCGGGAGTTGTCTGCCGGTTATGACCGCTACAGCTATTCGGCGCACATAGAGTATCCTGAATACCGCCGAATGACTGCCGAGGAGGTGGCGCGTTATCGTCTGCCCGAAAGGTACGGCACGCTGCCCGAATCGCCGGCCGTTGAGTGTTTTGTGGGTGTTCAGGCTAAACGCCCTCAATTGGATATAACCTTTGTGCCTGTGGTTATGCGCGACGGCAGGTACTACCGTATAGAGTCGTACAAACTTGTGGTTGACAGCGTTCCGTTGCCGCAGCGTGCAGGCGGTGTGCAGCGTTCGGCGTCCGAACGTTACGCGTCGTCGTCGGTGCTTGCGTCGGGTCGTTGGGTGCGCGTGGCTGTAACCGGGAACGGTGTACATAAAATAACCGACAGCGAACTGCGTAAAATGGGTTTTAAAGAGCCTGCAAAAGTGCGTCTTTATGGTTACGGTGGTCACATACTGCCCGAAACGGGGCTTGAAACGCTTGTCGATGACCTGTGCGAGGTCCCATTGTGGCGCGAGAATGGTTATGTGCTCTTCTATGCCAACGGCCTTGTAAAGTGGGAATATAGCAATCGCCGTTATGTGCATACAAATAACGTCTATTCGCAACAGGCTTGTTATTTTCTTACCGAGAGTGACGATGCGCCAATGGTGTTCCCTTCGGAAACGCTGAGTCCCACAAGGGATAAAATATACACTTCGTTTATAGACTATGCCCTGTACGAGCAAGAGAAAAAAAGTCCTTTCTCTTATGGTCGCGTGCTTGTTGATGAGCACGACTATTCACAGGGGCGTACAATGAGCTATAAAATTCCGGTTGTCGGTGCTCTCGATGGCACTGTGACGGTTGACCTTTCCTTTGCTACCGGCGGAACAAGTGCTTCAAGCGTCTCTATAATGGTGGGTAACAGCACAGTGGGCAGCCTCTCTGTCTCGCGTGCAATGTCGGGCGAGATTGGCAAAATTGCATCGGGAATGTTTACGTTCAATGGCACGCTTGGCGATAATCCCATAGTGAAGCTCACGCATTCCGTGACCGATAATGGCTTGACAGGTTATCTCGACTATATTCGTCTTAATTTCACACGCTCCTTGCAGGTGTATGGCTCACAAACGCTCTTTCGTGGCGACCTGACAAGTGGCAATGCGCTCTTCAAGGTGGCTAATGCCGGCAACGATACAAGAGTGTGGGACGTTAGCGACGCTTCTGTTATGCGCGAACTGCAAGGAACTCTTGATGGTGGGGTGTACACGGTTGTTGCTCCGGCCGATAGGGAATGTAACCTTGTGGCGGTGAATGTGAAAGGAGAGTTCCCCGCGGTGACGGTTGTCGGTAGGGTCGATAATCAGAACCTGCACGCAATGGGGCAGGCTCAGATGGTAATAATAGTTCCCTCGAAGGGCGATTTCCGGCCTGCGGCCGAACGTCTGGCACAGGCGCACAGAACCCTTGACGGCATTGACGTTGCTGTTGTTACCGCTCAGCAGATTTATAATGAATTTTCTTCGGGTACGCCCGACGTGACAGCCTATCGTCGTCTGATGAAAATGCTGTACGACCGTGCGTCTACCGAGGCCGATGCGCCTAAGTATCTATTGCTCTTTGGCGATGGTTGGTACGATAATCGTCTGATTACCTTCCCCGGACGCAAACAGGAGAATTATCTTCTGTGTTACGAGTCGCAGAATTCGGTGGACGCTATACGCTCCTATGTCCTTGAGGACTATATGGGCTTTTTGGACGATAGCGAGGGTGCGCGCCACACTCGCGACAAGGTCGACATCGGCGTGGGACGCATACCGGCGCGCACGGCAAAGGAGGCGAATGCTGTTGTGGATAAACTCATCGCTTATATGGAGAATCGTCAGGCCGGTGCGTGGCAAAATGTGGTGGCTCTGCTTGCTGACGATGGCGATGATAATATGCCCAACCAGCATATGAAAGATGCCGATAGCATTGCTGCGGTACTCGACAGGTATTATCCGTCGTACATAAAAGAGCGTATATATTGGGATAATTTCCCGGGTGAGCCTTCGGCTACAGGATTGCGCTATCCGTCGGTAACAAAAGCCATTAACGAACGCCTTGATAAGGGTGCGCTTATTGTAAACTATTCGGGTCACGGAAGTGCAAATCTCTTCTCGCACGAACTGGCGTGGAAAGCGTCGGATATGGAGGCTGTACGGTCGCCTCGCGTGCCATTCTGGGTAACGGCATCGTGTGACATTGGTCCGTTCGATTTGGGCGACGGTTCCATTGGCGAGGCTGCGATACTTAACGAGGCCGGTGGCTCTATTGGAATTCTGACAACAACGCGTACGGTCTTGCAAAGCTATAATTCGGTGATAAATAAGGCCTTTATGAAAGAGGTCCTGTCGCCTGTGAACGGTGGCGAGGCAAGAGCGGTGGGCGATGCTCTGCGTCTTGCAAAGTGTAATATTATTGCTGCGGGCACCGACCTTGCCGAGAATAAACTGCAATATGTGCTGCTGGGCGACCCGGCATTGCGTCTTAAATTGCCGGAATACCGTTTAGTGGTGGAAAAGTTTAATAATGCCGATGCAACACAGTCGGCGCAGGTTGCTGCAGGCGGAGTGCTTACGGTAGAGGGGCGCGTGGTGGGGCGTGACGGTACAAATGTCGATGACTTTACGGGAGTGCTCTATTCGACACTGTTCGACAGCGCCGAGGATATATCCACTCTTGATAATACAGGCTTGGGCAGCTACTCTTATACCGATTACAATAAAGCTCTTTTTGCCGGCAGCGATTCAATTATAAACGGTCGTTTCTCAATATCGATTCCGGTGCCGATGGATATAAGCTACAGCAACGAACAAGGTATGCTCAATCTCTTTGCTGTTGACACGGCCTTTGTGGCCTCGGCCCAGGGGCACTATGATAATTTTACAGTAGGCGGAACGGCGCAGAATATTGTCAACGATGGCGAAGGACCCGAAATTTCTCTCTATCTTAATACTCCGTCGTTTGTCGATGGCGACGTTGTAAACAGCACCCCTTGCTTGTGGGTGGAATTATTCGATGAAAATGGAATAAATACTGTGGGTACGGGTATTGGTCACAATATTATGGCAATTGTCGATAATAGCCCGCATCATACTTACAATTTGAATAGTCTTTTTACACAGTCGGTGGGCGATTATCGTCGCGGTACAATAATGCTTCCGCTCGCTGCTCTCGCCGAAGGTGAGCACACGCTTCAGGTGCGTGCGTGGGACCTCTATAATAATTCAACAACCATTGAGGTGTCATTTGTTGTCGATGCATCGCTTGCCCCCGATATTGTGCAGCTGAGGGTTAATCCGTCGCCTGTCCGTTTCGGTAGTGAGGCATTCTTCGAGGTTACTCACAACCGTCCGCAAAGTGAATTGCGTGTGACGATAGATCTCTTTGACTTCCAGGGCAAGATTCTGTGGAGCAACACTTCTCGTGAGGTGTGTGATGGCCTTGTCTACCGCTGCGCTTGGAATGCATCGATGCAGGGCGGGCAGCCTCTGTTGCCGGGAGTCTATCTTGCAAGGGCGTATGTTGAGTGCGACGGAACGGAGTCGGCAACAAAGACTATTAAAATAGTGGTAGTAAACAATAAATAACGTTTTTAGTAGTTATTATATACGGTGAATTTAACAGAATGATAATGAATTTATGATAAAGAGCAGAATATATATAATTTTTGCAGTGGTGCTGCTGGCGCTTCCGGCTTTTGCACAGAAGGAGCAGTTTAATCCGGTATATACGGGCGTTACGTCAATCTCTATCGCTCCCGATGCCCGTGCCGGCGCGCTTGGCGATATCGGTGTCGCTACAGAGCCTGATGTGAATTCGCAATATTGGAATCCGGCAAAGTATCCGTTTAATATTGCACGTGCCGGTGCTTCAATGTCCTATACTCCCTGGCTGCGTCAGCTGGTGAGTGATATTGACCTTGTGAACCTTGTCGGCTTCTACCGCATAGGCGACTATTCGGCAGTGAGTGCTTCAATGACATATTTCTCGCTTGGAGAGGTTTTTGTCGAGGGGAATGAGATGACAATAAAACCTTATGAAATGGCCTTTGATGTAGCTTACTCCCGTATGCTCTCCGAGACCTTTTCTGCCGCTATCGCGTTGAGGTATATTCGCAGTGACCTGCAGTATAATTACGAGGAGGATATGTCGGCGGGTAATGCTTTTTCGGCTGATATTGCGCTTTACTACAATAAGTACCTTATGATTGGTGGTCGCGAGTGTCTGCTGGGGCTTGGTCTTAACGCATCGAATATAGGTACCAAAATATCGTATGACGGTGGTGCTACCAATGAATTTATACCAACTAACTTGCGAATAGGTGCATCGTTCTTGTTGCCGCTCGATGAATATAATACATTGTCGTTCAGCCTCGACCTTAATAAACTTATGGTGCCCACGCGCCCTACTTACAGCCAGTTTCTTGCCGAGAGTGACTATGAACAGGGCGATAATTCCTACTTCTCGGAGTATCAGTCGTGGCTGGAGTCTAACGGCTACAACGATATTTCGCCGATTTCGGGTATTTTCAAGTCGTTTGCCGATGCTCCCGGGGGCTTCAGCGAGGAGCTGAAAGAGATATATGGGGGTGTAGGTATCGAGTATTGTTATAACCAGCAATTCTCGGTGCGTGGCGGTTACCACTACGAGAATGAGTACAAGGGCAACCGTAAATATTTTACTCTTGGAGCCGGCTTTAAAATGAGTGTCTTTTCGCTTGATGCTGCATACCTTATCTCGACAGCACAGAGCAACCCTCTTGACCAGACATTGCGTTTCTCGCTCTCTTTTGACCTTGATGGCTTGAAAGACCTTTTCCGCCGATAAAAAACTGTATAGAATATGATTAGAGTAGGATTTGGAATTGATGTTCACCGCTTTGCCGAGAACCGTGAACTTTGGATAGGTGGAGTGAAAATACCTTATGAGCTTGGCCTTGCCGGTCACTCTGACGCGGACGTGCTCATACACGCAATATGCGACGCCTTGCTGGGTGCTGCGAACTTGCGTGATATTGGTTACCAGTTTCCCGATACATCGGACGAATTCTTGGGCATAGATAGTAAGATTCTCCTGCGTCGCACTGCGGAACTGCTAAAAGAGAAGGGGTACAGAATAGGTAATATTGACTCTACTGTGGCGGCACAGGCGCCCAAACTGAATCCGCATATTCCGGCAATGCAGACGGTGATGGCTCAAGTGTTGGGCATTGACCCCGATGCTCTTTCAATTAAGGCGACAACAACCGAGAAACTCGGCTTTGAGGGGCGTAAGGAGGGCATAACCGCCTATGCTACGGTGCTTATAGAGAAAATCTGACGTATGAGAGTCTTGGGCAGGACGGTGGTGTTATTAGCAGCAGCAATGCTGCTAATTTCGTCGTGTGCCACGCTCTCGCAAAGCGGTGTAGGACGCGTGAAGGAGTATACCGTGGAGAGTGTCGACCTGCCGGCTGAATTTGATGGCTATAGGGTGGCTTTTCTTTCGGATATTCATTATCCCAGTCTCTTTACGACGAAAAGGTTGGGGCGAATGGTTAATAAACTTAAGTCGCTCGATGCCGACCTTTTGCTTATGGGCGGCGACTATGTAACCGTTCTTGACTCGCTCCCGTCGCTTTTCGGCGCATTGTCGGTGGTGAAACCCCGTGACGGTGCGTATGCTGTGCTTGGCAATCACGATAAGCGGAATTCTGCTACTGTTGTGCCGATGATGGAACGATACGGAATTACTGTAT
The DNA here is from genome assembly GCA_045661225.1 of Bacteroidaceae bacterium. Taxonomy (GTDB): domain Bacteria; phylum Bacteroidota; class Bacteroidia; order Bacteroidales; family Bacteroidaceae; genus HGM04593. Next base: position 47,970 of record JAZRFF010000038.1, on the reverse strand, counting down.
TGCGCGACGAGGTGGTGCGGGTGCGTAGAGGCGATGAGGCTATAAATGTAGCTGGTGTCGATGACAGCTTTGTGTATGACTCGCTTGCTGCAACGGCGTGGGAGGGCCTTCCCGATGATGAATTTCTGCTTCTGCTCGCGCATACTCCTGACTACGCCGAACGGTCGTGCGTGCTTGCCGACCTTGTGCTTTCCGGACACACTCACGGCGGTCAGGTAACGTTTTTGGGGCTTTACACTCCTGTAAAGAACAGTCGTTACGGCACGCGCTTTTTGCGTGGGCGGAACTGTACGACTGTCGGTACAACCGTTATAACCTCGAACGGCATCGGCACATCGCGCAAGAAGGTGCGCTTTTGTGTCCCGAGTGAGATAGTTGTTGTTACGTTAAAAAAGTGTAGTCGCTGATGCCTTGTTTTGTGGGGTGTGCTCTTTTTTGTATATTCGCATAGAATTTCCTCATTATATTGCTTAGTAAGGTAAAATAATATTACAAATTATGGAATTTTCTTCGTCTGATATTCTTTATATGAGACGCTGTCTGCAATTGGCACGCTGTGGCAGCGGAAGCACCTCGCCTAACCCTATGGTGGGTGCGGTTATTGTGTGCGACGGGAGAATTATAGGCGAGGGATACCACATTCGGGCCGGTGAACCGCACGCCGAGGTTAACGCGGTAAATTCCGTTAGTGAGTGCGACCGCGCTCTGCTTGAACGCTCTACAATATATGTAAGCCTTGAACCTTGTTCGCATTATGGAAAAACTCCCCCTTGTTGCGACCTTATAATAGCGTGCAGAATACCCCGTGTGGTTATTGCAACTACCGATTTCAATGCGGCTGTCAATGGCGGTGGCATCAGGCGTATGCGTGACGCCGGAATAGAGGTTGTTGTGGGGGTGCTCGAAGATGAAAGCTGCCGATTAAATCGTGCTTTTTTTACTTTTCACGCCTTGCGTCGCCCGGCTGTTACTCTAAAATGGGCGCAGAGTGCCGACGGGTTTATAGATGTATCTCGCGAAGGAGGTACTCCTTTGCGAGTGTCCGACGGAGTGTCACAAGTCGCGGTTCATAAACTGCGAGCCGAGCACGATGCCATTCTGGTCGGTACCCGCACGGCTTTGCTCGATGACCCGTCGCTCAACATACGCCATTGGGCGGGACGGACGCCTCTGCGTCTTGTCATCGACAGCAATGGCGTGTTGCCCGCCTCGCTTAAGTTGTTCGACGCTTCCTCGCCAACGGTGGTTTTTACGGCACGTGAGATGGTTGGCAAATTTGGTAAAAATGTAGAACAAGTGGTGCTCGATTTCAATGCTGATATTCCTGCGCAGATTCTTGCTTTTTTGCATTCACGGGGCAAGAATAGCCTGCTTGTCGAGGGTGGCCGCTGTATGTTGCAATCGTTTATCGACGCGGGGCTGTGGGATATTATTCGCGTCGAGACTAATCCTTTGTTGACTGTGGGCAATGGAGTGCTTGCTCCTGAAATTCATTCGGCGCTCAAAGTCTCAGAACATAAATGCAGTGGGAATTTTATCACTCTGTACGAAAAGAGGTGACAGATGCGTTTGCCGTCAACAAGGAGAATGTGCGCTGCTTTTATGTCGCTAAATGTTCGAAAAACAGTCAAATTGTGGTAAAAACACCCTATTAAATTTTAAAATAATATAAATAACGCGCGAAATAACGCGTAAACCAAAAAATGTTGCTAATTTTGCAAGTTGAATACAATACTGTAAATCTATGAAGAAAAAATTGGCAATATATTCGGCTCTTTTGTCGTTGCTGTTCGTTGGTGTGTCGTGTTTGGGCGGTGATGACGAGAACTTCACTCCTAATCCTTATGCCTATGTAAGCTCATTCAGCATTGGCAGTATAAAATCGGAATATCCTGAATTTACATCGAACGGTGAGGATACTCTTGTGGTGCAGACTATTGCAATGACCGCCTATCCCTTTACGATAAATCAGGAAATTGGCGAAATTTATAATAACGACTCTTTACCTTTTGCTACCAATGTTACAAAGGTTGTTGTAAATATGGGTGTTCAGGGCATTGTCTCAATCTATAATGAAACTACCGGTACATACGACAAATTATATATGTCGGACTCTTTGGATTTTACAACCCCGCGCAAGTTCCGAATACACTCTTTGGACGAGACCTACTATAAGGACTATACGGTTACAATAAACGTTCATCAGGTTAATCCCGATATAATGCAGTGGAACGAGTATCCGGCTGTCGAGGGGGTTACTCCGCAACGTGCGTTGGAACTTGTCGACGGTACAATGTGCCTGTTTGGGCTTGACTCCGATGGTAATATTGTGGTGGCAAGAACCTCGGTCAATGGTGTTCCTGCGTGGGAACAGGCTGCGGTGACCGGTTTGCCGGCCGGTGCCGAACTCTCGACGGTGCAGCTTTTTGACGGTCGTCTGTATGTTGTTGCCGGCGGAGACCTGTATGCGTCGGCTGACGGCGTTGCGTGGAGCGTGTCTGCTACAGGGTTGGGCGCGGTTGCAATAATAGGTGCCTCGGATAGCGATGGCGAGCTGTGGGTCGCCGGTGAACAGGGTATTATGCGTTCGACCGATGGAGTAGCTTTTGAGGTTACCGAGCCTATGCCGCAAGGGCTGCCTGTGTATGGGGTGTCGATAGCGTCTTATCCGCTTGTGCATAACAGCAGCAAGATACGTTATATGCTGATAGGTTATACAAACGAAGCTCGTGACGGAAACGTGGCTGTGTGGAGCAGACTTTCGGGCGAGGATAAATGGACCAGCTTCGAGAATGTCGGGGCAAAGTATCCCTGTCCTGCATTGGACGGCCTGACAGTGCTTTGTTACAATAACTCTCTATATGCTGTCGGTGGAGCCGGCGTGCAGGGCAGCGAGAATATAGGGGCGTTCAGCTCATTCTATGTTTCAAAAGATAATGGCATTGTGTGGAAAGCGCCTACGGGTTTTTACCAGCGTCTGCCTCAGGACCTTTTGAACGATGAATCGGCATTTGCTGTTGCTGTCGATTCAAGGAATTATATATGGATAATAAATGCAGGTCTCAAAGGCGGAACAAGAAAAGGAATCTTGAATCGCCTGGGGTTTGTAAAGCAATAAAAAATGAAAAGTAGGGGTTTTCTGCATATAATGCTCGTTTGTGTGGCGTTGCTCAGCGCTGCAGGAGTACGTGCCGATAACCTTGAATACCGTTACGAGGTGGGTGCAATGGTTGGTGGCAGCAGCTATTATGGCGATGCCAACTATCATTCGGTGATGAAGAACCTGAATGTTATGGGAGGAATTATTGGACGTTACAATATAAATCCTCGTATGGCTGTGAAGGGCAATCTCGCTGTTGCCGGAATATCGGGTAACACGGCTGACTTCAACAACCGCTTCCCCGGAGGTGATGTTGACTTCAGACGTATGTTGTTCGACCTGGGAGCTCAGTTTGAATGGCACTTTTTCGCCTACGGTGACGGAACGGGGTTTAATAACTCTCATCGTCTGTCGCCATACATTTTTGCAGGCGCTGGAATGACCTATGCACCCAAGCCTGCCGACCACGTCTTTACAGCGAATATTCCTGTAGGGGTGGGGCTTAAATATAAAATAGCTAAGCGCTTGAATTTGGGTTGCGAATTGTCGTTCCGCTTTTCGTTTAGCGACAGGCTCGACGTTACCGGAAAGACTGCACCCATACTGAACGATCCTTATGGAGTAAGCAGTGGGGCGCTAAAGAACAAGGACAGTTACTCGTTTTTGTCAATATTTGTGACATACGATTTATCGCCTAAGTACCGAGAATGCAATAATTAGAAACGATGACTATGGATTACATCGACAAAATAGACAAGAATAATATTCCGCAGCACATTGCTATTATTATGGACGGCAATGGACGCTGGGCGCAGTTGAGAGGTTTGGAACGCTCACAGGGGCATCAGGCCGGTGTTGCCGCGGTGCGCAAATTAGTTGAGAATGCACTCAATTTGGGAGTGCGTTATCTGACGCTTTACACATTCTCTACCGAGAACTGGAAGCGTCCGGTTGCCGAGGTTGCAGCCCTTATGGCACTGCTTTTCGAGTCAGTCGAAGAGGAAATATTTGTAAAGAATAATGTGGGCTTTAGAATAATCGGCGATATGAGCAAATTGCCCGATAACGTGAGGGAGCGTCTCGAGGCTTGTATGGCACGCACGGCCGGCAACAACAGAATGACAATGGTGCTTGCGCTCAGTTATTCGTCGAAATGGGAAATAACCGAGGCGGTACGTACGCTGGCAAGAAAGGTACAGGCGGGAGAAATGTCTGTGGAGCAGATTTCCGAGGATACAATTTCGCAAGCTTTGACAACTAACTTTATGCCCGACCCCGACCTCCTCATACGTACAGGAAAAGAGGTGCGCTTGAGTAACTATCTGCTGTGGCAGGCTGCATACTCGGAACTCTATTTTACCGACGTTCTATGGCCCGATTTTGACAACGGCGAACTGTTGAAGGCTGTCTATGAATATCAGCACCGCCAACGTCGATACGGCCTTACAGGAGAGCAAGTTACGAACGATGATAAAGATGCAAAAACTGAATAAAATGAGATATTTTCAGTCGTTTAAAATATTGATGCTGGCACTTCTTGTGCTTGCTGCGACCGGAGCTTCGGCGCAACAGACCATAGAGAAGCCAACGATACTATACACAAATAATCCGCCCAAATACACTATTGCGGGAATCAACCTTTCGGGTGTTGACAATCTCGAGCCTATGGTGGTAATAGGAATCTCCGGACTCTCCGAAGGTGATGTCATCTCTGTGCCCGGCGATGCTGTTACCGATGCTATCAAACGCTTCTGGCGTCACGGTCTCTTCGAGGACGTGAGCATTACTGCCGATAGCATCAAGGGAGACAAAATATATCTTGGAATAAGCCTTAAACAGCGTCCGAGAGTGTCACAGCTGAACCTTTTGGGTATAAAGAAGTCCGAAAGGGAAGACCTGGAGCTTAAGATAGGTATTATTCGCGGTAACCAGATAACCCCCGATATCATCGACCGTGCGACGAAAGTAATCAAAAGGTACTACGACGATAAAGGCTTCAAGAATGCCGAGGTGAAGGTGGCGCAACGTCCCGACGTTACAGGCGATAACCGCGTGATTGTGGATATTACAATCGATAAAAAAGACAAGATAAAAGTACACCGTATATATATAGAAGGTGAAAAGGCTCTTCCCGAGAAAAAGGTAAGGTATGCGATGAAGAAAACCCGCGAGAAGACCCGCTTCGATAACTTATTCTATACAATCTTCCGTTCAAAGAAATTTATTGATGAACGCTACGCCGAGGATAAGGAGAAGATTATTGACCGATATAATGAATACGGTTTTCGCGATGCACGTATCGTGAAGGATAGCGTGGTAATGTTCGACGAGAACAGTGTCGATATTTACCTGACGGTTGAAGAGGGTAACAAATATCATATTCGCAGTATAAAGTGGGTGGGTAACAGTGTGTTCTCGACTGCTTATCTTGATTTTGCTCTTCAAATGAAGGCCGGCGATGTGTATAACCAGAAAGAACTTGAAAACCGTCTGCTCTTCGATGAGGACGCTATAAAGAACCTCTATTATAACGAAGGTTACGTGTTCTTCAATGTTATACCTACTGAGGCGCGAATAGAAAACGACTCGGTAGATCTTGAGCTGCGCGTTGTCGAAGGTACGCAGGCTACAATTGACCGTGTGACAATATCGGGTAACGATAGAGTATATGAAGAGGTTGTACGCCGCGAACTTTATACTCTCCCCGGAAGTATGTTCTCAATGGACGCGCTCGAGCGTTCTTATCGTCAGATTGCAAATATGGGACACTTCGACCCCGAAGCTATAGACCCGGGTGTGGTTCCTAATCCCGAGAACGGAACGGTTGATATGAACTGGAAACTGCAAACAAAGAGTAGTGACCAAATTGAGGTTTCGGCCGGTTGGGGACAAACAGGCGTGATTGGTAAATTGTCATTGAAGTTCTCGAACTTTTCAATGCGTAACCTGTTCAGGAAAAAAGCTTTGCGTCGCGGAATTATACCGCAGGGCGATGGTCAGACATTGACCATAAGTGCACAGTCTAACGGCCGTTACTATCAGTCGTACAGCCTCTCGTTCTTCGACCCCTGGTTGGGCCGCAAACGTCCTAATTCATTCTCTGTGTCGGCGTTTATGTCAATACAGACCGACGTGTCGGACAGTTACTATAATTCGGCTTTCTATAACAACTATGCTAATTATCTCTATGGCTATGGAAACTACAATGGCTATGGATACAATAATGTGGCATCGTACTACGACCCCGACAAGTATATAAAAATGTATGGTGTGTCAATTGGTTGGGGACGCCGTCTGCAGTGGCCTGATGACAACTTTACTCTGTCGACAGAACTTAACTATCAGATGTACTCGCTCAAGGATTGGCAGTACTTCCTCATTTCGGACGGTAACTGTAATAACGTGAACCTCACTGTTACTCTTGGCCGCAGTACGGTAATGAACCCGTTCTTCCCGCGTGAGGGTTCGGAGTTCTCGCTTGTGGCATCGGCAACACCACCATATTCGGCGTGGGACGGTAAGGATTATGCGAACCTTGCGAAAAACCACAACAGTCCCACTTATAAGGCCGAACTGCGCGAAAAACATAAATGGATTGAGTATTATAAGGTGAAATTCCGTAGCAAGACTTATACTTCGCTCACTAAGGGTAAATATAATCTTGTGCTTATGACTCGTGCCGATTTCGGTATCTTGGGCAGTTACGACAAAAACAAAAAATCACCTTTTGAGACATTCTATGTGGGTGGTGACGGTATGAGTGGTTACTCGTATAATTATGCAACCGATATGATTGCGCTGCGTGGTTATGAGAATGGCAGTCTCACTCCTTATGGCCGCGAGGGATATGCCTATGCGCGTTTGGGACTTGAACTGCGCTTCCCCTTTATGTTGCAGAACTCGACAACGATATACGGACTGGCATTTGTCGAGGGTGGCAATGCCTGGACCGATGCTACAAAGTTCAATCTCTTTGACCTCAAGCGCAGTGCCGGAGTGGGTGTGCGCATCTATCTGCAGATGATTGGTCTTGTGGGTATTGACTGGGCTTACGGATTCGACAATGTGTTTGGTTCGTCACAGTATAGCGGAAGCCACTTCCATTTTATACTCGGACAGGAGTTCTAAACGAAAAGAAGAATACAATTATGAAAAAACTATTATTGACGCTTGTCCTGACCTGTATAGCAGCTGTTGGTGCCTATGCGCAAAAGTATGCTCTTGTGGATATGGGGTATATTCTAAAGAATATTCCTGCTTATGAACGTGCCAATGAGCAACTTAACCAGCAGTCAAAACGTTGGCAGGGCGAGATTGACGAAATTGTGCTCGAAGCCGAAAAACTATACAAACAGTATCAGAGCGAGTCGGCGTTTTTGAGCGATGAGCAACGTGTTGTTCGTGAAGAGGAGATTCTTGCAAAAGAAAAAGAGGCCAGCGAACTCAAGCGTAAGTATTTCGGGCCTCAGGGCGAAATTTACAAGAAACGCGAGAGTCTTATGGCACCCATACAGGAGGAAATTTACAATGCAGTAAAGGAAATTTGCGAATCAAAAAAGTACTCGATGGTAATAGACCGTTCATCGGCGGTGAGCATTATATACGCTTCGCCTTCGGTGGATATCAGCAGCGAGGTGCTGGTAAAGTTGGGGTATTCAGAATAAGAAATAAATAATTAATGTTTAATATAAAATTAAAGACGATGAAAAAGATTTTGATTTTGATTATGCTTGTTGCTCCATTGAGCATTATGGCACAGAAGTTCGGTTATGTAAACTCGGCAGAACTTATTCAGCAGATGCCTGATTTTGCAAAGGCACAGAAGAAGATTCAGGACCTTGAGAAACAGTACACCGATGAGTTTAACAATATGCGTACCGAGCTTGAGAAGAAGGGTACAGAGTTCGAGAAATTGCAGCAGGATTCAGTTCCCGAGAACATTCTCAAACGTCGTTACGAGGAGTTGATGCAGATGCAGGAGCGTCTTCAGGCTTATGGCCAGGAGGTCTCTGTCAACTTGCAGAATGAAGAGCAGAAAGAGATGATTGCTATCCAGACAAAATTGCGCGATGCACTCGACGCTGTTGGTCGTGAGGGCGGTTTTGTATGTGTCTTTGACCTTGCAGGCGGTGTACCTTATATCAGCAAGACTCTTTGCGAGGACGTGTCGGCTAAGGTGCGCACTAAGTTGGGTATCCCCGCTAACGCAGCTCCCGTAAAGTAATGACAATTGCAGAATAGGGAGGTGCGCCTCTCTATTCTTTTTTATACAGATATTGAACAATAGGTTACTCTCTTCATTTAAATCGTTTGCTTGAAATGCGTAAACTTTTATTGCTTTTAATGCTGTCGCCGCTCTTTGTGTCGGCGCAGAATATGTTCGGCTATTACAGCCATAGCGAGGTTTTAAAGGCCTTGCCCGAATATAGTCGTACAACCGATGAGTATGAGCGTCTCGTCCAGCGTTGCAATGCCGAGATTGAACGTAATGAGCAGGAACTGACCCGTTACTATGTGGCTTTTCTCGATGGACAACAGGATTTTCCCGAACCTATATTACGTAAAAGACAAAAGGAATTGCAGCAAATGGTTGACAACAGCGTGCAATTCCGTGACAACTTGAAAAAGTGGCTCTCACACGCAAAGGATTCTATGTTTCTGGAGCACGAAAAGAGTGTCGAGGTTGCTCTTGAAAAAGTGTGTGTCAGAGCGAAGTTTGCTTATGTCATAAATACCGATGAGGTTAAATATCGTTATATCAATCCTTCGATAGGCGTTAATATCACTCAGTCGATTGTTAACGAGATTCTCTCTCCTGTAGCCGAAGAGGTGCCTGTGGTTACTGTTGTCGACCCGAATGAATCGCAGTCAGATGAGCCTGTAGAGGGTGCTGCAACCGAGGCTGCCAGTGAAAATAAAGAACAAGCAGAGGAGGCTAATGCTCAGTCTGACGAGTCTGCGACTGTTGAATAAACGAAATAAGTAATGAATGATATTTTGCAACTCTCCAAGGAGGCCGGTCCTATAGGAATCTTCGACTCGGGCTATGGTGGGCTGACAATATACAGCGAGATTCAGAAACTCCTGCCCGGGTACGATTATATATACTTGGGCGATAATGCGCGTACCCCATATGGCACGCGCTCGTTCGATGTCGTTTATGAGTTTACCCGTCAGGCGGTACGCTACCTGTTCCAGCAAGGGTGTCAGCTTGTGATTCTTGCCTGTAATACAGCCTCGGCAAAAGCGCTGCGCACTATACAGCAGGTCGATATCCCTTCGCTCGACCCTAACCGGCGTGTGCTGGGAATAATACGTCCAACAGTTGAGTGTATAGGCGATGTGACTGCGTCGCGCCACGTTGGTGTGCTTGCCACAGAAGGTACTATAAAGTCACATTCCTATCCGCTTGAGATACGTAAACTTTTTCCCGATATTGAGGTTGTTGGCGAGGCCTGTCCTTTGTGGGTGCCGCTTGTCGAGACAAATGAATTTGGCAGCGATGGTGCCGATTTCTTTGTGAAACGTCACGTCGATAATCTGCTTGCGCGTGACCCGGATATTGATGCTGTTATTCTGGGCTGTACGCATTACCCCATTCTTCTTGATAAAATTCGCAAATATACTCCCGAAGGTGTGAGACTGATAACGCAAGGTGCGGCTGTGGCTGCATCGCTTGAACGCTACCTTGTCAATCACCCCGAAATGGAGGCTCTTTGTACAAAAGGTGGAAACACGCTATTCTGTACAACAGAATCGGACGGGAAATTCGGCGAGCAGGCATCGTTGTTCCTGCAGCAGCCGATAGAGGTAAAGACGGTTACTCTTGTGTGAGACGGGGGTTGTTCAAGATGCTTTTTCTGCACAATCCCGGTCGGCGGGGAATTCTATTTACGATTTATAGAAAGTCGGTTCAGGACGTCTGAAACGTTTTTCATTGAAGGTTGATTAAAATTTAGTCAACCTTTATTTTTATGCTAAATTATACGTGTGTTCTTGCTCTGTTTTTTTACACGAAACGCCTGGTAAGAACCCTGACGGGTAGCCAAACAGCTGTTATTCCCACTGCAAGTACCGTTACGAATGTGGCTGCAATGTCTCCCGAATGTATCTCTACCGGGTAGCTGTCGATGACGAAACCTCCTGCGCCTCCCATTGAGATTATGCCGTACTTCTGCTGTACGACGCAGAGGAATATGCCGGCTATAATACCGGCAAGAGCGCCTATTGCCGAAATAATGACCCCCTCGTACACGAATATATTGGCGATAATCTTACCTTCGGCGCCCATACTGCGCAGAGTGTTCATATTGTCACGCTTTTCAATAATGAGCATCGACAGGGAACCTACAATGTTGAAACAAGCTACAAGCAATATAAAGGTGAGAAATATATAAGAGAGTAATTTCTCAATTTGCATTACTTTATATATGTCATTTTGTTGTTCGTAACGGTCGTGAACGGTAAACTCTTCGCCGAGGATTGATTTTATTTCTTTCTTTACATCATCAATGTCGGCTTTGTCGTTTACCTTTATCTCCATCGATGTTGCTTCGTTGTTCTTCCGGCGGAATATTTTGCGTGCAAAATCGACCGATGTAAGAATATATCCGGCGTCGTACTTGGGCTGTTGTACAACAAATGCCTGCCCCGATGATAATAGTTCGCCTTTCTTGAAATTCTGTGCAGGCATAGTAAGGTTAATCTTGCCACCGCGTCTGGGGGCGTAAATTTTCAGTGGGGTGGTGAACTGTAGTCCGCAGTTCAGTTGCCCCATAAGCTCTATGCCGGGCAGTGCGTAGCTGTTAAGCGAGTCCTGCAGGGTCAATGGCCCTTCTCCAATGAGTGTGCTTTCTATGTCGGTGAGCTTTGTAAAATTGTTGTCAACGCCTTTGAGTATGGCCATCACCTGTTTCCCGCCATACTCCGCCAGCACTTTATCTTCTATGCAGAACGCTACAACGCTTGCTCCCTCCAACTGTGTTACTGATTCTATGCCAGGGTCGCTCGTTATGAAACTTTTGCCTTTTGCCGCTACAATCTTTATGTCGGGGTCGAATGCTGTGAATTGCTTGGCTACAACTCCCTGAAAGCCGTTGAATACCGACAGCGTACACACCATTGCCGCTGTTGCCAGTGCAATGCCGGCTATGGCAATCCCTGAGATAATGTTTATTACCTGATGGCTTTTCTTTGAGAAAAGGTAGCGCTTGGCAATGTAGAGCGACAGGTTCATTAGGTGTTATTCCTTGAGCAGTTTGTCGATATTTTCGATGTAGTCGAGTGAGTCGTCAATGTAGAAACGTAGCTCGGGAATGATGCGCAGCTGATGGCGCACTCTGTTGCCAAGCTCAAAACGTATGGCTTTGATATTCTCGTTCAAATGGTTGACAACCTCATTCGCTTTCTTCGATGGAAAGACGCTGAGGTATGCCTTGGCAATGCCGAGGTCGGGGCTTACGCGTACGATGCTTACCGATACCATAATTCCGCGTGTCTCTTTTGCCAGACGTAGCAGTATGTCGCCTAACTCTTTTTGAATGAGGCGTGAAATTTTGTTTTGTCTTGTACTGTCCATATCTTTCTTTTTTTATTTTTTTCTTATTATTGTTAATCCGTCGCGCAGCGGAAGCATTACTACCTCGACTCTCTCGTCGTTGCGTACATAGTCGTTAAAGGCGCGTACTCCGTTTGTTTGTGCGTCCTGTCGCTCCGGCTCAATGACGTGACCGTCCCAAAGGGTGTTGTCGGCAAGAATCCAACCGCCTTCGTTAAGGTGGCTCATTGCCAGTTCGTAGTACTCGATGTACTCGCGCTTGTTGCCGTCAATGAATACAACGTCGAATCGTTCGTTCAGCGTGGGTACAATCTCAAGCGCATTGCCAATAATGAATTCTACTTTGCCGGCGTGCCGAGAACCGTCTATCCAACGGCGCGTGAAGTCCTCAAGCTCATCGTCTACCTCGAATGTGAATATCTTTCCTTCGTCGTCAAGCCCTTCGGCAAGGCACAAAGCCGAGTATCCGGTAAAGGTCCCAATTTCGAGTATTCTTTTGGGGCGTATCATCTTTACCAGGAACTTAAGCAAGCGTCCTTGTATGTGTCCCGATGCCATCTGTGGAGCAAGAATCTCGACGTGAGTGGCCCTGAAAAGGCGGTATAGGTATTCACCTTCGGGGCTGCTGTGGTCGGCAATATATTGGTCAAGCGGCGTTGTCAGGCTCATAGTCGGTGCGGGGTATAACGTTGTTTATTATTTATGTCGCGAAGATACAACATTTTGGCGCACTCGCAAAATGTTGTGCACCGATAAACGCACGTACATAGTTCTTTGCTTCGTCTTTTTTTCTTATTTTCGCGACGGAAATACTATTATTCTATGTCGAAGAGCATTGAAATAAATTCAAAATCGCCGTTGATGCGCTACCGCATTTTTCTGAAACTCGAGAAATCTCTGCAGCCAAACACTGTCGAGGCTTATTTGAGCGATGTCGATAAATTTGCGGCTTTTATCGGCGGGTCCGGGGGGCTGCTCACTGCCTCGCTTGCCGACCTGCGCGCATTTGTGGCCTCGCTTGCCGACGTCGGGGTGCACGCTCGTTCACAGGCTCGTATATTGTCGTCGTTGCGCTCTTTCTATGGGTTCTTGAAACTCGACGGCTTTATAACCGCCGACCCGACGGAATTGCTTAAGTCGCCCAAAATAGGTGTACATCTGCCCGATGTACTTACTTTGCACGAGATTGACGATATAATAAACGCCATAGACCTTTCGAAAAAGGAGGGGCAACGTAACAGGGCAATGATAGAGGTCCTTTATAGTTGTGGCTTGCGTGTGTCGGAATTATGTTCTCTGAGAATGTCTGACCTTTATCTTGACGAACAGTTTATAAGGGTTACGGGCAAGGGCGATAAACAGCGTCTTGTGCCTATATCGCCTCGAGCGGTGGCCGAGCTTGAGGCTTACTTCCCCGACCGTAACCGAATACCCATAAAGCCCGGTTACGAGGATTTTGTATTTATAAGCGAGAGATTGAAAAAATCATTGTCGCGAATTATGGTTTTTCACTTTATCAAGCAACTTGTGGTTGTTGCCGGTGTGAAGAAAGTGGTAAGCCCGCATACTTTTCGTCACTCTTTCGCGACTCATCTGCTTGAGGGTGGTGCAAATTTGCGTGTCATACAGGCAATGCTTGGGCACGAGAGTATTGCTACAACCGAGATTTACGCCCACATAGACCGCAGCCGATTGCGTGAGGAGATAATTGAGCACCACCCGCGCAACCGCAAGTCGTAAAAAAATAAAAAAAACGGTTATATGCGACCTTCTGATTTTGACAATTAAAAGAGTAGAGTTACCTTTGTAGAGTATATTTACACAACGCAAAAAAACGAATAAATATAACTAAGATGCTAAAGAAATTATCGCTATTGTTAGCTATGGCGGCTATTGTCGCGTTGAACTCTTGCAGTTCAAAGATGGGCACAATGAAGCCCGAGTATTTTACAGTAACTCCCGGGGTCCTGGAGGTTGTGGGCAGTGAGGTCCCTGTTGAAATAAACGGAAAATTCCCTCCAAAAGTATTTAATAAAAAATCGGTTCTTACCGTGACACCGGTGCTCAAGTATAAAGGCGGTGAGGCTATGGCTGAACCTGTTACTTTTCAGGGTGCGAGCGTGCGTGGAAACGACCGTGTAATTTCCTATGATAATGGCGGCTCGTTCAAGACAAGAATGTCATTTGATTACATTCCCGAAATGGAGGACGCCGAACTTTACTTGCGCTTTGTGGTCAACAAGGGAAATAAGTCGTATAATCTCCCCGACGTAAAGGTTGCTGATGGCTGTATAGCAACATCGCAGCTTTATCGACAGACAGCTGCTACAGCGAATATAGCCATTGGCGAAGATGCTTTTCAGCGTGTTATTAAACAGGCCAAGGAGGCTAATATTATGTTCCTTATTCAGCAGACAAACTTGCGTGCGTCACAAATAACAACAACCGAAATAGAGGAGCTCAAGGCTGCAATGGCCGATATTGCCAAGGATTTTGAGAATAAGGTTATCGACGAGGTCGAGGTGTCGGCTTACGCGTCACCCGACGGCGGAGTGCTGCTCAACGACAATATTGCCACCGGCCGCGAACTGAACACCGCAAAGTTTGTGAAAAACGAGATGAAAAAGGCCAAACTGCAGGGTTATGTCGATAGTAAGTATACTGCAGAGGACTGGGAAGGTTTCCAGGAACTAGTTGCAAAGTCGGAACTCCCCGATAAGGAGCTTATTCTGCGTGTACTCTCAATGTATGACGACCCCGAAGAGCGTGAACTTCAGATAAAGAATATCTCCTCAATATACAGCGAACTTGCCGACGAAGTGCTTCCGCAATTGCGTCGCGCACGTATTACTCTTAACTATCAGCTGATAGGTCGTTCCGACGTGCAGATTCTTGAGCAGTATGCTGCAGACCCTAAATTGTTATCACTCGAGGAGATTCTTTATTCGTCAATCCTTACCGATGACATTAACGAGCAGAAAGAGATTTTTAACACTGCTATAAAATTACACCCGGCCGATTATCGTGCATATAACAACCTTGGAGTAATTGCATATAACGAGGGTGACTATAATACGGCTGCAAGCTACTTCGAGAAAGCTCTTGGCGCAAATGCCAATGCTCCCGAGGCACAGCTGAACCTTGGCTATCTTGAACTTCTCGAGGGAAATGTCTCTGCGGCCGAATCATTGATGGCACTTGGCATTGATTCGAAGGGTGGCGATGAGGCTTTGGGTAACCTTTATATTGCGCAGGGCGAGTATGGACGTGCAGCGACACTCCTCGAGGGCAAAAAGACTAATAGCGCAGCGCTTGCACAGCTTCTTAACCGTGACTACAGCACCACCCGCGAGACGTTGGACGCAATAACAAACCCCGATGCGACTACGTATTACATTAAAGCTATTCTGGGTGCACGAACATCGAATATCGCCTTTGTGTACGACGGGTTGAAACAGGCAATTAAGCTCGACCCATCGATGGCGCAGAAGGCTGCAAGCGACCTTGAGTTTACAAAGTACCTTCAGGACGCTACATTCCAGACCATCATAAAATAATAAGTCCTTAATTAACGTGGCAGGACTATTGATAAATGAAAAAGTTGCGATGCTTGCACTCTCAAGGGTGCACGTGTCGCACTTTGCTCTTATACGTCGTCTTGTGGACGAAACGGGCAGCGCAAAGCTGTTGCTCGAGAATGCCGACAATATTCAGGATATTCTTCCCGAGGCTACACCGCGCTTGGCTGCTCTGCTTGCCGACAAGACTCTGATAGAGCGTGCCGAACGGGAAATGGAGTTTATTGAGAGAAGCGGCATAAAACTCATCTGCTTGGGCGATGAGGCTTATCCTTATCGCCTTGCCGAATGTGACGACGCTCCGCTTGTTCTTCACTCTATGGGTAACGCCGACCTTAACGCAAAGCGTATAGTCTCAATTGTGGGTACCCGTCACGCTACTGAATACGGCAAAGAGATGTGTGCGGATTTTGTTGCCGGCCTTGCTCGCTTTGCGCCCGGGACACTCATCGTCAGCGGCCTTGCTTACGGTATCGATATATGTGCGCATCGGGCTGCGTTGAAGGCGGGCCTTCCCACTGTCGGGGTTCTTGCTCACGGTCTCGACCGAATATACCCCAATGCTCATCGCTCGACAGCCAAGAGTATGCTCGATAACGGAGGGTTGCTTACCGAATTTATGAGCGAGACCGAATCGTTGCCTCAATTTTTTGTGCAACGCAACAGAATTGTTGCGGGCATTGCCGATGCAACAGTGGTTGTGGAATCGGCATCTAAAGGCGGTTCGTTAATTACGGCCTCTATTGCGCAGAGCTATTCGCGTGATTGTTTCGCATTCCCAGGCAGGGTTACCGACCAATACTCCTGTGGCTGCAACGAACTTGTGAGCCGCAATCGTGCCGCGCTCATCACGTCGGCTTGCGACTTTGTCGAGGCGATGAACTGGGAATGTGCCGCAAAGAAAGGTGTTGCCGACCTTCAAGCGGAACTCTTTCCGGAACTATCGCCCGAAGAGAGCGCCATTGTTGCGCTTCTGCGTGCAAGCAGTGACGGACTGCAGGTGAACCAGATGGTTGTGAGTCTTAATACTCCGATAAATAAACTTTTGTCTCTGCTTTTCGAAATGGAAATGAAGGGGCTTGTCAAGGCCGTTGCCGGCGGTCGTTACCGCGCTGTGACGCTGTAATTTGCAGGAAAGACGTAGGAGCCGGATAATGCTCTCTGTTTTAAACAAAAAATCGGTATAATATTTTATGTGCCGATTATCGCTCTAATACAAAAAATCACTATCTTCGCATAAAATTGGATAACCGTATAATTGATGAAAGAATTTGTTATATCTACAACTAAGAGGGAAACGGCAATTCTGGTGGGATTGATAACCTCGACACAGAATGAACGCAAGACAAACGAATATCTTGATGAACTTGAGTTCCTTGCGCAGACAGCTGGTGCCGAGGTCGTGAAACGGTTTACCCAGCGAATAGACCACCCGCACCCTGTGACATATGTCGGTACCGGAAAATTGACCGAGATTGCCGAGTATGTTGAGATGCTTAAGGATAGTGACGACGAGATAGGAATGGTCATCTTCGACGATGAACTTTCGGCGAAGCAGTTGCGTAATATTGAAAAAGAGCTTAAAATCAAGATTCTTGATCGCACTTCTCTCATACTCGATATTTTTGCAATGCGTGCACAGACTGCCCACGCAAAGGTTCAGGTTGAACTTGCGCAGTATAAGTATATGCTTCCGCGCTTGCAGCGTCTGTGGACTCACCTTGAACGTCAAGGTGGCGGCTCGGGCGGCGCCGGAGGCGGTAAGGGCGGAAGCGTGGGACTTCGTGGTCCCGGTGAGACGCAGCTTGAAATGGACCGCCGTATAATTCTTGGACGTATGTCGCTGCTCAAGGAGCAACTCTCGCAGATTGACCGCCAGAAGAGTATTCAGCGCAAGAATAGAGGACGTCTTATACGCGTAGCCTTGGTAGGGTACACAAATGTGGGAAAATCGACGTTGATGAATCTGCTTGCCAAGAGCGAGGTCTTTGCCGAGAATAAACTTTTTGCAACCCTTGACACAACGGTGCGCAAAGTCATTATAGAGAATCTGCCGTTTCTGCTCTCCGACACTGTAGGCTTCATACGCAAACTCCCGACAGACCTTGTTGAATCGTTCAAGTCGACTCTTGACGAGGTGCGCGAGGCCGACCTTCTGCTGCACGTCGTTGATGTGTCGCACCCCGACTTTGAGGAACAGATAGCGGTTGTTGAAAAGACGCTTGCCGACCTTAACTGTGGCGACAAGCCTATGATGGTTATATTCAACAAAATCGATGCATTTACCTATGTGCAGAAAGAAGAAGACGACCTTACCCCAAAGACGCGCGAAAATATTACTCTTGATGAACTGAAAGAGACGTGGATGGGTAAGCTCGCCGATAACTGCTTGTTTATTTCGGCGCGAGAGAAACAGAATATCGACACTCTGAAGGATATTATCTACAAGCGTGTATGTGAATTGCACGTACAGAAATATCCGTACAACGATTTTCTATACCAGACATACGACGAAGAATAATATTTGAACGAATAGTAATAACCTAATGTATAAAAAATAAAAGATTATGGCAGCAATTCCAGAATTCAAGTACGCCCATATGTTTCAGCACGGCGTTGACACAACCGAGTACTATCTTCTCTCGAAGGAGGGAGTGTCGGTTGGTGAGTTTGAGGGTAAGCCAATGCTCAAGGTTACTCCCGAGGCGTTGACACTCTTGTCGCGTACAGCGTTCCGCGACGTATCGTTTATGTTGCGTCGTGCTCACAACGAGCAGGTAGCTAAAATCCTTACCGACCCCGAGGCGAGCGACAATGACAAGTATGTGGCACTCACATTCTTGCGCAACGCCGAGGTTGCCTGCAAAGGTCAACTCCCTTTGTGTCAGGATACAGGTACTGCAATTATTCACGCCGAGAAAGGACAGCAGGTGTGGACCGGTTTCTGTGACGAAGAGGCTCTTTCGCGCGGAGTGTTCGACACCTACACACAGGAAAATCTGCGTTACAGCCAGAATGCTCCTCTTAATATGTATGACGAGGTTAACACAAAATGCAATCTTCCTGCACAGATAGACATTGAGGCGACAGAGGGTATGGAGTATAAGTTCCTTATGGTTACAAAGGGCGGTGGCTCGGCCAATAAGACATACCTCTATCAAGAGACAAAAGCGCTATTGAACCCTGCGACACTTGTTCCTTTCCTTGTCGACAAGATGAAGAGCTTGGGTACTGCTGCCTGTCCTCCTTATCACATAGCATTTGTTATTGGTGGAACATCGGCCGAGAAGAACCTGCTTACCGTAAAACTTGCTTCGACACACTATTACGACGACCTGCCTACAACAGGTGACGAGACCGGTCGTGCATTCCGTGATATTGAGCTCGAAAAGCAGTTGCTCGATGAAGCGCATCGTATAGGCCTTGGCGCTCAGTTCGGCGGTAAGTATCTTGCACACGATATTCGCGTAGTGCGTCTGCCGCGTCACGGTGCAAGCTGTCCCGTGGGTATGGGTGTCAGTTGTTCGGCCGACCGTAATATTAAGGCTAAGATAAACAAGGACGGTATATGGATTGAAAAACTCGACGACCAGCCCGCAACTCTCATTCCCGAGGAACTGCGTAACGCAGGCGAGGGAGAGATTGTACGTGTCGACCTTAACCGCCCAATGAAAGAAGTGTGCGCCCAACTGTCGCAGTATCCCATTGCTACACGTTTGTCGCTCAACGGTACAATTATTGTTGGTCGTGATATTGCGCACGCTAAGCTCAAGGAACGCATTGACCGTGGAGAGGGTCTGCCGCAGTATATCAAGGACCACCCAATCTACTACGCGGGTCCTGCAAAGACACCGGCAGGTATGCCTTGCGGCTCTATGGGTCCCACAACGGCGGGCCGTATGGACTCTTATGTCGACCTCTTCCAGGAGAATGGAGGCAGTATGATTATGCTTGCAAAGGGTAACCGTAGTCAGCAAGTGACCGATGCTTGTCAGAAGCACGGTGGTTTCTATCTTGGTTCCATTGGCGGTCCTGCTGCAATCCTTGCACAGAATAACATTAAGAGCATTGAGTGTGTCGAATATCCTGAACTTGGAATGGAGGCCATATGGAAAATCGAGGTTGAGGACTTCCCCGCATTCATTTTGGTCGACGACAAGGGCAACGACTTTTTCAAGCAGATAAAGCCTCGTTGTGCAGGTTGCAACAAGTGATTGGTTTATAGAGTTAAGGGAGTGGTCAGCCACTCCCTTTTTGATGGTTTATTTTTTATGGTCCTGTTTCTGCAATGAGTATGGAATATGTGTCTCTTTACTATACATTGATTGCTGTGAATGTTGTGGCGTTTCTTCTTTTTGGCGTTGATAAGGCTTTTGCAAAGATGGGCGTTAGCCGCGTGCCTGAGTCGTTGCTGCTGATGCTCGCTTTTATAGGTGGTGCTCCGGCGGCGTTCGTGGCAATGAGGCTTTTCAAGCATAAGACCCGCAAACGTAAATTCTCGGTTACTGTACCTCTGCTTCTGCTGCTTTATTCGGTGTTGGCGGTTGTTTTGTGGGTGTGGAAAGCATAGAACCTCCCTTGCGTAAACTTTTTTGCTTTTTTAAACAAAAAAGATGGAGCAAGTGTTTGTACTTTGATGAAAAATTACAATCTTGCAAAAGACTTTATTAACACTTATATATTTGGAATTATGGATAAATCATTGAAAGGAACAAAGACCGAGGCTAATTTGTGGGCAGCCTTTGCCGGTGAGAGTCAGGCACGCAATAAATATACTTTCTATGCAAGCAAGGCGAAGAAAGAGGGTTATGAGCAGATTGCTGCAATATTCCAGGAGACAGCCGACCAGGAGAAGGAGCACGCAAAATTGTGGTTTAAGCAGGTGCACGGCATAGGCAGCACAGCCGAGAATCTTGTCGATGCTGCTGCGGGCGAGAATTACGAGTGGACCGATATGTACCCCACAATGGCTAAGGAGGCTCGTGAAGAGGGCTTTGTTGAAATTGCAG
This sequence comes from Bacteroidaceae bacterium, assembly GCA_045661225.1. GTDB lineage: Bacteria > Bacteroidota > Bacteroidia > Bacteroidales > Bacteroidaceae > HGM04593. The sequence goes on along the minus strand of JAZRFF010000038.1, from coordinate 27,726 downwards.
CTCTGTTCGACGCTGTTGCAAAGGTGGAAAAGGTACACGAGGATCGTTATAAAAAGTTGCTCGGAAATGTACAGAACGGAATGGTGTTCAGCCGTAACGAGGAGTGTATTTGGCAGTGCCGCAACTGTGGCCATCTGCACGTTGGAAAGATGGCGCCCGAGATGTGTCCTGTGTGTGCACACCCCAAGGCATACTTCCAGATAAAGCCCGAGAATTACTAATCGGACAAACCGTTTTACATAAAAAAATGACAGGCACGCCTGTCATTTTTTTATGTTTCTAAGATATTGGTATCTCTTTTTTGTCTAATGAACCTTGGCAAAAGGGTTATATTCTCCTTTCTTTAAATTTAAGTTCACAACGCGACGCAATGTTGCCGTTCTCCTTTGTTACCTGCGCAAGGAAACGGTCGGGCGCAATCTCTTTAATGCCGTACGAGAGTTCCTCGTTTGCGTCTCCCTCTTTCATATATGCCACAGTAAAATCGCTCAAGTCGTGGGTGTTTATGTAGTCTATGGGTAAGGCATCTATAATGTGGACGAGGTAGCGTATGCTGTTCATATGCCCGTTGATGTCTATGTCGCTATAGTGGGGGCGACGCGTGAATGTTACCTCGTCAATGGGGGTACGGTCTATTGGCGGAATGCGGCGCAATGCCAAAGGCTCGTCGGGTAGCGTGCAGCGTGCCATCTGTACTCCTATGTCGCCGTTCAGGTCAACAGCGGTACGTGTCTTCAGGTCAATCATCGCGAATGTGGTAAGCATCGATGCAATCTCCTCGCCGCTCTCGCTTATCAGGCGTATGCAGCGGTCGGTAAAGCCGTGATATATGTTCTTAACCCACGTTTCAATGTAGAATCTCTCTCTCCACATTGGCACTCTTTCAATGTGGAGCGCAAGACGCGCAAGTACCCAACCGAGCGACTCTGTCGCTCCGAATCCGCGTGTCTCGGCGTGACGCCCGCCACAGGTTAGCATATAATTGCACAGTGTGGTGGGGCGAAGGCGTCCGGCTTTGTCTACAATAAATGTCTCGGCCATAAAGGCGAAACGGTCAATATTCTTGTTCTCCATATTTTGTTTCTTATGCAAATTCACTAAGTTCCAGCCAACGTGTACTCTTTTCGTCTATTAAGTTTATAACCTCTTGTATGCGCATCGAGTGCTTGAGCAGCGTGTCGTTGTCGAGTGTGCCGCTGCTCATCGCTTGCTCTATATTGCTTTTCTCTTCTTCTAACTGCATAATTTCCTGCTCAAGGCTTTCGTACTCTTTGCGTTCTTTGAATGTGAGTTTCCGTTTGCTCTCGGTGCGGTAATTCTGCTTGGAAGGGGTGCTTGGGGCAGCCTTTTCGGCTGCGGCTTTTGCGGCAACGGCTTTTTCCTCTTCGCGCCAGTCGCGAAACTCGGTATAGTTGCCCGGAAAGTCTTTAATATCGCCGTTACCATTGAACACAAAGACGTGGTCGACTACCTTGTCCATAAAATAGCGGTCGTGGCTTACGATAATCACGCAACCTTTGAACTCTTGCAGGTACTCTTCGAGAATTTGCAATGTCTCAATATCGAGGTCGTTGGTTGGCTCGTCAAGGACAAGGAAATTGGGGTTCGACATAAGCACCGTACACAGGTATAGACGGCGTTTTTCGCCACCGCTGAGTTTGTATACGTAACTGTGCTGCTTTTCGGGGCTGAAGAGGAAATGCTGCAAGAATTGTGAGGCTGTGAGCATCTTGCCTGCAACGGGTATCACTTCGGCTATCTTCTTTACAACATCTATGACCTTCATTTGTTCGTCGAACTTTAAGCCGTCCTGACTGTAGTAACCCCATTTTACAGTCTCGCCAACTTCTATTGTACCGCTATCGGGGGCGGTGTGCCCTAACAGCATTTTAATGAATGTCGATTTTCCGGTACCGTTGTTGCCTATTATACCCAGTTTCTCGAACCTCGAGAAAGTGTAGTAAAAGTCATTTGTGATTATTTTCTCGCCGAATCGCTTCGATAGAGCTTTGAGTACAAAAATCTTGTTCCCAATGTATTGCGACTTTATTTCGAGTGATACTTTACTGCTGTCGCGCATTGCTGCGGCCTTTTCCTCTAACTTGTAGAATGCGTCGATACGGTATTTTGCCTTGTGCGCACGAGCCTGCGGCTGACGACGTATCCAGTCAAGTTCCTTGCGCATAAGATTGCGGGCGCGTGCTGTTTCGGCTGCAAGATTCTGCATACGCTCTTCGCGTTTTTGCAGGAAATAACTGTAGTTGCCTTTGTAACGGTAGACGCGGTGGTCGTCAATCTCTATAATCTCGTTGCATACATTGTCCAGAAAATATCGGTCGTGTGTAACCATAAGCAAACTGCCGCTCATACGCGCCAGATGCTCTTCCAGCCATTCTACCATCTCAAGGTCGAGGTGGTTTGTCGGCTCGTCAAGAATCATTAGTTCGGGTTCTTCAATGAGTACGGCTGCAAGCGCAACACGCTTTTTCTGTCCGCCCGACAATTCTTTTATCGGTTGCGAAAAGTTCTTGATTTTTAACTTTGACAACACCTGCTTTGCGCGTGTCTCGTAATCCCACGCCTGCAGACGGTCCATCTCCTCCATAAAATGTTGCAGACGATTGTGGTCGCCGCTCTCAACAGCCTCTTCGTACTGTGCAATCACGTTAGCCTTCTCGCTATTGCGTTGCAGACACGCTTCGATGACTGTCAGTTCGCCGTTAAAATCGGGCTCTTGTTCAAGGTATCCCACTCGAATGTCGTTGCGCAGAGTTATTTTTCCGCTTTCAAGAGGCTCCTCGCCCGCTATAATCTTCAGCAGTGTGCTTTTGCCTTTTCCATTGAGAGCAATGAGCCCTATACGTTGTCGTTCCTCGACGGTAAATGAAATATCGTTGAAGAGTGTTAAGTCGCCGAAGCTTTTTGATACATTTTCTATTTGAAGGTCTATTGCCATAAATGTGTTAGGCTTTGAATTTGCACGCGAAGATAATAAATTATGCGCTTATGGGCAAAATGTTCTCTTGTTACCGTACCGCCCCCGCCGATGCACGCATGGGCGGGGACGATAATACTTGCGAAACTGTTTTATTGTCTTGGCATTCTGTTACCGCGTTGTCCGCGACCACGGCCACGAGCTTCGCGCATACGGTTGCGCTGTTCCTCGTTATACTTCAGATATTTTTCGTATTGCTCGGGAGTGAGTATCTGCTTCATCTGTTCGTTACGCACCGACTCACGCTCTTTTTGGAGCTCCATCATCGCTTTTATCTGCTCTTCATCGGGGCGTGTGCGCTCGGGTCTTTTGCCCTCGGCGCGCATCTTCTCCATACGCTCGCGGCGTGCTTTTATGCTGTCCTGCATCGTGAGTGCATCGGCATAGTTCATCAATAGCACTGCCTGATATTGCGTGCTGTCTAACAGCACGACGCGGTGTAATTGCAGTGTGCGGCGCTGCGCAACCTCTTCGGGGTTAAACTCTCTCTGACGCTCTCTTGTGCCGCGCTCGTGTTGCGCGAATGAAACTGTTGCTGTCAATACAGCAACAAGGCATAATAAAATCTTTTTCATTATTTCGGCTTAAATATTTGTTGCAAAGTTTGCATTTTTTATCAGTACAGCCCCTGCTTGCGCAGAGGCTGTAGAGACAAACATTGAAAAACAACGAGTTTTTAACTCATCATCTGTATTTATGACACCGATTGTTGTAAAAAGTAAAAAGCAGCTTGCTTTTGTTTAACTTTCTTTAACTTTGTCCGACTCAATATTACCGTCAATCATTCTAATTGTTCGGTCGGTAAGTGATGCAAGCCCCTCGTCGTGTGTGACAATGATGAAAGTCTGTCCTAATTGGTCGCGAAGGTCGAAGAAAAGCTTGTGCAACTCCTCTTTATTTCTGCTGTCGAGGCTGCCCGATGGCTCGTCGGCAAGAATTACGTCGGGGTGGTTGATGAGCGCTCTGGCAACAGCTACACGTTGGTTCTCTCCGCCTGACATCTCGGCCGGTTTGTGCTGTGCACGCTCTTCCAAATTCATAATGCGCAGCAGCTTCATAGCCTCGGCCTCGGCCTCTCCCCGACGGCGTCCGGCAATGAGGGCGGGGATTATGATATTTTCGAGTGCTGTGAATTCGGGAAGCAGCTGGTGAAATTGGAACACAAAGCCTATGTGCTTGTTGCGGAATGTGGCAAGTTTCTTGCCGCTCATTCTGTTTACCTCTTCGCCGTTAAAGCGTATGCAACCGCTTGTGGGGCTGTCAAGTGTGCCTATGAGCTGCAGCAGGGTGGTCTTGCCGGCTCCACTGGGGCCGACAATGCTGATTACTTCGCCTCTGCTCACTGTAAGGTTCACTCCCTTGAGTACCTGAACATCGCCAAATCTCTTTGTAAGATTCTCTATCTTAATCATATCTCTTTTATTACATATTCTGCAATATAGCAACCGAATGTGGCTGTAAAGTAGGCCAGCGAGCCGATGATGGGCTTGCCGCCTTCGGGGTTGGGGCGTATGGCTTCGCGACGTGGTTCCTCGACACTGTAGATGACCGGCAGTTTGTGCTTTCCGCGCGCGTCGCGTAACAGACGTCGTACGTTTTTTGCGAGCGTGCAGTGCTCGCTCTTCCAAAGGTCGCCTGTGCGAATGTCGGCAAGGTTGCGTTTTGCGCCGGCGCCCATACTCGAAACAATCTTTATTTCGCGTCTCCAACACTCTCTTATGAGTGCTCCCTTGGGGTCAAGGGTGTCGATGGCGTCTACAACAAAGTCAAAATTACCCTCGTCTATCAGCGTGGGAATGTTCTCGGGAGTAATGAACAACTGCTTTTTAGTTACAGCAATATTGGGGTTTATCGCTTTCAAACGTTCGGCGACAATATCGCATTTAGGCAGGCCGACAGTGCTTGCAAGAGCCGGCATTTGACGGTTTATGTTGGTCACGTCTACAACGTCCGCATCGACGATGGTCATTGCTCCTGCTCCTGCGCGGCAGAGCATCTCGGCAGCCCAAGAACCAACGCCGCCGAGTCCTACGACGAGAATATGTGCTTTTTTGAGCTTCTCCTGCTTCTCGTCACCCAACAGGAGCGTGCCTCGTTGTAACCAATCGGACATAATTATTCATTATTATTGTGCCATTACGGCCTTTCAAGCAACGAATGTACAAAAAAATAGCGACAGAGGGGTGTATATATTTAATTTTTAAGTAATTTTGTACCCGAATTGTATGCAGGAGCAGCATTGCGGAGTGTGCGTGGCGTTAAATCGCTTGCTCGTGGTGTCGGTGTCGGCGTTTGTTGGGGGTACCGTGCTCTCCGGCTTTTTTGAAAATAAATCAATTTTATATAAAATGAAAATAGCAATCGTAGGTGTCAGCGGAGCGGTGGGACAGGAGTTCCTGCGCGTTCTTGACGAGAGAAATTTCCCCTTTGACGAACTTGTGCTTTTTGGCTCGGCTCGCAGTGCAGGGCAGGTGTATAACTTCCGTGGCGTGGATTACGTGGTTAAAGAGCTCAAACACAACGACGATTTTATGGGCGTTGACTATGCTTTTGTTTCGGCCGGCGGCAGCGTCTCTAAGGAGTATGCCGATACTATAACCAAGCACGGCACTGTGATGATTGACAATTCAAGCGCTTTCCGAATGGACACCGATGTGCCTCTTGTAGTTCCCGAAGTAAACCCGACCGACGCCTATAACCGCCCTCGCAATATTATTGCTAACCCCAACTGTACAACAATTCAGATGGTTGTTGCATTAAAGGCGATAGAGAACCTTTCTCACATCAAGCGTGTGCACTCTTCAACCTATCAGGCAGCCAGCGGCGCAGGTGCCGCAGCAATGGCCGAACTGTATGAGCAGTATCGTCAGGTGCTTGCCGGAGAGGAACCTACTGTTGAGAAGTTTGCTTATCAGTTGGCATTCAATGTTATTCCGCAGATAGACGTTTTCACTGACAATGGCTATACAAAAGAGGAGATGAAAATGTACAACGAGACACGCAAGATTATGCACAGCGACATAGAGGTTAGTGCTCAGTGTGTGCGTGTGCCTGCGTTACGCTCGCACTCGCAGTCTCTGTGGATTGAGACCGAGCGTCCGTTGAGCGTCGAGGAGGTTCGTTGCGCCATCGCCGAGGGTGAGGGTCTTATATTGATGGACAACCCCGAAGAGAAGGTTTATCCGATGCCTCTGTTCCTTGCCGGTCAGGACCCTGTGTATGTTGGACGTATCCGTAAGGACATAACCAACCCCAACGGAATTCTTATGTGGATTGTAGGCGACCAGATTAAGAAAGGTGCTGCGCTTAATGCTGTGCAGATAGCCGAATATCTTATAGCTCACCCCAAGAAGTGATAAAGTTTGTTACGGTAATATACAAAAAAAGGATATGTGCGCGCACATATCCTTTTTTGTATACATAGTGTTGTTTTAAAGATTAGCGTCTGAGCCGTGTGCCTGGTGCTGAATGTGTGATATTCATAGAGTATCTTGCCTTGTAGGCCTTGAGGCTGTCGGTGCCTTTTTCTTAATAACCTTTTTCCGGGTTACAGCCATTAAGTTATGGGTTCGTTGAAAATGTGATTATTCCGATGCTCTGTACTTGCCCTCTTCTTTGTCTTCGAGCATACTCAGATACGATTGGTAGCGTGACGGTGCTATTTCTCCTCTTTCAAGTGCTTCGAGTACGGCGCAGCCGGGTTCGTGCGTGTGCGTACAGTTGCCGTAGCGACAATCTCTTGAGAGTTCGAAAAACTCTACAAAATAGTGCGAAATTTCTTCAGCCTCCATATCGAATGTTCCGAACCCCTTCACACCCGGAGTGTCGACAATGTAACTGCCGGGCATAAATTCAAACATTTCGGTGTATGTGGTGGTGTGCATACCTGTATCGTGGGTTTTTGATATTTCTCCCACGCGCGCGGCAATCTCGGGGGCAATGGCGTTCACGAGGCTCGACTTGCCGACACCTGAATTTCCTGCAAGCAACGATACTTTACCGCGCATCATCTCTTTGAGTGTCTCTATGCCGTTACCGTCGGCGGCGCTGGTGTGCAGGCAGTGGTAGCCTATGCTCTCATATAGTGCTGTCAGGTAGCGTAGCTCTTCCTTGTCGCTTTCGTCGTAAATGTCGGTCTTGTTGAATACAAGTACCACCGGTACGCGGTAGGCTTCGGCTGCAGCCAGGAATCTGTCTATAAATGTGGTGGCTGTTGCCGGGTGGTTTATTGTGACTGTCAGGAAGCAGAGGTCGAGGTTGGCTGCGAGTATGTGCGATTGTTTCGAGAGGTTCGATGCCTTGCGTATAATATAATTCTTGCGCTCAAGAATTTCTGTAATGTAGGCGGTGCCGTCGGTGCGTACGTCGAATTTGACGTGGTCGCCAACGGCTACAGGGTTGGTGCTTCTTATGCCTTTGAGGCGGAAGTTGCCTTTTACTCTGCAGTCGACAACAGTGCCGTCTGTGGCGCGTACGCCATAGACGGCACCTGAACTCCTTATTACTGTTCCTTCCACGTTTTTTGCGGAATTATACGGTCATAATTTCTTTTTCTTTTGCTGCGAAAATCTCCTCGGCCTTCTTGATGTATTTGTCGTGGATTTTCTGCAAGCTCTCTTCGCCGTCTTTTGCAACGTCTTCGGGTGTTCCGTCCTTAACCGACTTCTTCATAGCGTCAATGCCGTCGCGGCGCGCGTTGCGAATGCTTATCTTAGCAGTCTCAAGCTCGTGCGAGCACTGTTTTACAAGGTCTTTACGACGTTCTCCGGTCAATGGCGGAATGGCAACAATAATAACCTCGCCGTTGTTGGTGGGCATAATGCCTACGGGTGAGTCGATGATGGCCTTTTCAATTGGCGCAATCATATTTTTATCCCAGGGCTTAATAGCGATGGTGCGCAAGTCGGGAGTGGTTATTGTAGCGACATTGCTGATTGGCATTTCTGCGCCGTAAGAACTTACTCTGACACAGTCCAAAAGGTGTACATTGGCTTTGCCGGCGCGAATGTGTGAATACTCGTCCTCTAAGTGCATAATGCTCATCTGCATTAACTCTTCGGCCTCTTGAAGGCGTGCTTTTATATCTATCATAGTCTTAAAATTTAAATATTCTCTTTTTGTGTATTGTTTTATGTATAATTCGGTTGCAATGTTGCTTGCCGTGCTTACACTTTAGGCAAATATAATCAATATGCGCGAACAGAATGGTGTTTTTAAGATTTTTTAATAAATAATATTCTCTTCCTGCAGTTGTTCTTTGTTTCTTGATTCTCTATATTCGCAAAGAGAACTTTTTTGTGTCGGCAACAATGGCTCAACAAAAAGCTGTGATGTTGTGTTTAACTTTAAAGAAAAGGAGGTTTTATTATGTCAAGCGCAAATGAAGAAAAATTGGTACGGGTCTTTGCCGGTACGCTGTGGCAAGCCGAGCTTGTAAAAGGAATGCTCGATGCAAATTCGGTCCCTTGTGCCATTAAAGATGAAGGCATTGGTGTTGTAACCTCGTACTATGCTTCGCTTGACGACAATGTGCTTGTCGTGGTGAACGAGTGCGATGCGGAACGTGCCCGCAGGGTTATCGAGGAAAATACGACTCCCGAGGCCGAGTGATTTTTGGTAATGGATAATAAAAAAATGCAACCCGCGGGTTGCATTTTTTTATTTTAATCTCATTCAGGTGCTTAGCCCTTGATCTCCTTGATACGAGCCTTCTTACCTGTGAGGGCACGCAAGTAGTAAAGTTTAGCACGGCGAACACGACCACGCTTGTTAACAGTGATGCTGTCAATAGCAGGTGAGTTCAAAGGGAAGATACGCTCAACGCCTACAGTACCTGACATTTTGCGTACTGTGAAACGCTTCTCGTTACCGTGACCGCTGATGCGGATAACAACGCCGCGGTACATCTGGATACGCTCCTTTGTTCCCTCAATGATCTTGTAAGCTACTGTAATTGTGTCACCGGGGTGGAACTCCATCTCGCGGTTTACGCCGGTAGCAAATGCTTCTTTAGCAATTTTAATTAAATCCATTTTTTTGAATTGTTAAATTGTTCAATCATTCAAACGCAACATATCAAGTTACTCTTCCTTGACAGCGATTACGCCGAAAGCGGTGCAAAGATAGTCTAAAATAGTCATTCTGCAAAACTTTGCTACTCTTTTTGCTCATTTTCATAATAATAAGATACCTCTCTTTTGCTATTTTGTCTTTTTGCGACATTATTGAACGTCTCCGGCGTCGGTCGTGGTTGCTTGCTGTTTTTCCTGTTTGAACAATAGTGCAGAATATTTTTGCCGTCTTGTTTTTGTATTAAATAATGTAAATGAATGCGATTATTCGGTAAAAAACTCTATCTTCGCAAAGTTGTATGTGAGTATTAACGCTAAAAAACAAATATTATGAGACTTTTTTCAATTCTTGCTCTGTCGGCTTTGACTTTGACAGCAACTGCCCAGAATTATACAATCTCGGGAAAGGCTAACGAAAAGGCCGAGGGTAAAAAAATGTATTTGGTTGACCAGTCAACAATGAACTTTGTCGATTCTTGTGCTGTGCTCAATGGCGCCTTTAATTTTTCCGGTACAGTCGAAGGGGAGGCTCTTTACGATGTAGTTTATAACAAGAATACCCGTAATAAGGTGTCGGTATTCATTGCGCCGGGCGCAAATGTCAATGTCGATTTTTCGGCGCGTCCTCCGTTCGCTACCGATGGCGGCGGTCTTAACGACAAGCTGGTCGCAATGATGAATGAGGTTGCTCTTGCCGGTAAGGCTGTTAATGAGAAGATTCAGCAGTTGAGCGCGACAGGTGCTGGACCTGCCGAAATTTCAGCAGCCGTAGCACCCGACATTGAAGGTGTTTATAATATCTACCGCAAATGTATGGAAGAGAACAAAGATAATATGCTCGGTGCGTATATTATGAATATGGTTGCCGATGAGTTCTATCCTACATTGGGCGAGTTTGATACAGCAATGAGCAATGTGAAATATGCAGGCACTCTTGCCTCGGTTAAAATGAAGCGCGAGGCGTTGCTTTCTGCCGATGCTACTCAGGCCGGTAAAATGTTTAAGGATTTTGGCGGTTTCACCGTAGAGGGTGCTCCTTCAAGACTTTCCGACTATGTTGGCAAGGGCAAATATGTGCTTGTCGATTTCTGGGCGTCGTGGTGCGGTCCTTGCAAGGGCGAGATTCCTAATCTTGTCGAGTTGCAGAATAAGTTCGGCGGCGAGAAATTTACAGTACTCGGTGTGAATGTGTGGGACGAGGAGGTTAAGTTCAAGGCTGCGCTTACAGCAGAGGGCATTACCTATCCGCAGATTTTCATTCCCCGTGACAACAAGGACGATGCTACTGCAATGTACGGTATCAGGGGTATTCCGCAGATTATTCTCTTTGCTCCGGACGGCACTATTGTAAAGCGCGACCTTCGCGGTGAGGCAATGAAGGCTTTGGTCGAGGAGAAACTAAAGTGATTATAATAGAAACAGCAGCCGGACACCTGCAAGTGTCCGGCTGTTTTTTGTCTGTTGCCGTTTTTTATGTTTGTCCCTGCATTCTTTTTGCTTCGGTTGGTTAAAGAATGAACTTTGTGTATATATAGTAGCACACTACACCGATGGTTGTGAGTATTATGCTCTTTACAATTATGTGTATAAGGGTCTTCATATATATGCTGTTTTTTTGAGTTTGGCGAATATGAAAAAAGGGAACCTTGCGGCACCCTTTTTGCTTGTTCTTCTTGCGTGATTATCCCTCGTGGATAGCCTCTGAAGGACAAACGCTTGCGCAAGTACCGCAATCTATGCAAAGCTCTGGGTTGATTGAATACTTCTCACCCTCTGAAATTGCACCCTGAGGACACTCATCGATACAGGTACCGCAAGCAACGCAGTCGTCTGAAATTACGTAAGCCATAGTTGTAAAATTTAAATTTGTATTATCCGCTGACGAAGATAGTGCTTTTTGTAAACAAGCGTATCGTTATTATTGTTTTTAACATTTTTTTACAAGGACGGGCGATTTTTATTTTTTTTACTTCTGTTGCAATATGCGGCTGTTTGTTACGTTATATAATTCGATGAATAGAAAATTACTCACACTCCTGGTGCTGCTTCTGCTGCCGCTATGTGCGGTGGCTCAAGAGCGTAAGTTGCAGAATAAGCCGTATATTGATTATCGCCGTCTGCACTACGGTTTTTTTGTAGGTACGCATCTGCAGGATATGGAGTTTGTAAATAATGGCTTTGTGACGGCTGATGGTGAAGCGTGGTACGCCGATATAGCGCAATACTCCCCGGGATTCAGTGTCGGTGTGCTTGCCGACCTGCGTTTGAACAATTACTTTTCCTTGCGTCTTATACCCACAATGCACTTTGGACAGAATAGTGTTATTTTCCGCGAACAGGGTAGCGGTGAGACGTCGCGCCAGTTGGTAAAGACAACTTATATATCGACTCCGCTGCACATAAAGTATGCGGCAGAGCGTTTTAACAACTATCGTCCTTATATAACAGCGGGAATAAGCCCTATGGTAAACCTTACCGTTAAAAAACAGCAGCAGTTGCTGTTTGATTCTTTCGACCTTATGGTGGAAATTGGTTTGGGCGCTGATTTTTACCTTCCTTTTTTTAAACTTATCCCCGAGCTTAAGTTCGCATTCAGTTTGCTCAATACTCTAAAGAGCGAACGTGGCGATTTGCTCGATGCTAATCTGCTTAAGTATTCACAGTCGGTCGACAAGGTTGTGAGTAAAATGATTATTCTTTCGTTCTATTTCGAATAAAAGCGTTATCTTCGTGGCTGTCGCTGAAGGCGACTTGCTATTTATGGAAAGAAGAAATAAACTTTTATATGTGCACGGCTTTGCCTCATCGGGCAGTTCGGGCACGGTGATGACTCTGCGTCGCTATATGACAAGGTGGCAGGTGATTGCTCCCGACCTTCCCGTAGACCCTTTCGAGGCTCTTGAATTGTTGCGCACGATTATTGCCGAAGAGAATCCTGATATTGTTGTGGGAACCTCTATGGGCGGAATGTATGTACAGCAGTTGTGGGGCGTGCCCCGAATTGTTGTTAACCCTTCGTTTGAAATGTCGCGTTCGCTGCTGTTCGGCAAGATGGGGCGTAATAAGTATATGTCGAAGAGACGTGACGGTGCTACGGAATTTCGTATCGACAAGGGTGTCGTTGAACGTTTCAAGGCAATGGAAAAGGAGCAATTTGCAGGTGTTGACGATGAGGAAAAGCGCCTTGTCATCGGGCTTTTTGGCGATAAAGACCCTGTGGTTCAGTTTCGTCCGCTTATGGCGCAGCTGTATGGCGAGGAACGCTGTCGTTGGTTTGCCGGCGAGCATAGGCTGAACGATACTGTTGTAAAGCGAGTGCTTATCCCGCTTATCGGGGAACTTGTGGACGAAAAGGCTCCCGAAGGGTGGTACTGACTCTTCCGCTCTCTTAAATAGTGGATTGTCACTGTTTTTGTTTGTAAAAAAGCGGGCGAAACGCTATCTTTGCACTATTGTGTTTGTGCGCTTATCGCTGTTCTTTGAATGTGGCAGTGTTGCGCGCGGGCGCGTAGCATAGCCGTGTGCAGGATTTTTGTGCAAAATTGTTTTTTTTTGATTTTTACTTTTGGATATAATAATAACCATACTTGCGTCTCTTTTTACACTGCTTCCCGAGCGTGTGGATTCGGTGTTGCTGCCCGAGGTCGATATTGTCGCGTCTGTGAAAATGCCCGATGGTGACGAAAAGGCTGCGTACTCTGTCACCACGATAGGACGGGCGGCTCTTGAGAATAATCATTTGACTTCGGTTAAAGAACTTTCGGCGCTTGCGCCTAATTTCTACCAGCCCGATTATGGCTCGCGTATGACTTCGTCTGTTTATGTGCGAGGGTTCGGGTCGCGTATCGACCAGCCGGTAGTGGGTATGACGCTCGACGAAATGCCGATAATGAACAAGAATGGTTACGATTTCGACCTTTTCGATATTGACCGTGTGCAGGTAATGCGCGGAGCGCAAGGCGTTCTCTTTGGCCGTAACACGTCGGGTGGGGCAATAAATATCTACACACTCTCGCCCTTGCACTTTCAAGGTAAGCGTTTTACGGCAGAATATGGCAACGCGAACAACGTGAGGCTGAAGGCATCGCACTACGCATTGCCTTCAAAGAAGTTCGGCTGGTCGGCAAGTGTCTTCTATAGTCACAGTGACGGCTTTTTTATGAATCGCGAACGTGGCGAGAATTGTGACGCCGGCGATAATGTGGCTGCTCGTCTGCGTGCGCAGTGGTTGCCCGCCGCCGGCTGGAGTGTCGATAATGTTCTTACCATCGGTTATACCGACGATGGCGGGTGGGCTTATAGGCTGTATGCCGATGGGGCACTTGCACCATTGGCTTACAACGACGATTGTTCGTACCGCCGTTTTAACATCTCGGACGGCCTTGTTGTGAAACGCGCACTCTCTTGGGCAACACTTTCATCGACCACGGGTTATCAATATCTTTCCGACCGAATGAATATCGACAACGACTTTCTGCCGCTCGACTACTTCAGGTTGGGGCAGTATCAGCAGGAGCACTCAATAACGCAGGAGTTTGCGTTGCGTTCGGCCGAGGATAAGCCGTTTAAATGGCTGGCAGGGATTTTCGGCTTCTACAAAAATCTTAATATGCAAGCTCCGGTGACATTCAAGCAACAGGGTATTGAGAATCTCATTTTAAAAAATGCCAATGAAAATTTTTATTATCTTCTGCCCGGTGGCGAACTTTCGTTCAAAGAGAATAGTTTTGTTATAGATGACTATTTCTATATTCCGACATACGGAGTTGCGGCATACGCTCAAGCAAGCTGTGATTTTTACGGACTGGAGCTGTCGGCAGGCTTGCGCCTCGACTACGAGAGTTCGCGAATGGAGTATGACAGCCGTTCTTTAGTGCATTATAAGACCTTGAAGGACAAGAGTGAATATACTCCTTTGCATACGGTGTTTAAAGGTGTCGACAAGGTCGATGCGCTTGAACTTGTTCCTTCGCTGTCAATATCTTATGGCGGGGAGTGGGGCTCGGTTTATGCATCGGCGCGTAAGGGCTTCAAGGCCGGAGGGTTCAACACGCAACTTTTTTCAGATATTCTTCAGACTAAGATGACCGGCAAACTTGTGGGCAACGACCAGGAGGTCGATGCTTCGGCTACAAGGTACAAACCCGAGACCAACTGGAATTTTGAGCTTGGCACACATCTTTCGCCATTGAGCAGTGGTGCGCTCCGAATCTCTGCGGCGCTCTTTTATATCGATTGCCGCAACCAGCAGCTTACGGTTATGTCTCCGGGAATGGGAACAGGGCGTATGATGTCTAACGCCGGACAGTCGTACAGCTTGGGCGGAGAAGCGGCTCTGTCGTATAAGTATGGGATTTTTACGCTCAATGCCTCGTACGGATACACGCACGCTGAATTCCGGGAGTTTCGTAGCGGTGGGGCCGATTATGCCGGAAAAGTGTTGCCTTATGCCCCGCGCGAGACAATGGCGGCAAATGTGGAGTGTCGCTTGCCCGTGCCTAAGAGTTTTGCGAATTTTCTGCTGCTCAACGTGGGCTGGACAGGTGTAGGGCGCATATATTGGAACGAGCAGAATACGTTGTCGCAGCCTTTCTACTGTTTGTTGTCGGCTTCGCTGACGTGGGAGCGTGGTATGTGGGGCGCGTCGCTTTATGGAAAGAACCTGCTCAATCGTCAATATAATACTTTTTATTTTAAATCTATCGGAAACGACTTTTTTGCACAGGGCAAGCCCTTGCAGTTCGGATTGTCTATACATATAAATCTATAATTTAATATGAAAAAAATGAATTTTCTGTTTTTGCTTATTGCGTGTACAATGTTCGTCTCTTGCGACAATGAAAAAGAGGGCGGTCCTGAACTCCCCGAACTCTATAGCGACACTTTTTACGGCGCGTTGACCTACAATGGTGTAGTGGTGAATGATATTATCGAGTGCAATCTCCTTGTTGACGATGGAGTAGCCTCTGTGACTCTTTGTGGCGTCAGTTTTTCGCCTATGATGCCGGCGATGGACATTACCGTTCCCTCGCTCGATTGCAAGAAAAAGAGTAAAAGTAATTATCTGATTAACGGTACCGGAATTATACCCACTGTGGGTGGTGCCGGCTACACAGCCTGGGAGTTTGAGAGCGTTGAGGCAGAATTGCTCGACGGAGCCTTTACGCTTACAATGCACACTGTCGACGGCAAGGTTATAACTTTCAACGACCCTGGAATAAGGGGTTGTTACAAAGGCCGTCTTGTCTTTGACGATTTTGTGAAGAATAATGTTGAGGTCGATGTTGACGTGAATACCAACGGTGTGACAGTGGTGTTCAACGACGCGCAGTTTGCCCCAAATATGCCGCCTATTGATATTACTTTGATAAATATTCCTCTTGCGGCAGGCGATGGCTTTGCGTTCGGCGCCGAGAATATCGACCCCTATATAAATACTCTGGAGAATCCTATGCCTGCGTTCCGCTTTGCATCTGTGAGTGGCGAGGTCGTGGACAAGAATTTATGCTTCAACGCTGTGATGGCCGAGGGTGAGGTCGCTCCCGAGATTGTTGTGCCCTCTTATGTTGCGGGTAATGCGTTTACTTTCGAGGGTAGCAAAGTAACAGAATAAAATTCGATATTTATGATAAAAAGATTCTTCCTTTTTGCGCTTTTTGCGGTTGCGGTGCTGCAGGGCTACGGGCAGGTGTCAGCCCGCTGGGGCAGCATTGACGTACGTTACCCGGTGGACTTGAACACTCCCTCTCCGAAGGCTTCGCAAAGCAGTGTCACTGCGTGGCGCGGCGAGCGTGTGAATCTACAGTTGCTTGTGACGTGCGAGCAGGAGCGTGCTGCGGATTCACGTTCCGAAAAGGCGGTCTCTTACCGCTTCGGCGAGCTTAAGTGCGGAAAAAGCGTTATTCCCGTTACCAATATAGTCGGTGGCTTTGTCCAGCCTGTGATAACCGATAGATTCACCGGTTGCGGTAAGCACGATGTCGATGCGTATGGCGAGAATCTTGTTGCCGACCGCATTACCGATGCTAATCCTACAATGATGAGTGCCGGTTCTTGCCGTGGCTTGTGGCTGACGGTGCAGGTACCGCAGGACGCAAAGCCCGGACTCTACAAAGGGTGCGTTGAACTATCTTGTGACGGAAAGACACAGAAACACTGCTATACGGTAAAGGTTCTCAACCGATTATTACCCTCTCCCAAAGAGTGGGCGTTTCATCTTGACCTTTGGCAGAATCCATACGCCGTAGCACGTGTGCACGGCGTTGAACTGTGGAGCAAGGAACACTTTGATGCTTTACGTCCTTATATGCTCAAGCTGGCCTCGGCCGGGCAGAAGGCAATAACAGCCACGCTCATCGATCGTCCCTGGGACGGACAGACATACGACCCTTTCGACAGTATGGTGACGTGGGTGCGCAAGGCTGATGGCTCCTGGTGGTACGACTTTACCGTTTTCGACCGTTGGGTCGAGTTTATGATGGAGTGCGGCATTGACAAGGAGATTACCTGTTTCTCTATGATACCCTGGAAATTGTCGTTCCGTTACTACGACCAGGCTACACATTCGCACAAGTATATAAACTGTGCGCCGGGTGACGAGGCTTATGCGCAATTCTGGGGTGGAATGCTCCGCGCTTTTGCTTTACACCTCAAGGAGAAAGGGTGGTTCGAAAAGACTTTTATTTCTATGGACGAGCGTAGCCTGCAGCAGATGCAGGCGGCAATAGAGGTCATCAAGGAGTATGCTCCGGGTATGAAAATCTCAATGGCGGGCAACTATCACCCCGAGATTGAACCGGAGATTACCGACTACTGCCTTGATATATTCGCTTACGGCGCTTACACCCCCGAACTTCTTGCGAAACGTCGTGAGCAGGGTAAGGTGTCGACCTACTACACCTGCTGCAGCGCCGAGTATCCTAACCTTTTTACTTTTAACGCTCCCGCCGATGCCGAATTTATTGCTCTTGAAGCGTTGGCGAAGGGTCTTGACGGTTATTTGCGCTGGGCATACAACAGTTGGACGGTAACCCCTGAGGAGGATTCGCGCTTTACAGCGTGGCCGGCCGGCGATACGTATGTAATTTATCCGTTTAGTATAAGTTCTGTGCGTTGGGAGCGTCTTGTGCAGGGTATACAACAGTTTGAAAAGTATAAGATTCTGCTCGCCGAGGCTGAATCCAAAGGTAATACGGCGCGGGTGAATAAACTCAGAAAAATGCTTGAAACCATTGAACTGAAGAAAATATCTGCCGATGGGGCAAAAATGGTCAATGGGTTCCGTGCCGAGTTGAACAAAATGTAAAAAACTATTGGGCTTAATCCCAAAGACTCTTCATTAAAAAAACGAGAATATAATTATTTATAGGTCTATTTTCTATGAAACGGTTCTTGTCAATAATATTCCTGTTGTTTTTTGTCGGGCTGCAGTGTGTCTCGGCAAAGGATTATAAGGTCGGCGATGTTCCTATGGTGCATCTGCAAGACCGCACACGTTATGTAAGCAACCCTGACAATATTCTTTCGCCATCGGCGGTAGCAATTATAGACAGTACACTCTATGCTCTTGAAGAAAAAACCGGAATTCAGGTCCTTGTGGTTGTGTTGACCGGTATTGATGGTGGTGATTGTTTCGATTTTGCTTATAGGCTGGGGCAAGAGAACGGCGTGGGTGAGAAGGAACGCGACAATGGTCTTGTGGTGTTGCTCTCGACCGATGAGCGCTGTGTGCAGTTTGCTACGGGCTATGGACTCGAGGGTACGTTGCCCGACGCTATATGCAAACGAATACAGCAACGCTATATGGTGGAACACTTTGGCAACGATGACTGGGATAAAGGTATGCTCGAAGGCATCGCTGCGTTGAATGGTTATTTGGAAGGCTCTATGGAGGGACTTGACGAGGACGATGATGCCGATATTGTGCCTTTTATTATAGCTTGTGTCCTTATGCTGTTGGGCATTGTGATAGTTGCTGTCGTTTTGTGGTTGCACAACCGTTGTCCCAAATGCGGCAAACGTGAAATTCAGCGTGTCGACTCGCAGGTTGTGGAGCGTAGTAACGGCTATGTCGTTACCCGTAATACTTTCAAATGCCTGAAGTGCGGTCACGTCTTTTCGCGTAAAACAACCTCGGTCGACAGCAACAGCAACCGTGGCTCTCGTGGTGGCGGTGGGACGTTTGTGGGTGGTTTCGGCCGAGGCGGCGGCTTCAGCGGCGGCAGTTTCGGTGGCGGCAGCTTCGGTGGCGGCGGAGCAGGCAGCCGTTTCTAAAGAAAATTGTATTGTGAATAACTTTAAAAAATAGAAAAATGAAAAAATCAACAATCATTATTTTGGCAGTTGTGGCAATTATTGCCGTGTGGGCTGTAACGGGTTATAACGGTCTTGTTAAGAGCGACGAGCATGTAAGCACCGCGTGGAGCAATGTTGAAAACCAGTATCAGCGTCGTGCCGACCTTATTCCCAACCTTGTGAACACAGTCAAGGGTTATGCTGCGCACGAGAAAGAGACGCTTGATGCCGTTACTGCTGCGCGTACGCGTGCCACTCAGGTTACGGTAGATGCCGAAAATCTTACTCCCGAGAAATTGCAGGAGTTTCAAAAAGCTCAGGGCGAGGTCGGTGCGGCCCTTGGACGTCTGCTCGCAATTACCGAGGCTTATCCCGACCTTAAGGCAAATGAGAATTTTCGTGAGCTGCAGGCGCAGCTCGAGGGTACTGAAAATCGCATAAGCGTCGAGCGTCGCAATTTCAATGAGGCTGCGAGGGCTTACAACACCTCAATCCGTGTCTTCCCGCGTAATATTCTTGCAGGAATGTTTGGTTTCGAGAAGCGTGCTTACTTCGAGGCCGAAGCCGGTGTTGAAAAAGCTCCCGAGGTGAAGTTCTAAGAACGGCATAAAGTGCATTCTTTTTGTTAAACTATGCGCATATAAAGGATAAATTAGTTTAAGAGGGCATAAAATGCTCTCTTTTTTTTGTAAATTTGCCATTGAAAAACATTCGTAAAGCATAAAACTATGGAAATAACATCATCAATAAAATATATCGGAGTTGACGACCTTGATATAGACCTCTTTGAGAGTCAATATGTTGTGCCCGAAGGAATGGCTTATAACTCGTATATAATCTTCGACGAGAAGGTGGCTATAATGGATACTTGCGATGCACGTAAACGTGAGCAGTGGTGGAGCAATGTCGATGAGGCTCTCGCCGGCCGTACACCGGATTATCTTGTGGTGAACCATCTTGAACCCGACCACGCATCGCTTGTGGCCGAGGTTGTGCGCAGATTCCCTGCGTTGCAGGTGGTGGCTACTGCAAAAGCTGTGCAGATGTTGCCTCAGTTCTTTGACGGTACAGACTTTACCGAGCGTTGCGTGGTTGTGAAAGAGGGCGATACATTGTCGCTTGGCAGCCACACGTTGCAGTTCTTCGTTGCGCCAATGGTGCACTGGCCCGAGGTGATGGTTACGTACGAGCAGAGCGAGAAGGTGCTTTTTTCGGCCGATGCGTTCGGAAAGTTCGGGGCATTGTGCAATGAGTCTCCTTGGGACTGTGAGGCACGTCGCTACTACATAAATATTTGTGGAAAGTATGGCAATCAAGTGCAGGCGCTGCTTAAAAAAGCGGCACAGCTCGATATTAAGGTCATCTGCCCGCTCCACGGCCCTGTGCTTGCCGACAATCTCGCTCATTATATAGGCTTGTATGACGTGTGGAGCCGGTACGAACCCGAGACCGAGGGAGTCTTTGTCGCTTACGCCTCGATTCACGGCGGAACAGCGGCGGCAGCGAACCGCCTTGCCGACATTCTGCGTGCTAAAGGTGCGCCGAAGGTTGTTGTCAGCGACCTTTCGCGTTGCGATATTGCCGAGGCTGTCGAGGACGCTTTCCGCTACAGCAAGATGGTTGTGTGCGCGGCATCGTACGACGCCGATGTATTTCCGCCAATGTACGACTTTCTGCACCACTTGAAACTGAAAGCCTATCAGAATCGCAGGGTCGCGATTCTTGAGAATGGCTCGTGGGCTCCGTCGGCCGGCCGCGTTATGCGTTCGATGCTCGAAGGTATGAAGAACATTGGGATTGTTGAGCCAATGGTTACTATCCGTTCCCGAATGAAAGAGAGTGACCTTGCGGCTATGGAGCAGTTGGCCGAGGCGTTGTTGGCATAATGACACATAAACATAACGGGTACATCGTCGCGACGCGACGATGTACCCGTTATGTTTTATATATTAAGACAAAATATATAAAAAAATTGTATTTGTAAAAAAAAAAAAATAACTTTGTAAAGTTGAATAGGTGCGCACTCGCGAGCGCCCCTTTGTAACGCGAAATAAATAAATAAAAAACTTAATACTAACTTAAAAAAACTTATTCTATGAAAAAGATCTATTTGATGTTGGTCTCTTTCTTGTGCTTGGCTTTTGCCGCACAGGCTCAGACAACAATTACCGATCTGTCACAGTTGAGTAACGACAAGGTTTACACATTGCGCAGTGCGCGCGCTTTCTTGCTTTACAGCGACCAGCTTCCGAACGAAATTTGCGGTAGTACCGGTAAGTCTGTTGGTACTGTAACAAGAAACAATGCCGATCCGGCACAGTTGTTCCGTATCGAAAAGAACGGTTCAAACTACTACCTTTACAGCTTGGGTGCCGAAAAGTATGTAAGCTCAAACGGTAGCTTCACTGCGACAGCGTCTTCACCACTTGGCATTACAAATGTTGGCGGCAGCTATCCTTGGAAACTCACTATCGGTGGTAACGGTATGAACTCTCAGGAACCTGGTCAGATGGACGCAGGCATCGTGGTAAACAGTTGGACTACAACTGACCCGGGTAACTGTTACGTCATTGAAGAGGGTGTTGCTCCATCTTCTGATTTTTCGGTATCGGTTCTTGGTACTGACGATGCTGCTGCCGGTGTTGTAATTAATGGCACAGAGTACAAGAACGGTGATACATTCTCTGTTGATTTTGTGCTCAAGAGAAGCCACCTCAAGGCTAACAAGGTTGGTGATATGATTGCTTCGGCAAACATAGATGGTTCTGTAGTTTATGTAAGCTACTTTGATGCCGGTACAAAGTTCTACACAATCCGTGGCGGTCACGGCGGTTATGTAAGCTTGAACCCCGAGTATCTTGAGGGCGGCAGTATGTTGCTTACAAATACAAACACTCCACGCGACAACCAGGGTATCTGGGCATTCGTGAAAAACGGCTCTGCCTATAAGATCTACAACTACTCTACAGGTCTTTCAAAGGTGCTTGGTATGACCGGTAGCGAGGCTAACGCACGCGCTACAATGGTTGCTCCCGAGAATACATCTTACACAACAAAGTTCGACGGTACAATCAAGTTCAGTGCAACAGAGCCTTCATACATCAAGAAGTCTGGTACAAGCAGTGACTACTGGAACAAGCGTGGCAACTTCCTTGCTTTGTGGAACAGCTCTGCAGCTACAAACAACGATACAGGTAGCCAGTTCTTCCTTGAGGAAGTTGATGTTGCCGATTACCCCGATGAGTACATTCACGAGATTTCAAATATTGAGGGTGTGGCATCATACTCACCAAAGAATCCTAATACATTGTGGTACACAACATCGGCCGAGGCTGCGGGGGTAAGCTATCCTTGGATGGAGTATGCATTGCCGCTCGGTAACGGCGAGCTTGGCTGTATGGTATTCGGCGGTGTACGCACCGAGGAACTCCAGTTCAACGAAAAGACTCTATGGAGCGGTCCTGCAAACGTTGTAGGTGCAGGCGGTGGTAACCGTACATTTATGAACTTCGGTTCACTGTTCATTGCAAACAACGACAACGCTGTTTACGAGGGCGTTACCGACTATGTACGCTACCTCGACATCGAGGAGGGTATAGCCGGCGTTGAGTTCAAGAATGCTAACGGTACAAAGCAGGTGCGCAAGTACTTCAGCTCTGCTCCCGACCAGGTAATAGCAGGACAGTACAAGACAGAGGGCGAGGACAAACTCAACCTTACATTTATGTTGGAGCCGGGCACAGGTATCGGTGCAACAGGCGTTACATACAACGCTGATGGCACAGCCGAGTTTACCGGTGCAATGACATCGGTAAACTATGCAACACGTCTTCACGTTGTTGCCGATGAGGGTGCAACAGTTACTGCAACAGGAAAGGGTATCACAGTGAAGAATGCTACCGAGGTTACATTCTACCTGAAGGGTGCTACCAACTTCAACGGTGATATGGAGGTTCTCAACAACTACTTTACAACAGAGACTCAGGCGCAGGTTAACGAGCGCGTGAAGGGCGAGATTGAGGCTGCTCAGGCTAAGGGCTTTGAGGCTGTTGAGGCTGCACACGTTGCCGACTTTACAGCAATTACAAAGCGTATGACATTCGACCTCGGCCTTGAGACTCCTGCTGTCGATACAAAGACCTTGGTCGACAGATACTATCCTAACAATGCTGGCGCAAACAGTACAGCAAACGACCACTTGTTCCTTGAGCAGCTCTACTTCCACTATGGACGTTACCTTGCTATAAGCTCGAACCGCAAGCCTATTGCTGCTCCCAACAACCTTCAGGGTATTTGGAACGACCGTGGTGCTGATTCTCCCTGGAACTCTGACATTCACACAAATATCAACATTCAGATGAACTACTGGCCTACCGAAATTACAAACCTTTCGGACCTCCACAAGCCATTCGTGAACTTTATCATTCGCGGTGCACAGAGCGAGGGTTGGAAGAAAGTCGGCCAGCAGTATAACGGCGGTTACGGTTGGAGTGTGCTTACCGAGTCTTCGCTCTACAACAGTATGAGTACTTGGGGTAGCAACTACCTCGTTGCTAACGTGTGGTACACAAGCCACTTGTGGACACACTGGCGTTACACTCAGGACAAGGAGTTCCTGAAGAAGGCGTTCCCTGTAATGTGGGACTGCGCGGAATTCTGGTTCCATCGTCTTATCAAGGATCGCAGGATTAACGACAACACCTATGTTGCTCCCGATGAGTTTAGTGCCGAGCAGCACGGAAACGAGAAAGAGGACGGTACTGCACACGCTCAGCAGATGATTAGCTATTTGTTCCAGAATCTGAGCGATGCCATTAAGATTCTTGGCGTTGAGGAGACCGGTCTCACACAGGCTCAGATTGACAAACTTAACGATTATCTTGAGAATACAGACAATGGTCTTCACACCGAGGTATACGATGGTGCTTGGGGTAATCCTTTCAATGGTGTAAAGACAGGCGACGTGTTGCTTCGTGAGTGGAAGTACTCTCCCTACAGAGTGGGTGAGAGAGGCCACCGTCACATTTCGCACTTGATGGCGCTCTTCCCGATGGACCAGATTACTCCCGAGAGCGACTACTTTGTGCCTGCTGTTAACGCACTCAAGCATCGTGGCGATGCGGCTACAGGTTGGTCTATGGGCTGGAAAGTTAACCTCTGGGCTCGCGCACAGGACGGCGACCACGCACACGTTATCATCAAGAACGCGTTGAAGCACTCTACCACATACGGTACAGACCAGGGTCAGGGTGGTATCTACTACAACCTGTTCGACAGCCACGCTCCGTTCCAGATTGACGGTAACTTTGGTGTTTGCTCGGGTATTGCCGAAATGTTGTTGCAGAGTGCCCACGGTTACGTTAACATTCTTCCCGCATTGCCTAATGTATGGAAAAAGAACGGTACTGTTACAGGTATGAAGGCTATGGGCAACTTTACTGTAAGCTTCAGTTGGGTTGATGGTAAGTGCCAGAATGCTACCATTGTAAGCAATGCCGGTGCTGAACTGCGCGTACGTTGTGCTCTTGGCGCAATGGGACTTGACAAGGCAAGCGTTAAGGTTAACGATACCGAGGTTAGCGTTACAATCGACGAGAATGGTATTGCAACTATTCCTTGCGAGAAGGGCGACACTGTTGTGATTGACTTTACAACAGAAACAGCTATTGCTCCTGTAGTTGCAGGTAACGCAAAGAATGGCTTTCTGTACGACCTCAGTGGCCGTCGCATAGCTGATACCTCTGCCGGTAAGGTATATATTCAGGACGGTGTAAAAAGACTCGCAAAGTAAGTCTTTTTCCTGATGCTCAAATAAAGCTCGAGGCCGACGGCCTCGAGCTTTATTTATTATATATCAGTCTTTGACCGCAGTTGCCTGCGGCACAGAGAGCTGGCTTTTTGCAGAATCTTGATTTTTGGGGTTGTTCGTGATAGTTGGGCAAAATACTCTTCGCTTGAATACAAAAAATCGTCCGAAGAAGATTTGATAGGTGGAATTGGGATTATGAATGTAAAAATCTTTGTATCTTTGATGTAAACATCGAAGATTTTCTGCACTCGCTTTGAAAAATATTAAAGCAAGCTTTATATTTCTCGCTCGTTTGTTGCTATCTTTGAGATAACCCCCCGAAACTGCTATGAAAAAAGCATTTAATATATTACTTCTTTTGTTTGCGTCTGTTGCGTACGGGCAGAAGCCCGACTTTGTACAGTATGTTAATCCGCTTGTCGGTACACAATCCTCTTTTGAGCTCTCTGCCGGGAATACCTATCCGGCAATAGCTATGCCGTGGGGAATGAATTTCTGGACACCGCGTACCGGTAAAATAGGCGACGGTTGGCAGTATACTTATACGTCTCATAAAATATATGGCTTTGAGCAGACTCATCAGCCAAGTCCGTGGATAAACGACTACGGTCAGTTTTCTATTATGCCTGTGGTGGGCGCACCATCGATGAATGAGGCTGAACGTGCAAGCTGGTTCTCGCATAAAAGCGAGGAGGCGCTTCCGCATTATTATAAGGTCTATCTTGCCGATTATGATATTGTTACAGAAATAACACCGACAGAGCGTGCCGCGATGTTCCGATTTACTTTTCCCGAGGCGGAATCATTTGTTGTTGTAGATGCATACGATAACGCTTCGTATGTAAAAGTTGTTCCTGAGAAGAACAGGATTGTCGGTTACACGACCCGTAACAGCGGTGGCGTGCCTGAGAATTTCCGTAATTACTTTATTGTGGAGTTCGATGCTCCGTTTGAATATGCCGGTACGTTCGCCGGGAATGGCGGTACGGACGGAATAACTCTTGTGGAGAATAATTTGAGTGCCGAGGCTTTTCATACAGGTGCGGTCGTTGGCTTTTCTACAAAGCGCGGCGACGTTGTTCACGCTAAGGTGGCTTCTTCGTTCATAAGCCCGGAACAGGCCGAGTGTAATTTAAGGGAGTTGGGCGACGATGCATTCGATACGCTTGTGGCAAAGGGGCGTTCCCGCTGGAACGATGTCCTGGGAAGAATTGAGGTCGCGGGAACAACGGACCAAATGCGTACCTTCTATTCATCTCTTTATCGTTCGTTGCTTTTTCCCCGTAAATTCCACGAAATTTCCGCTTCGGGCGAGCTGCTGCATTACAGCCCGTATAATGGCAAAGTCGAAAAGGGTTATCTATATACCGATACAGGTTTCTGGGATACCTTCCGTTCTCTTTTTCCTTTGTTGAATCTGCTTTATCCTTCGGTGAATAAAGAGATTCAGGAGGGGTTGCTGAATGTTTACCGTGAGAGTGGCTTTTTTCCTGAATGGGCAAGCCCCGGGCATCGTGACTGTATGGTTGGAAATAATTCGGCTTCGGTGCTTGCCGATGCCTTTGTAAAGGGCGTCCGTGTGGCTGATTCGGGGACAATGTATAACGGTCTTTTAAATGGAACCACAGCGGTGCACTCCACCATTGCGTCAACAGGTCGCAAGGGGTACGAATATTATAACAGGCTCGGTTATGTGCCGTGCGATGCGGGAATAAACGAAAGTGCTGCACGTACCCTGGAATATGCCTATGATGACTGGTGCATATTACAGGTGGCAAAGCTCCTGAACCGTCCAAAGAAAGAGCTTCGTGAACTCGAGAAACGTGCTATGAATTATCGTAATCTCTTCCGCCCGGATTATAATCTTATGTGCGGACGCAAACTCGACGGTTCGTTCGAAGAGAATTTCTCTCCTTTAAAGTGGGGTGGCAGCTTTACCGAAGGTAACAGTTGGCATTATACCTGGTCGGTGTTCCACGACATTCAGGGGCTTATGGAACTTATGGGCGGCAAGGAGACTTTTGTGCAGATGCTCGATTCGGTATTTGCCGTCCCGCCGCATTATGATGACAGCTACTATGGGTTCCCAATTCACGAGATACGCGAAATGACAATAATGAATATGGGAAACTATGCGCACGGTAACCAGCCCATTCAGCATATGATATATCTTTACAATTATGCCGGAGAGCCTTGGAAAGCCCAATATTGGTTGCGCCGGGTTATGGACAGAATGTATTCGCCCACTCCCGATGGCTATTGCGGTGATGAGGACAACGGACAGACATCGGCCTGGTACGTATTCTCGTCGTTAGGGTTCTATCCGGTGTGTCCGGCAAGCGATGAATATGTGCTTGGCGCTCCACTGTTCAAAAAAGCCGTGATGCATCTTGAAAACGGTAAAAAGGTGATTATTGACGCTCCGCATAACAGTGATGAAAATATCTATATAGGCAAAATGCTCTTCAATGGTAAGGAATACACCCGTAACTACTTGAAACATTTGGCTCTGATTGATGGTGCCGAACTCTATTTCGAAATGGTGCCGCAGCCTGCAAAAGAACGTGGAACAGCAACCGATGATGTGCCTTATTCATTCTCGAGAGAAAGGTGAGTGAAGGGAAATGCTGTTGAATTTTTATTTCTCTCTTTGATGCCCATTGACTTTGTTGCTTGCCGTCGGCGCAGCCGGTGCAAACGAATAGAACGAAGGAGATAACCGTTGGAGAGAGCCCTACAAACACAAAAAAAGAGAATCGCAATTGCGATTCTCTTCGTGGGCCATCTTGGGCTTAAACCAAGGACCTCCAGATTATGAGTCTGTTGAGAAATATACTGAGCGATGTAATCCGAGTGCTTTAATTGACTGTTTTATAGCTTCTTAAACCGATTTGTACTTCCTGTTAATTAACTCTTAAAAATAAATTAGGAAACATTTAGGAAACATTTCTTATTGCAGAGATAGAATAATGTAGATAAAAAACGATTAAAAGCAACCATTTTTTTCTCCGTCTCAAAACCCTTAACCGCCTTATACATAGAAAGAGCTATAGTCCGGCCTTTAGAGAGGGGACATAGCAACTAAATATATAAAACAATAATAATTTACCTGGTAAGATTGAGAAAGGGCGAAGAGCGTCCGTGTCTTATTGGAAGAATAGAAGATGTGCGAGTAATCTATGAGTCAAGCACTTTAGACGAAAACATTGAACTATTAAACCACCAAGCTACAGTTGAAGAGACTGCGGCAAGGTGGTTTCTTTTTTCTTTATTTTATCGTAGATTAGGACTGGAAAAGGTCGTCCATATCAGCCTTTGCAATTATTTGGTCGCTGTACATTCCTTCTTTCATACCAAAAGTGGTAATCATAGTTGGAATTATACTGCTACGAGTTCCTGTAACATCTTTGAACGCCTTGATTCGATTTTGTATTTTAAGAAACTCTTCTTTATCCAAACTGTATAGGTCTTCGCTATACTTGACCTCGCATATATTGATGGTGTTGTCCGCTCTATCAATAACAATGTCTATTTGTGCTCCATCTTCAGTTTGCTTG
>JAZRFF010000037.1:0-41299 GCA_045661225.1 Bacteroidaceae bacterium | reverse complement strand
ACGAAGCTCTATGGGGTGGGCTTTGGTTCCACAAGAATACTTGACATATTCACTCTTGTCGCGATAAGAGATAAGAGGACCACACTCGGTCATTCCGTAACCTACCACATAAGGGAATTTCATACGCTTGAGAAGGTCCTCGACCTCACGGTTGAGCGCTGCACCGCCGATGATAAGACCTGTAGTAAAACTGTTACCAAAAGCATTAAGCAACGACTTGCGAATCTTGTTAAGCACAATTCTGTCGAGTCCCGGCACCTTAAGCAGGAAATTTGCAGGGAACTTACGAGTTGCAGGGAACACCTTAGACTTAAAAATCTTCTCAATTACCAAAGGCACAGTAAGGAACATAAAAGGTTTTACCGCGCCCAAACCACCAAGCAGACGAGCCGGAGTGGGTTTACCGGGCATCACAAAGACGTGGCAGCCACTTGATATTGGGAAAAGCACGTCGAATGTTTGTCCGAACATATGCGCCATAGGCAGAATTGCAAAAATGTGTCCGCCTGCAGCTGCAGGAATCTCGCGACGTGCAAAATCGAGGTTAACCGATAGCGAACGGGCCGGCAGCACAACACCCTTAGAGGTGGCACTGGTTGTACCCGATGTAAAGCTAATCTCGACCACAGCCTCCATATCGCGTTCATCGCCACGATAATCAACATTTTCGGGTTTAATACCTGCAGGATAGAGATTATTGTAAAGAGTATCCATTGCGTCGTGCGCATTGCTAAGCGCCTTCAGTGTAGCGTGCTCAACGCTAATATCCTTTATATTGACAATACCCGCAAACCCCTTGGTCTTTTCAAGCAATGCCATATTTTCATCATTTTCCTTTATCCCGTTAATAGCAATATCGTCGGCTAAAATCATCTTACACTCCGAGAACGAAGCAAGTTCAGCCACAGCCGAAGGTAGAAAATCGGGCAGGAAAGGTACTGTCACAGCATCGTATGCAAGGGTTGCAAAATAAGCATTTACCCATTCAGCCGAGTTACGCGCATAAAGCGCAACTTTGTCACCCTTCTCAATACCGGCCTCTTTAAAAAGAATGTGGTACTTTGCAATAGATTCGGCAAGCTGAGCATAAGTGTAGGTCTCACCACCGAAGTTTGTTACCGCCGGAGTATTCCAATGCGATTTTACAGAATCGTTGAAAATAGAAATAAAATGTCTCATATAGTTGATAATTGTTTGTTTACTTCTTGTCTATGCTCTTCATTATAAGAGAAAGAGAGAATTATTTATCGGGTACAAATTTCTTTTATTTTTTTTAAGATAAAAATCATTTTACGTGTATTAACTCAAAAATAGCACCATTTTATTATAATTAAGTACAAAACACCCAATCTTTTAACACATTTTTACACAAAAAAAACAGAAATTCCCCGACTCACGTCGAGGAATTTCCCACAATCAACTATCAATATATATAAAATTTTATATATTACTTATACATAAACCTCTTTATACTGAGTTTCGGAGTTTTCTCGAAAGGCTCATTCATAAGTTCACAAATCGTCAACTTACTATAAACAGGCAATTTCTCATTAAGAGCAAAAATATCGGCTTCAAGACGCGCTTTCAGTTCCTCTTTGGCTACTCCAAGTTCGGTAGCGGCATCAGTATCAGGAACCACAAGAGCTGCAAGTCCGTGCTTACGCCCCACCACCAACGACTCGGTTACGAGTGGCAACTGATTGATAAGATCCTCAATCTCCTCGGGATAGACATTCTGTCCGTTAGCAGTCAGAATCATATTCTTGCAACGACCTTTAATAAAGATATTTTCGTTCTTGTCCATCAATCCCATATCTCCGGTCTTCAGCCAACCGTCGTCAGTAAAGGTAGCCTTGGTAGCCTCGGCATTCTTGTAATAACCGCTCATCACAGAATCGCCCTTAGCCTGAATTTCGCCAGGAACTTTAGCCGGGTCTTCCGAATCGATACGAATCTCAACGCCCGGGTGTGCAACCGCGCCACAGGAGCGCATTACAAACTCAGGCCAGCGTTTATAGCTCAGCAACGGACCGCACTCGGTCATTCCGTAACCAACAGTGTAAGGGAATTTGATATTCTTCATCACACGCTCAACCTCCTTGTTAAGCGCAGCTCCACCAAGAATAATACCACCCTTTGTTACGTTACCGCCAAAAGTAGCAATCAGTTTTTCACGTACTTTCTTGTATATAACAGACTTCAATCCCGGTATCTTAAGCATCAAGCGCATTTTCTTCGACTGCAACTGCGGCATAACTTTACCACGGAAAATTTTCTCAATGAGCAAAGGTACCGTAAGGAACATATAAGGTTTTACGTCGGCCAATGCACGCAACAAACGTGCAGGGACGGGCTTCTCGGTAAATATATTTATGTGGCAACCGGCAGCAAACGGATAAACAAAGTCAAAAATCTGTCCAAAAATATGCGCAAGAGGCAATATCGAAAGTATTTTATCATCGCAGGTTGCCGGAATGTTTGTCAGCGCAAACTGCACATTCGACGAAATTGAACGCGCTGTAAGCATCACTCCCTTTGGCGAACTGCTTGTTCCCGACGTGTAGCTTATTACCGCAAGAGCACTAAGATCGTTTTTAGCATAATTGATATTCTCGGGCTTTACACCGTTGGGGAATTTTGCCAAAAAAGCACTATTGACTGCATCGAGCACGCCGTTGAGTTTTTCATTGCAATTTTCGTGTACCTCAAGACCAGCCACATCAACAAGACCACAAAAATCGGCAAAGCCCGAGAATTGCGGTACTATATTGTCTCGTTTGAGATTCGCGAGAATAGCCTTGTCAAGCAAAAGCAGACGACTGTCGGACAAACGAGTAAGGTCGGCAATGTTCTGCGGGAGAAAATCGGGCAATAAGGGCACACAAACAGCATCGTATGTTACGATGGCAAAATAGGCGACACACCATTCAGCGCAATTCCTTGCACAGAGTGCAATTTTTTCTCCTTTATCAATACCGCATTCCTTGAATAACAAGTGCATTTTCTCAATTTCCGATGCAACCTCACCATATGTAAACGTGTTTGCGCCGTAGTTACTCAAAGCCGGACGATTCCAATTAGCTTTAATAGACTCATCAATGTAAGACAAAAAGTGTTTCATAATTCTACACTATCAACTCTATCAATTATACATAAAACGTTTAATACTCAATTTAGGAGTTTTCTCAAATGGTTCACGGCGCAGTTCGCAGCGTGCTATCTGGCTGTAAGATGGCAGTTTGGCATTTAGTGCAAAAACATTCTCCTCTATCACCTGTTGCACCTTGTCGCCCTCGATTCCGGCAGCTTTCATAGCATCATAATCAGCCACAATAAGTGCAACCAGAGCGTGTTTACGCCCAACAAGAATAGACTCCACGACATAAGGCAACTGATTGATAAGGTCCTCAATCTCCTCGGGATAGATATTCTGTCCGCTGCCGGTCAGAATCATATTCTTGCAGCGACCTTTGATAAAGACAGTTCCGTAACGGTCCTGTGTACCCATATCTCCAGTCTTCAACCAACCATCGGCTGTAAAAGAGTTCTTTGTAGCCTCGTCATTTTTATAATATCCCAGCGTCACGACATCGCCACGCACCTGAATCTCACCGGGAACCTTTGCAGGCTTGTCCGAATCGATGCGCAATTCTATTGTAGGAGCTGCGACACCGCCACGTTCATCAATTGAAGGGTGCGCCGACGCAACATAACTGATGAGCGGACCACACTCGGTCATTCCGTAACCGACGGCATAAGGAATCCTTATTTTTTTCATAACCCTGTCAACGTCGTTACTTATGGCAGCGCCTCCTATAAAGAAGCCCGCTTTATCAAGGTTACCACCAAAAGTATTGATGATTTTCTTGCATACTTTTTTATAAATCAGGTTGCGCACACCGGGGATAGATGTAAGGAATCGCATCGCCGGTTTGTTAAGCGTGGGAATAACCTTTGAACGAAATATTTTTTCTATTAACAGCGGAACTGTCAAGAATATAAATGGTTTTACATCGGCCAATGCTTTAAGCAAACGTGCCGGTGCCGGCTTTTCGGTAAAAATATGTATGTGAGAACCACAAGAGGCCAGGAACAAAAAGTCGAATGCAAGGCCGAAAATGTGCGCAAGAGGCAATATGGAAAGCGTGTTTCCGGGCTCCGTGCAAGCCACCGGCACAAGTTTACGCGCAAGTTCCAAATTTCCCGACAATGAGCGAGCGGGCAACATCACACCCTTAGGCGAGCTACTCGTTCCCGATGTGTAACTTATTACGCTCAACGCATCAAGGTCACTCTTTGCAAAGTTGACATCATCAACTGTTACACCAGCCGGATATTTCTTTAAGAACTCCGCCTCAACCGATTCAACTTTTACATCAACGTTATTATTATAACATTCAACAAATGAACGGTCTACAACATTCGCAACTCCTATAAATTCTTTATTATCGGCAAGACCTTCCAACAACGAATTACGTTGCAAAGACGCCAGAATAACCTTGTCGACAAGTAACATTTTACTGTCCGACAGCTTTGTCAACTGAATAATATTCTCGGGAAGAAAATCGGGCAACAAAGGTACGGCAACAGCCTCGTAACTTGTAATTGCAATAAAAGCAATACACCATTCGGCACTGTTTCGTGCAGCTATTGCAATGTGGTCACCTTTTTTTACACCCGACTTTTCGAACATCAAATGATATTTGAGAACATTTGTTGCTATTTCCGAGAAGGTATAGCCATTGGCACCATAATTTGTAATAGCAGGTTTATTCCAATTACTTTTTATTGCTTCCTCAATATAATAAAGGAAATGTTTCATAAGCAAAAGTATTTTATTAAATGTACAACTTAATCGAGCACTATTTTCAGCTCAATTTCGATGCAAATGTCGCATTTCAATTTGTAACCGCCATATTTTAGTGCTACACACGTAGTTTTCTTGGCGAAAATACAAAATATGTGGTAATTTTCAATATTTAGTGGCGAATTTTAATTTGAAAATTCGGCAAAAAACAGCAAAAAGCAAGAATTTCGCCACAATTTGCAACACAACTGCGTATATAATGAACAAAAAAAATACAAAAAAAGCCAAATTTCCAAAAAGCGAAAAAAACGCCACGCCTGCAGCTCGATTGGTAAAAGATTCAAAAAAAATCATCAATTATTAGGTAGTTTCAATAAAGCGATTAACTTTGCACTCATCAGAATAAAGGTCGGCACAAACAAAATGTGTGCATAAAACAAAAGAACCACTATGGAAAAGGAAATTAAATTCAGTCTTGTTTATCGTGACATGTACCAGTCGTCCGGAAAATTCCAGCCTCTTGCCGAACAGTTGGAAAAAGTAGCGCCCGCAATTATTGAAATGGGCTGTTTTTCCCGCATCGAGACCAACGGAGGCGCGTTCGAACAGGTGAACCTTATGGCCGGAGAGAACCCGAATGCAGCCGTAAGACGTTTTACCAAGCACTTCAACGAGGCCGGAATACAGACACATATGCTCGACAGAGCACTGAACGCTTTGCGTATGTTCCCCGTCCCTGCTGACGTCAGACGCCTTATGTACAAAGTAAAAAAGGCACAAGGAGTGGACATTACACGAATTTTTTGCGGACTCAACGACACACGCAACATTATACCTTCTATAAAATATGCCCTTGAAGCCGGAATGATTCCGCAAGCAACACTCTGCATCACAAGTTCGCCCATACATACCGTTGAGTACTACAGCAGTATTGCAGACGAGCTTATCGAGGCCGGAGCAACAGAAATTTGCCTAAAAGATATGGCCGGAATAGGACGTCCGGCATTCCTTGGCAGACTAACAAAAAGCATCAAGGAGAAGCACCCCGACATTATTATACAATATCACGGACACAGCGGCCCGGGACTATCAATGGCGTCGATACTGGAAGTATGCAAGAACGGTTGCGACATAATTGATACCGCAGTAGAACCACTCTCGTGGGGCAAGGTGCACCCGGACATCATAAGCGTTCAAGCAATGCTCAAAGATGCAGGGTTTAAAGTGCCGGAAATCAATATGAACGCATATATGAAAGTGCGCACTCTTACACAAGAATTCATAGACGAATGGTTGGGAGTTTTTATGGACAAGAACAACAAGCTTATGAGTTCTCTGCTCCTTACCAGCGGTCTTCCCGGCGGAATGATGGGTTCAATGATGTCCGACCTTGCCGGCGTTCATAAAGGTATAAACGGAATTCTGCAAAGTAAAGGCAAGCCCACCTACACGCTCGATGAACTTATGGTAGAGCTGTTCAACGAGGTCGCATACGTATGGCCCCGTGTAGGCTATCCCCCACTCGTTACACCGTTCAGCCAGTATGTAAAGAACATAGCACTTATGAACCTGCTCTCGAGAGCGCAGGACGAACCGCGATTCAGCCGTATGGACGAGAGTATGTGGGGAATGATTCTTGGCAAGAGCGGACGCCTGCCCGGCGACGTTGCACCGGAGATTAAGGAGCTTGCAAAGGAGAAAGGATACGAATTTACCGATGCCGACCCGCAGAGTTTCTACCCCGACGCACTTGAAAACTACCGTAAAGAGATGCAGGAGCTTGGCTGGGACTTCGGTCAAGACGACGAAGAACTATGGGAATTTGCAATGCACGAGCGTCAGTATCGCGACTACAAGAGCGGCGTTGCCAAGGAGCGTTTCCTTGCCGACATAGAGAAGGCCAAAGACGCAGAAATGGCAAATAAAGGCGTCAGCATCGAAGAGATTATGGCCATAAAACACGCCAAAGCCGACCCTGTTGTTGCACCCGAGAAGGGACAAATTGTGTGGGAGGTTGCAACGGAAGGAGAGTCTATGCCACCGGCTATAGGCAGCCACATAAACGCCGACGAGATGTTCTGCACCATAATCACCCCTTGGGGGCAATTGCAACCTGTGGCAACCGGCTTTGGAGGCCGCGTCGTAGAGGTCTGCGCAAAGCAAGGAGCACACGTCAACCGCGGAGAGATAATTGCCTACATTCAGCGAGACGAATTATTTAATTAAGAACCAACATATTATTTATAGCCGTCGGGTGCAAATTTTTGCAACCGACGGCTATAATACTACTCAGACAAAGCCCCCCAAAAAAATCCACTGCAATCCACAGACTACGATTCATTCTTAATACAGGAGATATATTTTTCGGCATAACAAAATAAGAAGCTGCAAAGTTGCTAATTAAGTTTTGTATTTATTTTCAATTGATTTATCTTTGTAACAGTCAAACACAAATACCCGACAAACCGGGTAAATACTATTGACAGGACATATTAAGGCGTTTACTACGCTGTGGTTTTGACGATCTGAAATCCTAGGAAAATTTCAAATTGTTTGTCAAGAACAAAGCAACGTGAATGCCCCGTGGGTGTGTTATATACATACCTCAAATACCCATACAGCCATTGGTGTATCTATAATCCATTTGCAACTATTGGTATAGAGGTTTGTTATACATATCGGCGTGGGGCTTATGCGTTGCTCGTTTCGACAAACAGGGCAATTCCTACGAGCCTCAGATCGTGAAGCGAGCGACAGTGCAGGGCTTCACGCTTTTTTTATGCCATATATTAAACTGAACAGTAACCGATAGTTATCGTAGCCCTTGACTATTACATAAAACACAAGTCTATGAAACTGTTTAAACCAGTATCGTTCAAGGGCAGAACTACAAAAAAAATCGTACTCATTGTATCTCTATTATTCTTTCTAATTCTGACTACAGAAGTATTGCTCCGCTGTATATGGGGATTCGGAAGAATGCCTCTTTATATTAAAAGCGATAAATATGAGTATATGTTTGCGCCGAACCAGGAAATGGAGAGATTCGGGCAATATTTTTTCACAAATTCGTACTGCCAAAGAAGCCAAGAACCCGATTCGACAAGAAAAATAATATTAGGCATTGGAGACAGTGTTATAAATGGCGGTTCGCAGACACACAACGATTCCTTGGCCACTAATATTATAACCAAAGACACAGATTTTCAAATGCTTAATATATCGGCAGGTTCTTGGGGTCCCGACAACTGCGCAGCATACTTGAAGCAGTGGGGAACGTTTAACGCCAAAGCCATTTTTGTTCTACTTAGCAGCCACGACGCCAATGACATAATGGACTTTTCACCAACAGTGGGGACACATAAATCATTCCCGGCCAAGCAATACCCTTTAGCTATTTTCGAGGTAATAGACAGATATATAATTCCACGTTTTGTACAGGGAAGCAAAGAATTAGACCCCGACCAGAAAGTTTTGAAAGGCATAGATAAAGGCCGAAAATTCAATAATGGTTGGCAAGAGCTAAAATCCATTGCCGATAAAGCAGAAATTCCATTGATTGTAATTCTGCACGCCGAAATTTCAGAAATCAGAAAAAAAGAATACAATGATAAGGGGCAAATGATTGAAAAATGGGCTTCCGATAACAACATAAAACTTATCAAGGATATTAAATACTTGCAAGAAAGCAACTACCGAGACCAGATACACATCAATAACAGTGGTCAGAGAGTTATTGCAAACATAATAAAGCAAGAATTGGAACTATTGTTTAATAACCAATAAGGAAAGATGAACAAACCAAATGCAGCCAGGCTTCGTTATTCAACCGCCTGACTGCATTTCATTTATCTACAACAAATTACACCCTTAGCCTCACTCAACCTTGCGGGCGGTAATGTGGAAGCAAGCCTGCTTAACCTCGTGCTTGACGTAGCAGTGCCCTGCCTTTTTAAGGTCGCGCAGAACCTCGCCGAGAACAGCAATCAGGTCCACGTCCCGAGCATCGGGAGTATTGTCGTGCAGTTTAACGAAGCGCTTATAGGAAATATCGAATGTCGTTCCGTAACAATGCACCGAACGCTCCGATGCATTCACATTACGCTTGGACAGTTTCTTTACATCGGCATCGGTCCTGAGCACCGACGTTACCACTATACTGTAGGGCGACAGATGCTTGTTGCGCAACGAATCCTGGAAATTCTCACCAATATCGCACAAAAGCTCAAAAGCCTCCTCGACAAGCAAAGGCGACGAGTGCGTAAGCCTGTCCACCACATAAGGTTCAGGACCCAAGAAACCCATATTCACACAAATTGGATACAAAGGGCGCGAAGCACTCGATATTCCGTCACGCGAAGCAAGAGGTTTTATACCAATCTCTTCGGCTGCAGCGAGATGCGTATCGTTCATATCGTTAAACTCCCGCTTGCGGTTCCAGTAAACAATCTTGTTACGCTTGGTTGTAAACGAAACACTGTCACTGCTAAAAAAATCATTCAACACCGACGCCCCAACCACCTTCGTCTCATTCTCTCCGGAGCACCCGACAACGGAAAGAAACAAGATTAACGACAAAATATTCTTAATAAAGTTTTTCATAATCGTTGCAAAGATACACAATTTCTGCGAAAATTTTCATCGACTTATAAAACGACCTTATTAAAATAATGAACAAATAATTTAATAATTATCTATTTTTTTGTTTCTTTGCAATTAATTGTTAAACAGATATTACTATAACTAAACCTAATTTAATAATTATTATGAGAAAAGTTACATTAACACTCTTGTGTACCATTTTGGGGCTTGCCAATATCTTTGCGCAAGGATTCCCGATTATCAGCAATGATAGTGATACAAAGTGGTATCTTATTCAGTTTACGAATGGAGGTAATGCCTTAACGGCAGAAACCGACAAGGCGCAAATTACCACATCGGCAGCCATTGGCAAAGACGCGCAACTGTGGAAAATAACAGGCGACAACACCAACGGTTACACATTTACCAACAAAAAGGGTTACACACTCTACGTTGGTTCAGCAGCAAAGAATCAGATGGTTCACGCATCGGGCACACCGAGCGGCGTCAGCAAATTTTTCATCAACGCCACCACACACAGCAACGGAGGCTACGAGATTCAGCCCAAGGGTAACACAGCAATCTCAATGAACCTGTGGGGCGGACCGGCCGAGAACCGCGGCGTGGGTTTGTGGGACAAGGACGACCAAAATAACCCCGTACAGTTTGTCGATGCAAACACGTTCGAGAATATAGGCAAAATATCCATTATACCCTATCCTGCAGAATTGACTGCCGGCGAAGGCAGCCTCCCCGTAGAGACACTGAAGGCAATCACATACCCCAACGACGATGTTCAGGCATACGTTGCCGAATTTGCGACAATGCTCGCTGCAACATCGGGCATAACGCTTGAGATGAAGGAGAGTGGCGCCGAGGCAGCCGAAGGCGAAATTTGGCTCACCATTGACGAGACACTACCTATCGAGGGCTATACACTCAAGGTTAAAGAGAATGGTATTGAGATAAAGGCAGCCACAAAGGCCGGATTCCTGTATGCGATGCAGACTTTAAAGCAGCTACTCCCCCGCAGTCTCTTTGCCAACAAGATTGACAATGCGGCAGAGTGGAACATTCCTTTTGTCGAAATTGCAGACCAGCCACAATACGAGCACCGAGGATTTATGATGGACGTTGCTCGTCACTTCTTCGACAAAGACGAGGTCAAGAAGGTGTTGGACATTATGGCACTGTACAAGATGAACCGCTTCCACTGGCACCTTACCGATGACCAGGGCTGGCGCATTGAAATTCCCGAATACCCATTGCTCACCGAGGTTGGCGCCATTCGTTCAGGCTCGTTCACAAGCCCCGGCGACGGCAGTAAATTTTTCGACGATACAGAGTATGGTCGCGGAATGTGGTTCTCACAGGACGAGTTACGCGAGATTGTGGCATACGCAGCCGAGCGCAATATAGAGATTCTCCCCGAGATTGACCTTCCCGGACATATGGTAGCTGCAGTGACAGCATACCCCGAATTCAGTTGCGACCCGACAAAGGAGTATTCTGTACGCATTGACGGCGGAATCTCAAAAGACGTGCTCAACATCGGCAAGGACTCAACCATAGAATTCCTCAAGTGCGTGCTCGACAATGTTGCTTCAATATTCCCCTACCCCTATATTCACATTGGCGGTGACGAGTGCCCCACAGACCAATGGCAAAATAACGCCGACTGTCTGCGTCGCGTGCAAGAAGAAGGCCTTGCCGGCGTTCACGAGCTGCAATCGTGGTTGGTCGAGGAGTTAGGCACATACCTCAAGGAGAAGCACGGCAAGGATATTGTTGTATGGGACGAACTGCTAGCACACTGGACAAGCAACAACAAGGTAAAACCCGTCATTATGGCTTGGAACAGCTTTAATCACTCGGCCATAGCAGCCGACAAAGGCTTCAAGAGCATATTAGCACCATACTCACACGTATATATCGACTTTATGCAAGTACCGGCCGACCAGACAACTGTTGACGAACCCTATTATGGCGGTTGGGGCGACAGTCACGTAAATACAATCGAGGAGGCATACTCACTAAACCCCGTATCGTCACTCAGCGGACGCGAGCAGTTCTGTATGGGTGTACAGTGCAACCTTTGGGCCGAGACACTGAATGACAACGAAGAACTTGAATACCAATTATTGCCACGTATGCTTGCCGTTGCCGAGACAGGCTGGTTGCCGGCTAATAAAAAGAACTGGGGTGGATTCTACAAACGTCTACAATCGCACGACGAGATTCTCGACCACCTTGGCTACACATACGCAAAGCATTATATAGAGCCAAGAGAGTACACAGCCGCCGAAAGAGCTATTATGGAGGCCGAGGATATTCTTGCCAACAGCATACGCGGTGGCGTTGGCTACCCCGCTGCCGAGGCTTACGACGCGCTTGAAGCAGCATTCAATGACGCAACCGGCGAAGATGTTTCAGCGTTAAGCAACGCTATCGCAGCCTTTAAGAGTGCCGAAATTATACAGCCGCAAGAGGGAAAGACCTACCAGATTGTATCGGCGTCGAC
The DNA here is from genome assembly GCA_045661225.1 of Bacteroidaceae bacterium. Lineage (GTDB taxonomy): Bacteria > Bacteroidota > Bacteroidia > Bacteroidales > Bacteroidaceae > HGM04593. The sequence continues at coordinate 29,390 of JAZRFF010000037.1, read as the reverse complement.
ATACTACAAGCGCCAATACGCAGGTTCTACAATGTACCAGAGTGACAACGGTGTACGCTTCCACTATACCGCACAGACCGAGCCCGAAGAGCTGTGGCAATTCGTACCGGCAGAAGGCGGTTACGTAATAAAGAACCTCAACAGCAACAAGCAGGTGACAATGGGCGCATACAACAGCGCAATACAGATGACCGACGCAGGAACAGCTGTAAGGGTTGACAAGGCTACAATAGCCACACGCGGCATCACCTATGTACCCGGTGCAGTCACAATCTCGGCTGTAAATGGTTACAGCGCAACCGTAACAGGCAGTGTAAAGCGTCTGAGCGCTGAAACCACAGGCGATGTATATGCAAAGGACGAAGCGGCATTATGCTACAACGGAACCTGGAAGATTGTCGAGGTAACCGACTTTACCGCACAGCTCGAGGGACTTGTAAAAAAATGCGAGTGGATTATTACTACCGCAAATCCTGAAAAGATGGGCGAACCCACTCAAGAAGCACTCGATTATTTGCAAAATTCCATCATCGACCCTGCAAAAGAGGCTTTAGCAGAAAGTTCGGTAACCGAGCAGCAATACAACGCTTATGTTGCTCTCTACAACCAATTCCTGATGATGCCCCGCAACTCTATAGCCGACACAATCGACACTACTGTATATTACTACATACGCAACGGATACTTTACAAACTACTATGCAGCACTGAACATCGACAACAACAGCGTTGCACCAAAGAATAAGGGAACAAGCGACAATTTCCTGTGGAGCTTTGTAAAAAACCCCGATGGCAAAGTCTATATATACAACAAGGCCAACGGTCAAGCTGCATACATAAACAGCGACGCCGATGACCAGAATATATATGTAGGTCGTGAATATGCCTGGACTCTCAAGGAGACAACCACAGACCAGAGCAACAAAGGCATTGCCATTGTAAGCGGCAACGGTTCATCGGCCTGGTACATCAACCCCGACGCGTGGAAAAACAACATTATCACAAAACCCTACACTTGGGGCGGTAGTGTATGGACATTAGAGAAGAGCAGCGTTGACGTCGAGACAGGCATCGAGCAGGTCACCGACGCTGCCGATAACGACGAATTGTTCGACCTAAGCGGCCGTAAGGTTACAAAGCCGTTAAAAGGCCTGTACATTCGCGGTAACAAGAAAATCTTTGTTAAATAACACGCCTAAGCGGATAGCACCCGCTATTGGTTACAAAAAAGCAGTTCACGCGTGAACTGCTTTTTTTGTTGGACAAACAGAATAGTTCTAAATGAACTTTCTACAGCGTAACCTTATCCATTATTCCCATAAGCGTTGCAATGGCAATACCATAGTTGGTTATTGCCACACCTTGCGCCTTGGCCTGACGCACGCGCGACATTACTGTACGACGGCTGAACATACAAGCGCCACAATGTATCACAAGGTCGTACCCGGTAAGGTCGTCGGGAAAATCGTTGCCGGAGACAATGTCTATCACTACCCCGTCGCCTATTCTTTCACGCAACATACGCGGTAATTTCACACGTCCAATATCCTCGTTCTGCGGAATGTGGCTGCAGGCCTCGGCTATGAGTATGCGACCGTTGGCCGGAATTTCGGCAAGCACCTTTGCTCCTTCGCAGAAACATTCAAGGTCACCTTTGTGACGCGCCATAAGCACCGAGAACGAGGTGAGCTTGGTGCCGGCAGGAGTAAGTTCCTGTACCTGTTTGAATATTTGCGAGTCGGTTATTATGAGACTCGGGGGTGCCACAAGCGAGTGTAACAGCGTCGGCAACTGCTCGGGAGTGCAACAGAGCGGAATAGCGTGCTTGTCGAGCAGATTACGCAACGTGAGCACCTGTGGCTGTATTAGACGACCTTTAGGAGCTTGTTTGTCCTGTGGCATCACAAGCACCACAATATCGCCACGCCCCGCAAGAGTGTAGGTAACATCATCAAGGTCGTCGTCAACAGAGCTGTACTGCGCAATTTTGGCTATAAGCGCTTCGCGTCCTTCATTTGTAAAAGCCGAGAATAAAATAACATCGCAGCCCAATGTTGCCTGCCACTGCCCCAGCCTGATATCGCTGCTCATCTGGTCGCTTTTTCCAAGCACCGGTATTACCGGCACCTGCCTCTGCCGAAGCACGTTGTACCACTCAATTTCGGGAGAAGAGGGCAACGGTACCCCGTCGAGTAGAATTATTGCAATATCGGTGCGTGCAAGCGCCTTACGTGTAGCGTCGACGCGCAAAGCACCAATAGCACCATCATCGTCGAACCCGGCGGTGTCGCCCACAACAGCCGCACCCACTCCGGGAAGCTCAATATTTTTCCAGACAGTATCGGTTGTTGTACCGGCAACCTCCGAGACTATAGACACCTGTTGCCCTGTAAGGCTGTTAAGCAGAGAGGATTTTCCGGCGTTGCGTCGCCCGAAAATTACAATGTGACAACGGTTTGAGCGTGGTATATCATTCATTTTTTTTGCATTAAAGTATTATCAGAAACGAAAGTCCCGTTCACCATTCTCAATAGCCGCAATGAAGGTCGCAGCTTTTGCGCGCACGCGCTCATTGGGCACTGTCGTCAGCAGACGCTGTATCATAGCCTCGCCTTTGACACGCGTGGCGGGTGAAGCATAGTCATTGAGGTACTCTTTTAGCGTTATCAGCGCGTTGGGCAGGCAACAGTTCGATATCTGGCCGTTCTTGAGCAGCGTCATAAAACGGTCGCCTGTGCGTCCTTCGCGGTAGCAGGCGGTGCAGAAACTGGGAATATGGTCAAGTTCCAGCAGCCACCCGACAATCTCGTCGAGCGAGCGGTGGTCGGCAATGTCAAACTGCGCGGAATTCTCATCGGCGCTCTCCTCGCGGACATACCCTCCCACGCTCGTGCGCGAACCGCCACTTATCTGCGATATTCCAAGTTCGAGCAGTCTCTCGCGACATTCAACACTTTCGCGAGTGGAGATTATCATACCCGTATAAGGTACCGCAATACGTGTGATTGCAACTATACGGTAGAATATATCATCGGGGACAGCGTTCTTAAAATCGTCGGTGTCAACGTCATCGGCCTTGCATAGCCTGGGCACGCTTATGGTGTGCGGCCCTACCCCGTACGTTGCCTCAAGATGCTCGGCGTGCATCAGCAGACCTATAAAATCGTAGCGATAGGTCTCGAGGCCGAAAAGCACTCCAATGCCAACATCATCAATGCCGCCTTGCATAGCCCGGTCCATAGCTTCTGTGTGATAGGCATAGTCACTCTTGGGCCCGGTCGGGTGCAGAGCCTCGTAATTAGCCTTGTTGTATGTCTCCTGGAAAAGTATATACGTTCCGATGCCGGCATCGCGCAGACGACGATAGTTTTCGACGCTTGTGGCAGCGATATTCACATTCACGCGACGTATGGCACCGTTACGGTGTTTTATAGAATATATTGTCTGAATACTCTCAAGAATATACTCGATAGGGTTCATCGACGGGTGCTCACCGGCCTCTATCGCAAGGCGCTTGTGCCCCATATCCTGCAGAGCAATAACCTCGGCGCGTATCTCGTCCTGTGTTAATTTTTTACGACGTATACTCCTGTTCTTTGCGTGATAGGGACAATAAACGCAACCGTTAATGCAGTAGTTCGACAGGTATAGCGGAGCGAACATTACTATGCGGTTACCATAGAAACGATGCTTAATTTCGCGAGCAAGTGAAAAGATTCGTTCAACCACGTCCGGGTCGTCACATTCAAGCAGAAGAGCCGCCTCACGATGCGTAATACCTTTAAAATCACGTGCCTTTTCAAGCACAGCCTCAATCAGTTCGCGATTGCCGCTGTTTGCACGAGCATACTCCATTGTAGAACGTATCTCATCGTCACTGATAAACTCGGTTGCAATGGTCGATTTTGGATTATATTTATTCATTGCCTGTAGGATAATCGCCGCGGCTGTAGTCTATGTGGTAACCTATGCGTCCGAGTCTCTCATCGAGTACCGACAGTTGCTCGCCCGACTCGCTGCCGCAGCTTTTTTTGTTATTGTATATTGTATATTTTTCTCTCACATCAAGAGGGGTTACGTTAGGCATCACCACATTGGCGCCGGCAAGTATCCCGCGCTCGGTACCGTCCGTACAAAGCGTGGCAAGCGCTGTCGTTGCAGGAATAAGAACGCGCGGAAAGCGCAATCTCACAAGCGCAATGAGCAGCAAAGTGTCATCAACGCTACCCGCAGCCTCTCCCTCAAAAGGCGTGCCCTTTGCCGGGACAAAAGGCCCCATACCCACCATTTGCGGCTGTAAACGGTCAATGAACATCAGGTCGTCCACAAGATGCTTCTTTGTCTGTCCGGGCGAGCCCACCATCATTCCACACCCCACCTGAAAGCCCAATTCCTTTAGCGCATACAACGCACTGCGCCGTGCAACGCCACTCATTTTCGGCGGGTGCAGAAAAGAATAATGTTCGTCCGATGCCGTTTCGTGTCGCAAAAGATACCTGTCGGCACCGGCACTGCGCATAAGAGCGTACCCTTCGGGTGAGCGCTCCCCTACCGACAGTGTCACAGCCTTGTCGGGGTGCAATGCCTTTATCGAGCGCACAACGTCGGCTATCCACTCATCGTTCTGCCGGCAATCCTCCCCGCCCTGCAACACAAAAGTACCGAACCCCATAGCGGCAGCATTGTCGCAGCACTGCATAACCTGCTCCTTTGTAAGCCTGTATCGCTCGGCAAGAGCGTTGGCTGCTCGCAATCCGCAATAACGGCAACCGTTACGGCAGTAGGAGCTCATCTCTATAAGCGCACGCACATACACACCTTTGCCAAAAACTGCAAAAGAAGCCTCGCGCGCCTTTGAGTAGAGATACTCCCGCTCCTCACGCGTATTGACCGAGAGAAGCGCACGCCACACATCGGCCGACACCTTTTCGGGAGCAGCAAGGAGTTTTATAAGGTCATCAACAGTACTTTTCGCCATTTTTCGTTATTCAACAAAGAAACATCATTGCAAATGTAGCAGAATTCAATGTTTTTTACTTATTTTTACCGCAAATTAATTTAACAATGGCACATAATAATGTTATGTTTGTTCGATATAGACTTTTAACAAAAATGGTTGAGATGTGGAAGGAGAATGAACTCCTTGACAAAATTGACAGTATGCCATACGAAATGTATCCACGCAACCAAAAGCCCAAAGGGCGCTGCTGTATCCACAAGGAAAGAGCTGTAATAAAATATAAGAGTATGGCTATGCTCGGCTTCACGATGAAGGACGAAGTCAGCGAAATGGCCCCTCTCAGCAGTTACGTAAAACGTATGTTCGAGCGTAAGGGCGTGTCAATGGACAACTGCGACGTGTTGCACGTGATGGACGAAGCCTGCTCATCGTGCGTTAAGACCAACTACGAGGTATCGAACCTTTGTCGCGGTTGTGTTGCACGTCCTTGCTACACCAACTGTCCTAAGGACGCCATAGTATACGACAAAGACGGCAAGGCACATATAGACCACGACAAATGTATCAGTTGCGGCAAATGCCATCAAGTGTGCCCCTACCACGCAATTATATATATGCCCATTCCCTGCGAGGAAGCCTGCCCGGTAAAAGCAATTTCCAAGGACGAATATGGCGTAGAACACATCGACCCCGCAAAGTGCATCTACTGCGGCAAGTGTCTTAATGCCTGCCCGTTCGGTGCAATATTCGACCGTTGCGAGGTGTTCGACGTGCTGAAAGAGTTTCGCAGCGAAAAGAGAGTAATAGCAATGGTTGCCCCTGCAGTGCTTGCGCAGTTCGGCAAGCCCATAGAACAAGTTTACGGTGCACTGAAGAGCATTGGGTTCGACGACATTGTCGAGGTTGCATATGGTGCCGAAGAGACCACGCGTCGCGAAGCCGAAGAGCTAAAAGAGAAGATTGAGGAAGGCCAGCCGTTTATGACTACAAGCTGCTGCCCGGCATATGTAAACCTTGCCAAGAAACACATACCCGACCTTGTAAAATACGTATCATCGACAGCCTCGCCAATGCACTACACGGCAATATACGCAAAGGAGAAGTTCGGCAACGATTGCGTGACGGTGTTCATCGCCCCCTGCGCATCGAAGAAAGCCGAAGGATACACCGACGAGAATGTCGATTATGTATGGACATTCCGCGAGCTCGATGCAGTGATGCAAGGTCTTGGCATAGACATTGACAGCACAATGCCCTACGTACCCGCCGAGGCCGCGTGTCAGGACGCACATAACTTTGCAAAGACCACCGGCGTGTTCACCGCTGTAAAGAACTACATTGGCGAGGCCGACCTTGAGGGCGTAGTAATAGCCGACCTCAACAAGAAAAATATTGCAATGTTGCGCGCATACGCAAAGACCGGCAAGTGCCCCGGCAAGATTGTCGAGGTGATGTCGTGCCCGGGCGGTTGCATCACGGGCCCTTGCGCATGCAGTCAAGGAGGCGAGGCAACACGTCGCTTCGAGGCCGAGGTAAAGAAAAAGTAAATTTCAATTTACATTCTCACGAATATCAAACATTTTATCAGACTTTTCCCGACTAATTGTCTTTGACTTTAGTCGGGAAATTTATTGTTTATAATGTTAAAACCACAATACAAGCGAAGCACCATACGGAGAGTGCGCCCCACCCTCGGGAGTAGTTTTCCGCTTTCACTTTTCAGGTTTAACCTTTCCGTTTCAATCGTACTCCGTGCGATTAAACGTTAAAATATAAATTTAATTAGCGAACCTCAAAAATTTTGTGATAATAATAATAAATTGTATCTTCGCGTTCGTAACGTACAACACAAAATGATTGAAAAAAACTTTATTCTCGACGGCATTGACCTTGTTGGGTTTTACGGGGCCGGGAACGTGCATATGCAGATGCTGAAAAAGCTTCACCCCAAGCTGCGCATTGTAGCGCGCGACAACATTATTCGTGCTATGGGCGACGAGGAGGAACTTGAGCGTTTCGGTTGCGTAATAAACAGTCTTAAAGATTATTGCAACAAATACAACAGCCTTGACGAGGAGGCTATCATTGATGCTGTGAACGGCAAACGTCACGACAAAGGAAGCGACAGCAATGTTATTGTGTATAACATTAACGGTCGTCCAATTTATCCACGCACCGAGAATCAGTGTCGCCTTGTCGAAGATTTCAAGAAAAACGATATGGTGTTCGCTGTAGGCCCTGCAGGAACCGGAAAGACCTATACAGCCATTGCTCTTGCTGTCAAAGCGCTTAAAAACCGCGAAATTAGGAAAATAATACTAAGCCGTCCGGCTGTTGAAGCCGGCGAGAAGCTGGGATTCCTCCCCGGAGATATGCGCGACAAGATTGACCCTTACCTGCAGCCGCTATACGATGCACTCGAGGATATGATTCCAATGACAAAGCTCAAAGAACATATGGACAACAACGTGATTCAAATTGCGCCGCTTGCTTTTATGCGCGGACGCACACTCAACGATGCCATAGTGATTCTTGACGAGGCGCAGAACACCACCCCGCAACAGATAAAGATGTTCCTGACCCGAATGGGCACTAACACAAAAATGATAATTACCGGCGACCTCACGCAGATTGACCTTCCGCAGAACCACAATTCGGGATTGCTGCACGCGCAAAAGATTCTGAACGGAGTACCGGGCATTGCCTTTGTGACAATGAGCAAAAAAGATATTGTGCGCCACAAGTTAGTGACACGTATAGTCGAGGCGTACGAGCGCCACGAACAAAAAAACAGAAAAGAAGAAAAACAGTAACTAAATAAACAATAGAATTATGGCAAAAGCATTAACAAACACAGAATTCAAATTCGAGAACCAAAAGAGCGTTTATCACGGCAAGGTACGCGATGTGTACACTGTTGGCGACGACAAATTGGTGATGGTTGCCACTGACCGTATTTCAGCATTCGACGTAGTGCTGCCCAAGGGTATTCCTTTCAAAGGACAGATGCTGAACCAGATTGCCGCGAAATTCCTTGACGCGACAACCGACATCTGCCCCAACTGGAAGCTCGCCACCCCCGACCCTATGGTAACCGTTGGTGTGATGTGCGAGGGATTCCCCGTTGAGATGATTGTACGCGGATACCTCTGCGGTTCGGCGTGGCGTGCCTACAAGAGCGGCGTACGCGAAATTTGCGGAGTAAAGCTCCCCGAGGGTATGAGAGAGAACCAAAAGTTCCCCGAGCCAATAATAACCCCCACTACAAAGGCCGAGATTGGCGAGCACGATGCCGACATTTCAAAGGAGGAGATTCTTGCGCAGGGTCTTGCAACCCCCGAGGAGTATGAGATTCTCGAAAAGTACACTCTTGCGCTTTTCAAGCGCGGAACAGAGATTGCTGCAGAGCGCGGTCTTATTCTCGTTGACACAAAATATGAGTTTGGCAAGCACAATGGCACAATATACCTAATGGACGAGATTCACACACCCGACAGCAGCCGTTACTTCTACGCCGAGGGTTACGAAGAAAAGTTCGAGAAAGGCGAGCCTCAGAAACAGCTGTCGAAGGAGTTTGTACGCGAGTGGCTTATGGACAACGGATTCCAGGGCAAGGAGGGACAGCAGGTTCCCGAGATGACCGATGAGATAGTCGAGAGCATCAGCAACCGCTATATAGAATTGTTCGAGAACATCACAGGCGAGAAATTCATCAAAGAGGAGTGTGAGGACATAAACGCCCGCATTGAAAAGAATGTAAGCAACTATCTCAAGTAACCTATGGGCTACAAGCACGAGAATGTAAAGCCCTACGACAACGAAGGCAACAAAAGAGAGCAGATTGAGGAGATGTTCAACAACATTGCTCCCGAATATGACAAATTCAACTACCTTGCCTCGTTCAATATAGACAGATTATGGCGCAAACGCGCCATAATCTGTCTCAAGCAATATGCCCCAAAAAGCATACTCGATATTGCAACGGGCACAGGCGACCTCGCCCTGCTCATAGAAAAGAGAATCAAGCCCGAGACTTTAATCGGGTGCGACATCTCAGAAGGAATGATGAACGTTGCACGAGAAAAGTGCCGCAAGAGAGGCGTCACCGGCATACGCTTCGAGAAAGAGGACTGCACCGCCCTGTCGTATCCTGACGCCAGTTTCGACGCCGTTACATCGTCGTTCGGCGTGCGCAATTTCCAGGAGCTCGATAAAGCGCTGAGCGAAATGCACCGCGTGTTGCGTCCGGGCGGACACCTTGTGATTCTGGAGCTGTCGTCACCGGTAAAATTCCCTATGAAGCAGCTGTTCCCGATATACGCAAAATACATTATGCCCGCATTGGCCCGCATATTCTCAAAGGACACAAAAGCGTACCGCTACCTGCCCGACTCCATTGCTGCGTTTCCGCAAGGCGAGGTTATGAAAAAAGCACTTGAAGACGCAGGATTCGCCAGCGTTGAGTATCGCCTTTTCTCGGGCGGAATATGCACATTCTACTTAGCAACAAAATGAAAAAATACGGAATAATAGGTTACCCTCTTGCACAGTCGGCAAGCCCTGCATTTTTTAATGCAAAATTCAAAAACGAAGATATTGATGCACAATACCTGCCGTTCGAGATTAAAAGCATCGAGGAGCTCCCTCAGATAATTGCGACACACCCTGAGCTATGCGGCTTTAACGTTACAATACCTTATAAAATAGATGTAATGCAATACCTCGAAGGCATTAGCGACGAGGCTAAAGGTATTAACGCCGTAAACGTAGTCAAAATAACACGCGACGCCGATGGCAAGCCACACTTATGGGGGTACAACAGCGACGTAATAGGCTTCACACGCTCGCTCGAGCCACTCACAAAGGGACGTCACACAAAGGCGCTTATTTTGGGAACCGGTGGAGTATCAAAGGCTGTGGCATACTCACTCAAGCAGTTAGGCATTGAGTTTATATTTGTTTCGCGCAAACGCAGCGAGAACAGTATTGCATACAGCGACCTCACACAAGAGATAATGAGCACCCACACTCTTATTGTAAACTGCACACCGTTGGGTATGACCGGACACGGCATAGACTGTTGCCCCGACATTCCTTACACATTACTCAACAGCTCACACCTGCTGTACGATGTTGTTTACAATCCCGAAAATACTCTTTTCCTGCAAAAAGGAGCGGCACAGGGAGCCTCAACAAAAAGCGGCTACGAGATGTGGTATCTACAGGCGCTCGCATCGTGGGAAATATGGAACAGAAAGTAACCCGGTTCACCACCGCAAGGTAACCATAAAAAGACATCAGTGCTTGCCCGCGGGCAAGCACTGATGCTTTTATATACAGAAAGTTCACTCAATTATTCAACATACACAATCTTGAAGTCCGCGTGAACCGAAGAAAAGGCGTTTGTTGCGACCGACGCGCCTTTAGGCACGTATGCAACCTTCAGATTCGGGCATTTCTCAACAGCCCACGCCTGAATGCTCTTTGTCTCCTTGGGGAATACAATCTCCTCGAGACCATTTATGTTGTATACAAGATTTTTCTCATACTCAATGCCACCGGAAGGAACATTGTACGCTTTAAGCTCCAGACGATTCAATGCAGCCGGAATATAAACCGGAATATTTCTGTCAACCGACACCCAATACTCCTTGGGCACATAGCTCTCGGAATAGTACAGCACACCTTCATAGCTTACATAATTCTTGTTAGCGGGCGCAACGGTAATATACTCGACATTTTGCGCGTGGTTGTTCAAGCCAACAATATTATCGCCCAAAGACTCTATATTCTCGCCCAGATAAATCTCGCGAACGTTAGACGGAAGATTTTCAAATGGATTAAAACAAGTGATTCTTACCCCTTCGACACTGTAAGGAGTTACAAACACACTCTTGTCGGTTGTTACCTTGCATATATTCAGACGGCACTCATTGAAATTTACCCAATAATCATCTTTTTTGAACGCTACCACGTCCATAGATGTAGGTGCAAGCCCGGATTTATACTCTCCAAGGTTCGACATTTTATGTTGACCATTGTTTGTAGGGTCACTTACGTACCACACACCATCGCAGCATACATAGTTCCAAGCGTGTCCCAAGCCTGTAAGTTGACCGTCGTACACAGTACTCTGCAAATATCCGTTAACAACCATTGCCGGAATGCCCTGGCTGTGCAACATAACAAACAGCAGGTTTGAATAGCCCTGACAAATAGCCGAACGTGTCTTGAAAACCGGATAAGGATTATTATCGACGTATCCTTGCGCATATGTAATATTGGCAGTTATCCAACTGAAACATTTGCGATACACATCGTACTGTTTTGTAAGACCATTTACGAGTCCGTCGGTAAACTCCTTAATCTCGTCGTACTGCTCCTGAGTAATCTCTATTCGCCCCATAGTATCGGTACACTCTGTACCGGCTTTTTCAAGCAGAGTCTTAACGCTTGCCGCCGGATTCAGAACATCAAAGACTGCTGAACCGTCGGGTGTTGGGAAGCGAGGCGTGTCGTCAATGGTAAATCCCATACTTAAAATCTCGGAGACACTGAATTTCACCACTCGACCCTGTGTCAAAGAGATATACATTGAATCGACACTCTCCTGAGCCGACACTGTCACTGCAAAAAGCGACAGCAAGAACATTGGTATAAGTTTTTTCATCGTTTTATAAATTTAATTGTTGTTTCGTTATAATTTACAAGATAAACACCCGATGGAAGCGAAGCAAGAGAGAGTGTCACACAGCCATCGTTACCGGCAACACCCGACAACACAACACGTCCGTTGAGCGAAAAGACCTGCACCTTACAAGCCTCGTCAAGCCCACCTACATATATTGTATTAGCCGTAAGTTCAAAAGTCTCACTTGTGCCTTCGAGTTCGTCCACATCAGTAGGCATCTCATCGAGAAATTCAAAATGGTCGACAAGGGTGCGTTTAACCTGTGCCTCCTCGGTCGAAGAGACTATTTTCACATCATCGTCGACAAAAGTCACGACCGGCAGTTCGCTCAGATAGAAACAAACCGACGTACCGTCCTTCATCAGGACACTAAGCACACTCTTCCTTTGAGCATAAGTTGTTGCCGAAAGGAAGATGAGCAAAAAGAGTAATAAAACTTTCTTCATAATTATAATATAATGTTATTATTCCACACACTGCTTAACCTCTTCGACACCCTCTATCTGCGAAATATTGCTGATAACCTCTTGCAGTTCGGCCGACGAGTGTACCGGGAATTCCATTGTGCAATAGCCTATCTCGTCACGATTTTCGGTCGATATTCGTGTAAGAGACAATTGCAGTTTATTGGTTATGCAGTCTATAAGGTCAATAAGAAGATGGAAGCGGTCTATTACCACAATATCAATCTTTACCGGATACAGAAACTCGCGGTCCTCCTCAAAGTTCACCGCCACAATGTCATCGCCACGCTGCGATGCAAGCCTGATGGCCACCTTGCAGTCACGACGGTGGATTGAAACGGTACCGTCCGCGTTCTTAAACCCAATCACCTCGTCGCCGGGCAAAGGGTGGCAAGCCTCGCAACGGTCATACTGCAGTTTGGGTTGTTTGTTCAGATAGCTGTTAATGTGCGACTTTGCCTTGAATGTCGACACGTAATCAAGCCAATCGCTTTTTGGGAATATATCGGTATTGCTGCCTATCTGCACCACGTCGCCACGCTCAAGTTCCGTCTTTATGGAGACGAGCAGGCCGTTAACGCGAGCATACTGCGCGTGAAGACCAAGCTCACTGTGAATCTCAAAAGCAAAGTCAAGCGCAGTCGCGCCCTTTGGCAATATAACTCCCTTGCCGTCGGGGGTGTAGACGATAATATCGTCGTTGTAGAACGACGATGTAACACCGTCCATATATTCAACCTCCTTACCGTGAGTGGCAATCTCCTGAAGCACGTGCTTGAATTTCTCGAGCCAGTTTGTGATATTCGTCTCGGTACTTTCGGCTATACAGCCGAACTGCGACTTACGTATCATACGCTCCGATGAGATATGCACCTCTTCCCACGTTCCTTGCGGGTTCAGCAGCTTGACGTGATAGCTCTGGTAACCATTTTCCTTGGGCGAGTCGATGAAGTTCGACACACTCCCAGGTTTTTCTTTAAAGCGGTCGGTAAGGATTGAGTATATTTTAAGGCTCATATCCTTCTCGGAATAGTCGTGGGTATTGGGATATATTATTCTTATGTAATATTTTCCCTCGACGTGCTTGAAGTCGCACCCTTTGTCGTGCATCTTGCGCCAGGCGCTGTAAGGTCCGCGTGAGTATACCTCGGTACGAGCCATCAGAATATCGTTATTCTGCAACAGACGCTCAATCTCGAACATAAACGCCTTAAGGCTCTGTTCACGCTCTTTCATTTCAACCTTCAATGCGTTGTCTATCATTGCATAGTCGCGCGGACAACGGTAGCGAAACGAGAGGTTCTCCATCTCGCGCTTAATATAGTAAAGACCCAGCCGATGCGCCAACGGGGCGTAGAAGTAGTCGGTCTCTCCGGCAATTTTCATCTGCTTGTCGGGGCGCATACTGTTGAGCGTACGCATATTGTGCAAACGGTCCGACAATTTGATGAGCAACGCACGAATATCGTAGTGCAACGAGTTAAGCATCTGCTTGTAGTTGTCAATCTGGCTCGACCCCGTCGCTGTACTCTTTTTCTTTTTCTTTGTTACGACATTAACCAAAAACGCCACGTCCTCGCCATAGCGTTCGCTTATATCCTCAATGGTGTATGGAGTATCCTCGACCACATCGTGCAGAAAAGCCGCAATAATAGGGTTCGCACCCAAACGCAGCTCCTCGGCTACAATCTTGGCTACAGCCACCGGGTGCATTATGTAAGGCTCGCCCGACTTACGGCGTTGCTCTTTATGAGCCTCACGCGCAAGAAGATAAGCGTCCTTTATTCTTGCTATATCCTCGGACGAAAGACGTCGTGCAAGACGAACAAGCAGTTCTTCGACCTCGGCATCAATAATTTTACAATATTCCATAAAAAAGACAGTGATATAATTATACACTTTGCTATCTGCAAATGTGGCGAAAAAACCGCAAAGCACAAACATTTTCAAGGTTTTTTATTACTTATACGCAACAGACGGGAAAAGAACGTTTTTTTTTAAAATAAAATTAGGGCATAAATATTCAAAATATCATCATTATTAACTAACTTTGCAAAGTTTGTGCAGGGGTATGTCCTGTACAGCAGTACTATTGACAAGGAGAATAAAAATATGATAGAACAGATTAACCTATTACTCGAAGAGATTAAGGGTGCAACAGCAACCAACGCCGAAGAGCTTGAGGCTCTGCGCCTTAAATACCTAAGCAAGAAAGGTATCATCAACGGTCTGATGGCACAATTCCGCGAAGTTCCGGCCGAACAGAAACGCGAAGTAGGCGTTAAAATAAACGAACTTAAGAACGCTGTCCAGGAGCACTTCAACACATTGAAAGAGCAGCTTGAGAACAAAGAAGAGGAGCAGTGCGAGATTGACCTTACACGCCCATCGTACCCCACTACTTTGGGTACACGCCACCCTCTGTCAATTGTCAAGAACGAGATTGTGGACATTTTTGCCCGTCTGGGATTCTCTATCGCCAACGGCGTCGAGGTTGAAGACGACTGGCACGTATTCTCGTCAATGAATTTTGCCGAAGACCACCCCGCCCGCGATATGCAGGACACATTCTTCGTTGAAGCACACCCCGATATTATACTGCGCACACACACCAGCAGCGTACAGAGCCGCGTAATGGAGACAAGCAAGCCCCCTATCCGCATCATCGCTCCCGGACGCGTGTACCGCAACGAGGCAATAAGCTACCGTGCACACTGTTTCTTCCACCAGTTAGAAGGTTTGTACATTGACAAGAACGTATCGTTCACCGACCTCAAGCAGGTACTCTTGCTCTTCGCGCAAGAGATGTTCGGCAAAGAGACAAAGATACGTCTGCGTCCATCGTATTTCCCATTTACCGAGCCCAGCGCCGAGATGGACATCAGCTGCAACATCTGCGGCGGCAAAGGTTGCCCGTTCTGCAAGAACACCGGCTGGGTTGAAATTCTGGGCTGCGGAATGGTCGACCCCAATGTACTTGAGCTCTGCGGCATAGACAGCAAAGAATACTCGGGTTACGCATTCGGAATGGGTATCGAGCGCATCACAAACCTCAAATATCAGGTTAAGGACCTGCGCCTTTTCAGCGAGAATGACGTCAGATTCCTGAAACTGTTCGAGAGCGCAAATTAAGAAACAGTTTCCAAGAAGATTCACAAAATTGTCAAATCAAAAATCCCAAGTTCGCTGAACTTGGGATTTTTGATTATATGCAAGAACCGGATATTGTCATCACAAATTATACAATAAACAACAGTTCCCTGTACTTTGGCAGAGTCCACAACTCATTGTCGACCACAAGTTCAAGCTGGTCTATATGGTGACGTATATCTTCAAGCATCGGAGCAACAGTGTCGTGATAAGCAACAGCCTTTTCGCGCTCGCAGACTATACGGTTGGCAACCTTACGGCGTTCAACAAGTTCCGCTACAAGACGACGTATCTCGGAAACGTGCAGAGCCATCTGCTTCACAAGAGCTATATTCTCGGCCGAGAGACGGTCGCCCTCCTCTTTACCGATAACCTGCTCCATCTTTATCACATTATCGAGCAATGAACTTTGATATTTTGTAGCGGTAGGAATAATATGGTTGAGGGCAAGGTCACCAAGCACGCGTGCCTCAATCTGTATCTTCTTTGTGTACATTTCCCACTTTATCTCGTTGCGGGCGCGCAGCTCGGTCTCGGTCATAACGTCCATATTGCGGAACATATCCACGCTTGCCTTGTCGAGATAACGGTCGAACACAATTGGTGCGCTTGCCTCGCAGTCCAGCCCACGACGCATAGCCTCCTGACGCCACTCGTCGCTGTAACCGTTGCCATCGAAACGCACAGGCTTGCTGTACTTTATGTATTTACGTATAATCTCCACAAGAGCGTCCTCTTTGCTGCAACCTTTATCGATTAGCGCATCGACCTCACCCTTGAATATAGTCAACTGCTCGGCCATTGCTGTATTAAGAGCTATCATTGCCGATGCACAGTTTGCCTCGGAACCCACACCGCGGAACTCAAACCTATTGCCGGTAAAAGCAAAAGGCGAGGTGCGGTTGCGGTCGGTGTTGTCAATCATCAATTCGGGAATTGCGGGAATGTTCAGGCGCAATTCACGCTTACTGAGAATCTTCACAACATCATCGGTTGTCTCCATATGATCGAGCACCGACGACAGATGCGAGCCAAGGAAGCTCGATATAATTGCCGGTGGAGCCTCGGCTGCGCCCAGACGGTGAGCATTGGCAGCCGACATTATACTCGCTTTCAAAAGCCCATTATGGCGATAGATAGCCGCAAGCGTATTTACCACAAAGGTTATAAAGCGCAGATTATCCTTATCGGTCTTACCCGGAGCCATAAGCAGCACACCCGTATCGGTACCGAGCGACCAGTTATTATGCTTGCCCGAACCGTTTACGCCCTTGAAGGGCTTTTCGTGCAGAAGCACACGGAACCCGTGACGACGCGCCACCTCTTTCATAAGTGCCATTATGAGCATATTATGGTCTACGGCAAGATTGCATTCCTCGTATATCGGCGCGAGCTCAAACTGGTTGGGTGCAGCCTCATTATGACAGGTTTTTGCCGGAATACCCAGCTTCATAGCCTCAATCTCAAGTTCTTTCATAAATGCCGCCACACGCTTGGGTATAGAGCCAAAATAGTGGTCCTCCAGCTGTTGGTTTTTTGCGCTGTCGTGCCCCATCAGTGTACGACCGGTGAGAAGCAAGTCCGGACGCGCAAGCAACATACCCTCGTCAACAAGAAAATACTCCTGCTCCCAACCGAGATAGGTTGTAACTTTCTTTACATTTTTATCAAAATAGCGACAAACGTCTGTCGCAGCCTTGTCGACTGCACGTATGGATTTCAGCAGAGGAGCCTTATAATCGAGCGCTTCGCCTGTATAAGAAATGAAGACTGTAGGCACGCACAAAGTATCGTCCATAAGAAAGGCCGGCGACGTGGGGTCCCACGCGCTGTAGCCACGCGCCTCGAAGGTACTGCGTATACCGCCATTAGGGAACGACGATGCATCAGGCTCCTGCTGCACAAGCAATTTGCCCGAAAACTCCTCGAGCACTCCTCCTTTGCCATTATGCTCAATAAAGGCATCGTGTTTTTCGGCTGTAGTCTCGGTAAGCGGGTGGAACCAGTGTGTGTAGTGTGTAGCACCATTTTCTACCGCCCAGCGCTTCATACCCTCGGCTACGCTGTCGGCAATGGAGCTGTCAAGCGGAGCGTCATTGTCAATAACATCAATAAGTTTGTTGTAAACCTCTTTGGGAAGATACTTGAACATCTTCTCACGATTAAAGACCTTTACCGCAAAATAGTCCGACGGACGCTCCTCACGATTGGGAACCTCAACAGCCTTCTTCCCGAATGCAGCAGTCACAACTTCGAATCTTAACTTTGACATATTTTTTATGTTGTTTTTAATAATTTAATAATGTAAAAACCGCTCTGCTGATTTTGTCAAAATATACAAATTGCTATAATTTTGTTTTTTCGACTAACAAAGTTCCGCAAGCACAATAACTTACTTTTTGTAAAACAGATATTCTGCTGCAAATATAGCAGTATATTCAAACAGCGCAAAGAATTTATTAAAAAAGGAACTATTTTAAGGGATATTTCCGAAAAAGAGCATCTATTTTTAAAAAAAATACCCAAAATCACAGTACAAAAATCCTTCAACAGCCTCAATTATACAAAAACCACAAAAACCGCACAAATTTACATTTTGCAAGCAAATAACACTTTTTGCTTACATTTTATATAAAAAACCACCCAACAAAAGAAGATGTCAGACTCCTTTATTTTCGGTAAAAAACACATTGCCGCATAATAGAGCACAAACATCTTACCAACTAAAAAACACCACAAGCCAACATTCCCCTAAAACCTTTTCGTCCGATGAGACAAAAAAATATTTCAAAAAATTAGAATAAAATAATTATTTTAATAATTTTGTAGGGAAAATGGACTGTAAAAGCCGACAAGTTGTGTACACATAAAAGTATCTCTTTATGTCTCATCAAATTACGTCGCATTACACCCCTTTCGCAAGTTAAGGAGAATTACACTATAATTAACCAAATACTATTATGCTCAAGCAAATTATCAACGCGAAAATCCTGACCCCGCAGGGTTGGTTGAAGGACGGATCTGTTATTATGCGTGATAACAAGATTCTCGAAGTGACAAACTGCGACCTCGCAGTAGTAGGCGCCGAAGTTGTAGACGCAAAAGGAATGTACGTCGTTCCCGGCGGTGTCGAGATTCACATTCACGGCGGTGGCGGTTGCGACTTTATGGAGGGCACCGAAGAGGCGTTCCGTGGCGCAATAAAGGCGCATATGAAGCACGGAACAACAAGTATTTTCCCTACCCTTTCATCGTCGACAGTACCTATGATTGAGGCTGCAGCCGAGACTTGTACAAAGCTTATGGCCGAGCCCAACAGTCCGGTCCTGGGACTCCACCTCGAGGGACATTACCTTAATATGGCAATGGCTGGCGGCCAGTTGCCCGAAAATATAAAGAACCCCGACCCCAACGAATATATTCCCCTTGTCGAAAAGTGGAACTGTATCAAGCGCTGGGACGCTGCGCCTGAGCTCCCCGGAGCTATGCAGTTCGGCAAGTACATTACATCGAAAGGCATTCTTGCATCGGTAGCACACACACAGGCCGAGTATGACGACATTCACGCCGCACGCAACAATGGTTATACCCACGCAACACACTTCTACAACGCAATGCCGGGATTCCACAAACGCCGTGAGTACAAGTACGAGGGAACAGTAGAGAGCATCTACCTGCACGAGGATATGACAGTAGAAGTCGTTGCTGACGGCATTCACGTTCCGGCAACAATCCTTCGCCTCGTTCACCGCATCAAGGGTGTCGAGCGTGCTTGCGTTATCACCGATGCTCTTGCTTGCGCTGCCAGCGACAGCACAACGGCATTCGACCCTCGCGTCATTATTGAAGACGGTGTCTGCAAGCTTGCCGACCGCACAGCGCTCGCCGGCTCGGTTGCAACAATGGACCGCCTGATACGCACACTCGTACAGAAGGCCGAAATTCCACTCGACGACGCTATTCGTATGGCATCGGAGACTCCGGCCAAGATTATGAACGTATACGACCGCAAAGGTTCGCTTCAGAAGGACAAAGATGCCGACATTATGATTCTTGACGACCACCTTAACATACGCGCAGTATGGGCAATGGGTAACGTTGTCGAAGGAACATACACACTTTAACACAGACTTTCCAGTCCACGCACTCCCGACGCTCCGGCATCGGGAGTGTTTTTTATATGCATAGACAACAAGCGGAAGATTAACGGTTCACACTCTTTCAAAAAAACATTAACATTACTAAAAATATCAAAAGGAAAGAGAGAAAACGGCCGATAATTGTTTATCTTTGCGATAAGCACGAACATACACTGCAATCGCTACGAAAAAGCCGAAGCAAAATTCATTTTTATAGCCCGTTTGTGTATATTCTGCAGTTCCGAAACCACATAAGCAATATGAACGAAGATACAAACAGCAAATACGCCAAAGGGACAAACCCGTTCCTTTCCCCATACGACACCTCGTTCGGAGCAGTGCCCTATGACCGCATAGCACTCGAGCATTTTGTTCCCGCAATAGAAGAATTTATAAAAAGAGAGAACAAGACCATTGAGGATATATGCAACAACAGTGCTCCGGCCACGTTCGATAACACCATAGCCGCATTCGACTACTCGAGCGTTGAATTAGGGAATGTAATGTGCGCATTCAATGCGCTTATAAACGCCCGCAGCTATGACGAGATTCTTGCCGTGGAAGAAAAGATACAACAGCTGTACACAGAGCACCGCAACAACATCACACTCAACGAAAGACTCTTCGCACGCATAAAGAATGTATATGACAGCGACACGTCCGGCCTTGACATTGCACAAAAAAGACTGCTCGAGCAGACATACAACGATTTTGTACGCAGCGGTGCAAACCTCAAGGGCGAGGACCGCGACAAATACCGCGACCTTACAGAGTCGCTAACAGCACTGTCGCTCAAGTTTCAAGAGAACAGCATCAAGGACACCGACGCCTTTACGCTCCACATAACCGACAGCAACGACCTTTCAGGACTACCCGACGACGTGACAGAAGCCGCAGCCAATCACGCCCGGGAAAACGGGCTCGAGGGGTGGCTGTTCACGCTACACCGTCCAAGCTATCTGCCATTCATCACATACTGCAACAACCGCGAACTACGCAAACGTATGTATATGGCCTATAACACCATAGGAGCAAAAGGCAACAGCCACGACAACCGCGCCATTGTAACAGAAATTGTAAACAAGCGTCTGGAACTTGCACAACTATTGGGTTACAACACCTATAGCGACTATATACTCGCCGAGCGTATGGCGCAGAACAGCGATGCTGTATTCTCAATGCTGGGCAAGCTCACGTGGAGCTATCTGCCGGCCGCACGCACCGAAATGCGCGAGATTGAAGAGTATGCGCAACGCTGCGAGGGAACAAATTTCACGCTCGAACGCTGGGACTTTGCCTACTACTCCGAAAAACTCAAAGAGCAGAAGTACAACCTCAACGACGAGATGATACGCCCCTACTTCGAGTTGAACCAGGCCATATACGGTGCATTCTACCTTGCCACACGCCTCTACGGCATCACATTCAAGCAGAATCACAACATACCGACATTCAACCCCGATGTCAAAGTATGGGAAGTATATGACTACGACGGCAGTTACCTCGCACTGCTCTATTGCGATTTCTATGCACGCAAAGGCAAGCACGCCGGTGCCTGGATGGACTCTATAAAACCACAATACAAGGACGCCGACGGGAACGACCACCGTCCACACATAACACTGTCGACCAACTACCGTAAACCACTGCCCGGGAAACCGACACTGCTGAACCACGACGAGTTCAACACCCTGATGCACGAGTTCGGACACTGCCTGCACGGCATACTGTCGGACGTGACATACCCCGGACAATGCAGTCCGAATGTATTATGGGACTTTGTCGAGATGCCCTCGCAGATTATGGAGAATTTCGCAACAGAAGATGAATTTCTCAAGCATTTTGCGTTCCATCACAGCACAGGCGAGAGTATGCCGCAGCAGACACTTGAACGCATAAAAGAGGCACGCACATTCAAGGCTGCCTATCAATGCGTGCGTCAGGTAGGGCTGGGACTCATCGACCAGGCGTGGCACAACATATCGGTTCCCTTCGAGGGCGATGTTCTTGAATACGAGCAACAGGTAACCGCAGCGCTCAGACTGATGCCCGTAATAAAAGAGACAGGAATCACGCCGCAGTTCGGGCATATAATGTCGGGCGGGTATGCAGCAGGATACTACAGTTACAAGTGGGCCGAGATTCTTGACGCCGATGCATTCTCGCGATTCACCAACGAAGGTATATTGAATATGAAAGTAGCCCAGTCGTTACGCGACAACATACTCTCGAAAGGCGACAGCGAACACCCAATGGAGCTATACAAACGATTCACGGGACACAAGCCACAGATTGAGCCACTACTCAAACGCGACGGCATAAAAAGCATCTGTCCGCACCTATAAAACGAATTGACAATGAAAATTTTTGTAAAAAAAATAAAGAAAATTATCTTTGCAACCACTTTGACAGCGGTCATTGTTGCGTGCACACCTCAAGACGACATTGCCGAGATTTTCACAGAGCAAGAGTGGACACTATCGCTTGTTCAGGAAGGCTCAAAAAAGCGCTACAGCGACAAGAAGTACAATGTCACATTCGAAGATACCGAATTCAGCGCGTCAACACCCAACGGAGGCTCCATCAGCGGAAAATGGGAGGCTAACGGCAGTGACCGTTCTTTCCGTTGTTGGAACGTACAATCGGCAGGAGACTTCAAAAACGACACAATAGCCCAAAAGATGTTACAAATATTCAGAAACGCAACATCATACGACGGCGACACCAACTGGCTGCAAATAAAAGAGCAAAAAAACACATATATGCAATTCTACAGCAAATAACAATATGAACGACAAAGAAAAGAAACAGCACGACCTCGACCTGCGCTATATGCGTATGGCAAAAATATGGGCCGAAAACTCATACTGCGTGCGTCGCAAGGTTGGCGCACTCATCGTAAAAGACAAGATGATAATATCGGACGGCTACAACGGCACTCCGGCCGGGTTCGAGAATATATGCGAAAATGACGAAGGCTTTACAAAGCCCTATGTGCTGCACGCCGAGGCTAACGCAATAACAAAAATAGCCTGCTCGAACAACAACAGCAAGGGCGCTACAATGTATGTAACGACATCGCCTTGCATCGAGTGCGCCAAACTAATCATACAAGCCGGCATCAAACGTGTAGTCTACGGCGAGATGTACCACCTTACCGACGGCATCGACCTCTTAAACAGAGTAGGCATTGAAGTCGTCTACCTTGATTTGAACGAACTAAACAACCAAGAATGAAAAAACTAACCCCACTGCTCATAACGCTAATGCTGCTGGTGTGCTTCTATGTAGGCACACAGATGCCGAGCAGAGAGATAATAATCTTTGAGCAAAGCGGCAACAAACTCAACGACATACTCGGAATCATCGAAGCCGAATATGTCGACAGCACCGCCACAGACTCCATAATAGAAAAATCTATCCCCAAAATTCTTGAGGAGCTCGACCCGCACAGCACATACATACCCAAGGACAAGGTCGAAGAAACGACCTCGGACCTGCAAAGCAGTTTCAGCGGCATCGGTATAAGATTCACAATACAAGAGGACACCATCAACATTAGCGACGTAATACGCGGAGGTCCATCGGAGCAGGCAGGAGTTCTTGCCGGCGACAAGATAATTACCGTCGACGACACTATTTTTGTAGGTAAAAAAGTGTGCACCAACGAAACGGCAATGAAAGCCCTCAAAGGCCCAAAAGGAAGTTTTGTAACATTAGGCATACAGCGATTCGGCGAAAAGGAACTTGTAAAGACAAGAATCCGTCGCGACGACATTGAGGTCGAAAGCATAGAAGCATCGTATCTCATAAACAACCGTTGGGGATACATACAAATAGAACGCTTCGCCGAAAATACCTTCTACGAATTTATCCAGGCACTGCTCATTCACGCAAGCAACAATGCGCAAGGAATAATCATCGACCTTCGCGGTAACGGCGGCGGATACTTAGGCGTAGCACTCGAGATGGCCAACCAGTTCCTCGACCGCGACGACGTTATTGTATACACCGAGGGAGCACATACCCCCAAACAGTACGAAAGAGCCAATGGTTACGGAATGTTCAAGGATATACCGCTTGTTATACTCGTCGACGAGACCTCGGCTTCGGCAAGCGAAGTCCTTGCCGGCACCGTGCAGGACAACGACCGAGGCACAATCATAGGCCGCAGAACATTCGGTAAAGGATTAGTGCAAAAACAGATAGACCTCACCGACGGTTCAATGATGCGTCTCACCATTGCACGCTACCACACCCCCTCGGGGCGCTGCATACAGAAACCCTACACCAAAGGCGACGGCGAGAGCTACGCAATGGACCTCATCGACCGCTACGAACGCGGCGAGTTCTTCTCGCAGGACAGCATACACCAGAATGAAGAGCTCATCTACACCACAAAGGGAGGACGCACCGTGTACGGCGGCGGCGGAATAATGCCCGACATATTCGTCTCGAGCGACACCACCGACGTAACATCATACGTTCACGAAGTAGTCTCAAAAGGAGTCATTGCACAATATGCGCTCAAGTACAGTACCGCCAACCGCCCCACCCTGTCACAGTATAAAGACTACAATTCACTGCTCGTCCACTTAGAGAGAGAGCCCCTGCTCGACGATCTTGTACAATTCGCTCAGAGCAAAGGCATAAAACCACGCTACAATCTAATAGAAACCTCGCGCGAGATACTCGAAAAGTCGCTATACTCAAACATCATCTACCAGATACTGGGAATGCAGGAACACGTCAAGTTCATCAACCTGACCGACCCCACAGTATTAAAAGCCGTGGAAATATTAGAAAAAGGTGAAAGTCGCCCAACAGAAAATATTAAAACAGCACTTGTAGATAAAAAATAAAGTTGTATATTCGCAAACGAAAAAATACAACGCGGTAATAGCTCAGTTGGTAGAGCATTGGCTTCCCAAGCCGAGGGTCGCGGGTTCGAGTCCCGTTTACCGCTCAGAGAAAGACAGACAACACAGTTGTCTGTTTTTTATACAATAGGACGAGAAGACGCGACCCTATAAATAAGGAACAGCGATGCGGAGCAGCGCGGGGTCGAGTCCCGTTTACCGCTCAGAGAAAGGCAGACAACAAGTTGTCTGTTTTTTTTATACAATAGGACGAGAAGACGCGACCCTATAAACAAGGAACAGCGATGCGGAGCAGCGCGGGTTCGAGTCCCGTTTACCGCTCAGAGAAAAGCAGACAACACAGTTGTCTGCTTTTTTTTATACAATAGGACGAGAAGACGCGACCCTATAAATAAGGAACAGCGATGCGGAGCAGCGCGGGTTCGAGGCCCGTTGTCCGCACGATTGGGCAAAAGAGGAATTTTACAACAAAAAAAATCCCTCTTTTTTTTGTTGTAAAATCGACAACGCGAGCAGCAAGAGGTCACGCGAAGCACCGCGCCAGTGGTGCCGCGTGGGTTGCGAAAAGCGAGTGTTGTCAATTTTCAAAAACAGAATCGACAACGCGAGCAGCAAAAGGTCACGCGAAGCGCCGCGCCAGTGGTGCCGCGTGGGTTGCGAAAAGCGAGTGTTGTCAATTTTCAAAAACAGAATCGACAACGCGAGCAGCAAGAGGTCACGCGAAGCGCCGCGCCAGTGGTGCCGCGTGGGTTGCGAAAAGCGAGTGTTGTCAATTTTCAAAAACAGAATCGACAATGCCGGCAGCAATAGGTCGCAGGTTGCGTGGCAAAGTCACGCACTGCGGGTTGCGATAAGGCAGCGTTGTCAATTTTCATCACACACGAGAGGAGATTGGCATTACCCAAGCGGCGTTAAACAACTATTTCAGCAAGTTGGGAGAGAGTGATGAACCCATATATAGAAACATAGAGTGTACCATAAGAAAAGGTACACTCTATGTTAAACCCACCACAAGGGGGCGCAAGAAGCAAGGTTAAACAGATATTATTTCCACAAATTACCCCATTCGCCTCTGTTTTGGTTCACACCAGTCACTCCACTCTCTTTATCTTCTCCAACGGGGATTGAACTTGCAATCATCTCCAATGAAACAATTTCTACCTCATTCATTCGAGGTTTAATATATTCTTTTTTCATAATCATTAAAACATTATTTTTTTACCATTCTTAATATAAATATTCCCATTTATGGGTTTTGCAACCTTGCGACCACTTAAATCGAATATTGCTCCATTTTCAAAACCATCTATTTCGCTTGAAGAAATCTCCTTTACGCCTGTTGTACCACTTATATATATGCTCAATGCAGATTTGGAGGCATTAGAACTTTTGAAGTACGCACGATAAGGCAGTACTGTAAGGTTCTTTGTAATACGGTTTATCTCGTTATCGGTTGCAGATAACGCATAGTAGTTGCCATTGCTTGTATCAATAGTTTGCTTGCTGAATGAACCTATGGTTTCCCATTCACTGACAACAGGAGTTTCAATATTTAAAGAAATTGTTGTTTCTCCACCAGTTATTGCGACATTTTCCTTACCCTCGCGCAATGTATAAATGTAAGGAGTGTTTGCAATAGGCTGAGCAACCTCCTCAAACCTCATATACCCGTCGCCACTTTCTACAAGTTCGTAGAAAGCATAGTTCTCAATACTTGCCGCATCTGGCGCAAATGGCAAAATAATTGTTCCATATTTACCCTCGGCAATGGTACGGGTATAACTTACATCGGAGTATGTATTTTCATTTGTTATATCAAAATCGGCAGTATTGCTGTCATCAAGTATAAGATGACAAGTTGCAGTTGAGGGAATAGCGTCTGCACCTATTGTTGGATTAGAGTAAAAATAGATGTTTTCAAGACTAGTACATGCATAAAATGCGGAATTCCCAACACTTGTTATGTTGCTAGGAATTTCAATTTCTGTAAGACCTAGGCAACCGTAGAAAGCTGTGTTTGCAATATTTGTTATTTCTTTAGGAATAATTGTTGTTTTACAGCCTCTTATAAGAGTTCTTGTCGCAGTTTCTATTATTGCATTGCATTCGTTTCTGCTGTCATAGACTTCATTGCCTGATTCTACGACAATACTTTCTAATTGTGTGGTTTCGTTAAATGCATTACGTCCAATACTTGTAACACTCTTAGGAATTTCTATGCTTGTGAGGCCTGTGCAACCTTCAAACGCGCTACCTTCTATGCTTGTTACGCTATTAGGTATAGTCGTATTTTCACAACCTCGTATTAGGGTATTTGTTGCGGTTTCAATAATAGCATTACAACACTCGCGGCTGTCATAAACACTATTATCCACATCTACAGCTATACTTGTAAGGGCACCGCAACCTCTGAATGCCGAGTTTTCTATAACTTTTACGCTATTGGGTATAATAACATTTTTAAGTTTTGTGTATGCAAAAGCTTTATCACTTATATACTTCACACTATTTGGAATTACTATATTTTCAAGGCCACTATAAGCAAAAGTACTTTCATAGATTTCTATTATGCCACTAGGGATTGTAAAGTTTTTAAGTTCGCTACAGCCATAAAATGCTTGTTCACCAATTTTTGTTATAGTATTATGCGCTGAAATAGTTGCAAGGTTTGTACAATTACGAAATGTATCGTCATTAATTACACTAACACCTGTGGGGATTATCATATTTTTTAATCCACTGCAATTCTCAAATGCTCCTGAACCAATATATGTTAAACTTTGTGGTAAATCTAATTCTTCAAGTTTTGCACAGCCACAGAATGCGTAAGAACCAATCCTTGTTACGCTATTAGGAATTTCAAAATTTGCGAGGTTCTCACAAGAGCCAAAGGCCCAATTGCCTATTTGAACAACTGAATTTGGTATTATAACACTTTTAATGCTTTTGCATCCACCAAATACATAATTATTTATTTTAGTAATACCATTTGGAATAGAAAGTTCTGTTACCAATTGATTGTTTAAATATAAATTAGCACCATCCATTACTCCACCATTAATATCAAAAGATATATTACACCATGCATAAAGATCGCTGATGTACACCTCTTTTACATGGCAATAACTGAAGGCATTATATCCTATAAAGGTTATAGTTGGAGGTATTGTTATAGACTCTATTGATGAATATATAAATGCATAACTTCCAATTCCAACCACATTATAGGTTACACCAGAGTATACAACTGTTTCAGGAATGTTTATATGTCCTTCATATTCGTTAAAACTAGAATTTGTATCTCTTGCAGTGACATAGACTTCCGTTCCTGTACGAATTGTGTAATAAATTCCATTAACCTCGAAATCGTAAGCAGAAATAGTACTTGTACAAGCAAGTAATAGGGTTAATAATAGCCCTTTCAAAGTTTTTATATGTTTCATAATTCCTCCTACACCTTGGCTCTGCGGTGTTTGAATAAATTTTAAATTGAAAAAGGAGGCATAAAAAGAAAGTGGAGCCAGTCATTGCCTTATCTACAGCGTAGGGCTTGGACTCCCTTGTAATTCAGATAAGGATAATGAACACGACTCCACTTGGAATGTATTTAGATATAAACAAATACAAACCAAGAGAGCGTTCTTCCCAATATTCTGAAATTACCTTTGTGAAGTGTCCAAGTTCACGCTGTCAGAATAAAGCGAATGCGCTTTCTAAAATATGTCCATACACGCTGTTTACGTGTACGCTACAAATATAGCACATTTTTCTGGAAGAACGCTCTTTATGATAATGAAAAAATAAAAGAATGATATGCGACAAAAATAATATTAAAATCCTATAGATTAAAATTACCATTAGTCGCCGATAGTAATCAATGCAAATCTGCAATTTTATCAATAAGATATTTTAGATTAGAATAACACAAAAAGAATGTATCAAAGTGCGATAAGAGTTACATACATAAAAACACCCCACGAGGGGGCGAAAATGCAGTTTTAAGATTTGATACCATTACCAACCTTGTAAGGTTTTTAGAAAATATCTCTTACAAAAGTTGTACAGTTATACAACTTTGCTTATATTTGCAACACTATGAAAAAGATAATTGCATACAAACGGTATTATGCCGACTTTATGGCGAAATTATCCCAACCTGAACGAATAAAAATAATGCGTGCATTGTTGTTATTTGAAACAGAGGATAAAATACCGTACCATTACATAAAGTACATTCGTGATGGGATATATGAATTCCGAGTGAACTACGGCAATAATGAGTTCCGTATCTTTTTCATATACGATGGTGATACTATTGTGGTTTTGTTTAACTGTTTTAAGAAGAAAACCCAAAAGACACCTGACAGTGAAATAAAAAAAGCAGTACAATTAAAGAAAGAGTATTATGAGCAAAAAGAATGAAATTTATGATGTTAGCGCCGAACTCGCAAAGGAGTTTGGAGAGATTGGTACTCAAAGTCGTGCAGAGGCTACAGCAAAGGCTTGGGAAGAATACAATGCGCAGATACTGCTTGATGCTCGCAAGAACGCTCGTTTGACACAAGCTGAACTTGCAGAGCGTATTGGTGCAGACAAAGGTTATATATCACGCATTGAACGAGGCATAACAGTTCCCACGGTTGCAACCCTTTATAAGATTGCAGCTGCAATGGGATTGACTGTTGAGTTGAAGCCTATTCGATAGAAGCAATTTTCAGAGGTCATCACGAACTTTCATAAAAGTTACCATATCGTAACCCTCTGCTCTCAAATAATGGACAAAATCTACAACTTTAAGAAAATCCTCTTTGAAAGTTGTTGGTTTCGCCTTCAATTTCTTGCCACGGCAAAGTGCAAGCAGGCTCGCCTTTGCTCGTTTGGCTTAACGAGGGGTTGGCTACGCCGACAATTTCTCGCCATGGCAAAGTGCAAGCAAACTCGCCTTTGCTCATTTGGCTTGACGAAATTGGGCTCACCTGCAAAGTCTGGGGGGCTAAGCAAAAAGTTTTGTCAATCTGTAGAAGAAAAATTTTAAATCAGTAACACCTCTAAGCTGTGCCCTAAATGCTTTGATTTTAGCATTAAAACTTTCAGCAAAAGCATTTGT
>JAZRFF010000036.1:0-6778 GCA_045661225.1 Bacteroidaceae bacterium | reverse complement strand
CTCGGTGCACTCGCCTATAAAGTGGTTGTTAAGGTCCTTTATCATCTCATCGTCGCAACCCTTCGCTACACCAATAACGTGCTCCTGAACAAATTCAAGCTTGCCGCCATTCTGCTTCAACTCATTAAACTTCTCAGAAGGTACCTTACACATCGGACAACGCTCGGGAGCCGATTCACCTTCGTGTATATAACCACATACTGAACAAATGTACTTTTTCATAATCTTATAATTTTAAGCCGTTAATATTTAAGTTATTTATTTTATTTCTTAATACAATCGGGACATAACCCCTTCAGGTATAGTTGAGCTTCGGAAACATCGAACCCCTCGACTCCTTCGACAAGCGAGATAAAGTCCTTTTTCATCTGCAGGTCCACAATCTTTCCGCAATTATTACAGCGGAAATGCGCGTGACAGCAACGGTTACCATCGAAGCAACGGAATGTCTCGTCTATTGTAAGTTGCATTATAAGACCGGCATCAACAAACAGTTTCAACGTATTATAAACTGTTGTCAACGACAGCGACCCAAGATTATCGCGCAAAGCCTCGTACACGACCTCTGCCGTCGGGTGTTGGCAACTACTGCGAACATATTCGAATATTGCCAGTCTCTGGACCGATGGGCGAATGCCTGCCTTTATAAGTTCTTCTTTTAATTCAGCTCTTGATACCATAATAAACTCTTTTGCGAATTTCATTTCTGAAATCATTGCAAATATATAAACATTATTTTACACTCCAAACATTTTTACATTTTTTTGTAAAAAAATCGCACAACCTATATAAAATCGCCAACCAATGTGCTTTACAACACCGTTTCTTGTATTTTTCGCTCCAAAAGAGTAACTTTGCGAACAGAGAATTTAAAGAGACTGCTTGTACAATGCGTATTACAAGTATAAGATGTCTGCTTTTTTATACCTAATTAATATAAAATATAAAGAACTTTGCTTTCGATTGACAACATAAAAGTGGAGTTTGGTGGAACAACCCTGCTTCGGGACATCAGTT
Organism: Bacteroidaceae bacterium; assembly: GCA_045661225.1. Lineage (GTDB taxonomy): Bacteria > Bacteroidota > Bacteroidia > Bacteroidales > Bacteroidaceae > HGM04593. Next base: position 5,761 of record JAZRFF010000036.1, on the reverse strand, counting down.
TCATCATAAACAAAAAGGACAGAATAGCCCTTGTCGGTAAAAACGGCGCGGGCAAAAGCACACTGCTCAAGATTATCGCAGGTACACAATATCCTTCCTCAGGCACTGTTTCCAAGCCAAAGGAGTTCAGCATCGGTTACCTTCCGCAGGTAATGCACCACGTAGACGGACGCACCGTATACGAAGAGGCCGAACAAGCATTCGTGCACATACACGAGATGGAGGCAAGGCTCGAAAAGATGAATACCGAACTATCAGTGCGTGAAGATTATGAGAGTGAAGATTACCATCGTCTCATTGAGGACTACACGCATTTGAACGAGCAGTATACAATGATGGGCGGCAGCCACTATGAGGCCGAGATTGAACGAACACTGAGCGGATTGGGCTTCTCGCGCAACGACTTTACACGTCCCACACACGAATTCAGTGGCGGTTGGCGTATGCGCATAGAACTAGCAAAGCTACTATTGCAGCACCCCGACATTCTACTGCTCGATGAGCCAACCAACCATTTAGACATAGAGAGCATACAGTGGTTAGAGCAGTTTTTAGCACGCAGCAGCAACGCCGTGCTTCTTGTCAGCCATGACCGCGCATTCCTGAACAGCGTCACAAACCGTACAATAGAGATTTCTTGCGGTAATATATACGACTACAGACTGACATACGATAAATTTGTCGAAGCACGCAAGGAGCGTCGCGAGCAGCAGATACGCGCCTACGAGAATCAGCAAAAGGAGATTGCCGACACAATGGAATTTATTGAGAAATTCCGTTACAAGCCCACCAAAGCTGTACAGGTACAGAGCCGCATAAAGCAATTAGAGAAAATTGTACCCATAGAGATTGACGAGGAGGATACAAGCCGTCTGCGACTAAAATTTGCCCCCGCCACACGCAGCGGCAACTACCCTGTAATATGCGACAATGTAAAAAAGAGTTTTGGTCCACACACAGTGTTCGACAGCGTTAATTTCACAATTAACCGTGGCGAAAAAGTAGCCTTTGTAGGACGTAACGGCGAGGGAAAGACCACCCTTGTACGCTGTATACTGGGCGAAATTGCATTCGACGGCAACATAACCATAGGACACAACGTACAAACCGCATACTTTGCGCAACACGAGGCGCAATTGCTTGACGAGAACCTGACAGTATTCCAGACAATCGACAATGTGGCAACGGGCGACATACGCCTGCGCATACGCGACATTCTCGGCGCCTTTATGTTCGGAGGCGAAGCATCGGACAAACCCGTAAAGGTTCTCTCGGGTGGCGAGAGAAGTCGTCTGGCAATGATAAGGCTGCTGTTACGACAAATGAACCTGCTCATTCTTGACGAGCCGACCAACCACCTTGATATGCAGTCGAAAGACGTGCTGAAAGAGGCTATACGCGACTTTGACGGCACCGTTATTGTTGTCAGCCACGACCGTGAGTTTCTTGACGGACTTGTGACAAAGGTATATGAGTTTGGCAACGGGCGTGTACAAGAACACCTGGGAGGCATATACGACTATCTTGCAAAGAAACAGGCGAGCAACATCGACGAAGCATTAGCGCTTAGCAAAAGCCCCACACAGGCACAATCTGCAACAAAGCCGGCTAATGAAAATCGTCTCAGCTACGAGGCCGAGAAACAGCTGCAAAAACAGCGTCGCAAAATGGAAAAGGCCGTCGAAGATAGCGAAAAAGAGATAAACGAGCTCGAAGGCGCAATAGAAGCACTCGAAGTTGTGATGAGCACTCCCACGGGAAGCACACAAGAGAATTTCGAAAAGTATGCAACCCTAAAAAAACAACTTGACGAAGCTGTGTCGGCTTGGGAGAGCAATATGGAAGAACTGGAAAAGATAAATAACCAAACTTTATAAAATATGAAAAAAATATTTATTTGCACAGCCCTTGCTGTAAGCCTTGGAGCGTGCACAAGCAATGAGACTATGGAGACTAAACTATTAGGCAACCTCGATACCACGCAGGCACCCGGTACCGACTTTTTTCAGTATGCCACAGGAGGGTGGCAGAAAGCCAATCCTATGACTGATGAATATGCCCGCTACGGACAGTTCGACGCTCTTGCCGAAAAGAACCGCGAGCAGTTGAAAGAGCTTGTACTCGAGCAAGCCGCTAAAGAGAACGAGCCGGGCAGCAACGCTCAAAAGGTTGGCGACCTCTACAACCTTGCTATGGACAGCACACGCCGCAACGCCGACGGCATTGCTCCCGTAAAGCAGTATATCGACGAGGTTAATGCAATAAAAGAGCGTAGCGAAATAGTGCCTCTATTGGCAAAAAACTACCGTGTAGGCATAGGTGGATTCTTCTCAACAGGTATCGGCACCGATATTATGGACAGCAACAGCAACCAGTTGGGAATATATCAGGGCGGTCTTTCGCTCCCCGAGAAAGAGTACTACAGCGAGAACGACGAAGCAACTCTCAACCTGCGCACAAAATTTCAGGAATATGTTGTAAATATGTTCAAGATTTATGGCGCCACCGACAACGAAGCAAAAGCAAAGATGGAGTCGGTAATGAAGATTGAGACACGCATTGCTGCAAAGCACCTAAACCGCGTAGAGCGTCGTAACCCTCTCAACAGCTACCACAAGACCAGTTATACTGAACTCAAGAAGAATATTCCGGGCATAGACTGGGACACATACTACACAATATTAGGCATCAACGGCATTGAGGAACTTAACCTTGCTCACCCCGAGGCTGTAAAAGAGGTTGCTGCAATAATAAACGACACACCTCTTGCCGATATCAAGGCCTACCTTGAGTGGAGAATTATGCGTTCAACATCGAACGAACTTTCCGACGCCATTGAGAGTGAGACATTCGCATTTTACGGCACTGTGTTAAGCGGTAAAAAGGTACAGCAGCCACGCTGGAAACGCGCGCTGGGCGCTGTAAACGGAGCATTGGGCGACGTTATTGGCGAACTATACGTTGCAAAGCACTTCCCGCCTGCAGCTAAAGAGCGTATGACAACCCTTGTAAAGAACCTTCAGGTGGCACTGGGACAGCGCATCGACGCACAGGAGTGGATGAGTGAGGCAACCAAAAAGGCAGCACACGAAAAATTAGGAACATTCACTGTAAAAATCGGTTACCCCGACAAGTGGGACGACTACAGCGGTCTTACCGTTGACCCAACCCTCACATACGCCGAGAACTGTCGCCGTATGTCGGAGTTCGGCTGGAAAAAACACATTGACGAAAAATGGGGCAAGCCGGTTGACCGCGACGAGTGGCATATGACACCACAAACCGTGAACGCATACTACAACCCCACCACAAACGAAATTTGTTTCCCTGCAGGTATATTGCAATACCCGTTCTTTGATATGAACGAGGACGACGCTTTCAACTACGGCGCTATCGGCGTAGTAATCGGCCACGAGATGACACACGGATTCGACGACCAGGGACGTCAGTTCGACAAAGACGGTAACTTTGCAAACTGGTGGACCGACGAGGACGCAAAGAGCTTCAACGAACGCACGCAGGTCATTGTTGACTTCTTCGACAAGATTGAGGTTCTTCCCGGTCTTAACGCCAACGGCAAGCTAACCTTAGGCGAGAATATAGCCGACCACGGCGGTCTTATGATTGCTATGCAAGCGTTCCGCAACGCGACAAAGGAGAATCCTCTTCCCGTAGTTGAGGGTCTCACCCCCGAACAGCGCTTCTATATATCTTATTCAGGTGTTTGGGCCGGACACATTCGCGACGAGGAGGCACGTAACCTCACCAAGAGCGACGAGCACTCTCTTGCACGTTGGAGAGTAAACGGCACACTCCCGCACATTGACGATTGGTACACAGCGTTCGGAATTACCGAGAGCGACCCATTGTTCGTGCCCGCCGAGGAGCGTCTTAAAATTTGGTAACAAGCCGTAGCCTATGCCACTAAAAGTTCCGGCAGGACTACCTGCCCTGCAAAGAGTCATCGACGAGGGGAACGCGGTTGATATTCTCACGAATAGCACCGCGCGCACCCTTCGGGTGGCCTTGCTGAATATTATGCCGATGAAAGAGACCACCGAGGCCGACTTCATACGCCTGCTTGCAACGTCGAACGAAGAGATTGAGCTAACACTGCTCAAGCTCGACACCCACACACCCAAGCACGCAAGCCCTGAACATATGAAGCAGTACTACCAAGGATTCAACGAGGTGCGCAGCAAACATTTCGACGGGCTTATTATCACAGGAGCCCCCATCGAGAAGATAGAGTTTGAGGAGGTAACCTACTGGAACGAACTTTGCGAGATATTCGCGTGGGCAAAGGAGAATGTAACATCGACTCTCTTCATCTGCTGGGCTGCACAAGCCGGCCTGTACCAAAAGTTCGGTATTCAGAAACAGTTGCTTCCGGCAAAGATGTTCGGAATATTTCCACACACCATCGCCGAGCCTGCACACCCGCTTTTCACCGGGTTTGACAGCACAATATACGTTCCACATAGCCGACATACCGAAATTCGTCGCAGCGATGTTATCAAATGCAAGAAGATAGACCTTCTATCGGAGAGCCGGCAGTCGGGCGTATACATTATGCAGGAAAAAGGGACAAGGGATTTTTTCATCACCGGACACTCCGAGTACGCACTGTACACGCTTGACGGCGAGTACAAGCGCGACGTGGCAAAAGGCCTTCCAATTGAGCTTCCGCAGAACTATTACCGCGATAATAACCCCGACAACGAGCCGGTTAACCTATGGCAGGAAACCGCGCGTAAGCTATTCGGCAATTGGTTAAGATTCTACTGTAAATGAGGCTGACTCAAAAGTCATTTTGCAAAGAGAATAACCCCTGTCAGAGTTGCTCTGACAGGGGTTATTGGTTCTAAAAGTGGGCTTTTGGGTCACCCTCATTTATAAGTCTTCATCATCCAAAATAAAGATTTCCTCGACACTTTTCCCGAATATATGCGCCATCTTCAATGCCAACACAGTAGAGGGCACAAACTTGCTGCTCTCAATGGCATTGATAGTCTGGCGGCTGACGCCGATGGCATCGGCCAACTGCTGCTGCGTCATACGCACCTCGGCACGGGCAACCCTAATCCTATTCTTCATTCTTCGCCTCCTTATTTAAACACCACATACGATAGCGGAAAACAACCATAAAAACAAACAGTATGGTGAACATATTGTAAATCATCACGTATAGAAAATCCAGACCATAGACAAACAATGAACAGACAATGAGCACTGCATAACTGATGTAAAGTGCCACAAGCAAGGAGTTCAGACGAAGCTGGCGGACCATTTCATCCTCAATCTTCTCCCGCGAACAGGTAGAGAATATTGCGCCCAATATAGTGCCAATGATGGCAATATTGTTTACAAGAGAATTACCATAGTCTGATGCCAAAGCATAAATGCCAAATATTAGACCTACTGCAAGAATACACCAACCCCACTTTTGGAAGCCGTGTGAGAAAAGCAACGTTTTCATAAATATACATTTTAAGTTAAACAAAACATTGAAGTACTCGAGTATGCCGCAAATGTAATGTATACTTTACATATAGACAAATATTTTTGACACTATTTTATAAAAAGTGGGGTTAAATAACCTTTCTTCTTAACAACGCGCTTTGCAGCATTAAATAATAACAACTGTAGTGCAAGAGGGGTCAAAGTGCAACGAGCGTTTCACTACATAGTCATAAAGAGGGTAACCCAAAAGTAAAATTGGGTTACCCTTCTTCATTTTATTATTTCAGCGTTCAAATTG
>JAZRFF010000035.1:0-17657 GCA_045661225.1 Bacteroidaceae bacterium | reverse complement strand
TAACAGTGGCTTTGTGTCATTCAATACAATTGCCGGAACAATATACGAACATTATGAGGAAATACTCAACTACTTCGTCAATCGCTCTACAAATGCTTTTGCTGAAAGTTTTAATGCTAAAATCAAAGCATTTAGGGCACAGCTTAGAGGTGTTACTGATTTAAAATTTTTCTTCTACAGATTGACAAAACTTTTTGCTTAGCCCCCAGACTTTGCAGGTGAGCCGAAAAGTGAAAGCTTGTGCAAGCGAGTGGGCGGAAATTTATTTACGCACGCAACGAGCGCAGCCAAGTTTCAAGCACAAAATGTGCTTAAAGCTGCGGTAAGCGAGAGCAGAGGTAAACGGAGAACTGCAAGGACAGGGGAGTATTTTCTGTTTAATTCTCCCAGCGGGAGTGGGTGACGGGTGGTGCGGGTGTATCATTGCTGAGGGGAGAAAAAAACAATATTTATTTTGATTGATTGTAACATTTTGATTGTTTAATACGTCTAATATTTAGAATTATTAAATTATACGATATGAAAAGATTTAAAATGTTTTTTATTGCAGTTGCAATGATGATGCCTGCAATGGGGTGGTGTGTGAATGGCAGTAATATGAATTATGTTTATACTGCTGAAGATAAAATGGGGTTTGCTGCTTTGGGTATTGCAGTTCTTGTTATTCTGCTTGTCTTTGCTGTGATATTTTTCTCAATAAACCACAGGACTAAGCGTGAGAAGATGCATCTTGACTTGTTAATGGAAATGGTTAAAATGGGTTTTGTTCCAACGTCGGAACAGGTTGCTGAGAAAAAAGTTACAGATGCTAGAATTGCTCTTGATGAAAAATTTAATATGACATTAAAAAGAAAGTCTACATTTTCTCTTTCACGACTGTTTTTCTTTATTATTGGGCTTGTCTTTTTAATTTTAGCATTTGATGTGCGTGAAGATGTTGCCAAATTCTATGGTATAGCAGGTATTTATATTTTAATCTATTGTTTAATGGAATTCAGAAATTCTTCTTTCTTATTAAATAATATAGCGGTATTCGGCTATGTAAATGTGGTTATTGGTGGCGCTTTTGTTATTTATGGACTGTTTTTTGGAAGGAATTTTGCAGATTTGTTTTTCCCTTGTTTTCTACCCGGTGGCTATATTTTTTACTATGGAATTAGGGGGCTTTATAGTGCAAAGAATTTACCTCGCTATGAGTTTAAGATAAAAAAGGTAGAGCAAAATAATGTTGCAGCCGGTAATGAAAGTGTTGTTGATGATAAAACAACTCTTGTCAATGATGAAGATTTGGATTAAACTTGCTTTGTTCGTATGAAAAACACTATCGAAGAGATTGCTTGGATTTCGCGGATAGTTCTTTTTAACGATGAACGTGCTTTTGCAAAATTGCTTGATAAGTATCATTCTACAGTGCGGCGTATTATGTTGGCGCAGACTGGCGGTGATGAGTATTTAAGTGACGATCTTACTCAGGAGGTTTTTATTAAGGTGTGGCTCAATATTAGGAGTTTCGGAATGAGGAGTCGTTTCTCGACTTGGCTTTACCGTATAGCATATAATGAATTTGCTGACTATTGTCGATATCGGAAGCCTGTGGAAACGTTGTCGCCAGGATTCGATGTACCGGTTTATTGCAATGACGAACGTGATGATGCTGAAGCAATACGGTTGGCTTTGAATGAGTTATCGCCGCTTTGCAGGGCGTGTATGGTTCTTTTTTATGTTGAAGGACAGAGTACTAGGGATATTGCTGAGATTACCGGTTTAAAAGAGTCCTCGGTAAGAGTGCATCTTTGCAGGGGAAGAAAGATTGTTAAAGAACTTCTTAAAAATGATAGGCTATGAATGATGATGATAAAAAGATAAAGGAATTGCTGAAGGTGGTGTATTCGGCTTCGCCTTCATCGGAGCAGTTACGTAAAATGAGCGAGGAGCGTTTGCGTATTATGCGTGAATTGCCACGTGGTATACGTTCTCCTATTATTACATTGCGTTTGGTACTTATATTGTCAATATGGAGTTTGTTGGGTTGTTGCTGCCTGTTTTTCTATAACGAGATTATTGAATCTTTTTTAGTTCTGTATAGGTATTTTACTTTACAGCAGCCTGTGCCTGAGGGTTTTGTGTTGAAATTTCTTCCTTATTATATATTGGCTTTATTGGGGATTGTTGAGACTTATAATTTTGGAAAGGAGATGGTGTGATGTAGGAAAAGTGGTTGTATATATGCAACCACTTTTTTATATTTGATGTTCACAGCCTCGCTTTGAAATATTCAAGCAAGCTTGATATTATTTGCCTTTGGCTCCTGCGGGCGGCGACCGTTGGTTCGCTCGTTTGTTGGTAATTTGATGTAAACATCGAATATTCACTGCACTCGCTTTGAAATATTCAAGCAAGCTTGATATTATTTAGCTCGTTTGTCACTATATTTGACATATCTTTACTCCTTATAGATATAAACTAATTATTGACCGGACAATGAAAAAGTTGTTTTTGACATTTTGTTTGCTTTTTACTTTTTTTTGCTGTTATGCGCAAAAGGGTACTGTGTTTGGATTGTCTAAATTAGATAGCGGGCACTATATTATGTCGCTTAAATTGAATAATTCGGTTAAGGCTAAGGCTTTGCTTGAATCGGGTATTCACGCTTTGCTTCTTGATTCGGCTTTTGTATTTGAGAATTATGATAAACTTGGGATTGAGTTTTCGGCTTGCAGGAAAAATGAAAAGATAAATCTTGGTGGTAGGGTTTATAGAATATCTCACACTGCTGATACTGTTTTATTGCTAAATGGCGACACAATGTATAAAGGTGAAATATTCTTGCTTGTTGATTTTAATGAGGAATATGAGGCTGCATTGCCCATACAGAACCTTTATAATTCAAATGGTGAACGTGTTGTGAAATTGGACTTAGCGCGTCGGCAATTGCGCGTTCTTCAAAAGTATACTGTGCCTGAAAAGGGGTGGAGTGAATTCAACATAAACCGGAATAGTTATTTGAATATGCCTGCGATGGAAACTGAACTGCATTTTGAGGGTAAGGGGTACAATGCTTCGTTAAAAGGAAATTTTAATCTTGATTTAGGTAATGCTTCGTTGCTTTTTCTGTTGGAACATAATATGGGTGTAAAGAAATTTTTGTGTGATAATCCTGATATTAAGTTACAAAAGGGATATGATAAGAGGGGACGCGTTGTTGCAATGGCTTTTGCTCCCGAGGCTTTGCTTGTTGGTGATATGCGTTTCGAGAAGCCTGCTATTGCTATTACGGGATTGTTGCCGAAGTTTACAACGGAGGGTATACTTGGATTAAAATTTTTTATAGGTGTTACTGCTATTTTCGATTTTGATAGGGGTGTATGTTATATGCAGAAGAATTGATGGGTATTTCTTACTCCGGCAATAATTAAGGGTGTTGTATATTTTATCTCAAATAATTTCCCAAGGATTTTGTATGTGATGTAAATGTTTTTCTCTTTTGTTTGTAGGGGTTCTTGGGACGCATTATTATTTATTTGTGTATTAGGAACCGTGTAATCAGTTTTTAGTTGACGGATTACACGGTTCTTGAATTGTTTGAAAGATTGTTCCTTTTTGATTTTTTTGTTGTGGGTGTTTGCTCTTGGTTGAGTTCTACATACTTGCTTCGCTTATTATTTTTCGGCGTTTGTTTGCATTGCCGGTGTTGATGATTGTTGGCAACGGGTGGTTATAGCACACCCATACAAGAATGGCGGTGGCCATCACTCGGTCGTCGTGGTTGCCTTCAATAGCTCCCATCTCTTTTCCGTTTTCTTTGAATTCATAGAGGTCGAGCTCGTGGGTGGTTTGTAAATTTCTTTCAATGTAAAGGCCGTCGCGCAGTGCTTTTATGAGAAAATTTATGACCATTGGCTTTGTGCTGCTGTTGGTGTGGAAGCCCCAACGACGTGGGCGTCCTTGTTTTATCTCGATTTGCGACGTGCGACAGTAGAGGTTGCTGTATTTGCCGGCTATTTCGTTTAGTATGTATTCAAAATTATCGCCCTCGGTTCCTTCGGTTTCTAATGTGTTGGATTCGATGACGAGTAGGGCGTTGCTGTAAGCACGGGCTATCTCTACGGCTTTCCAAGCGAGTTTGTCGTGCTCGATATGTCCGTGCCAGCAGGCTACAATTTCGGGCACTCCGCCTTCGAGCATTGCTATTCGGTCGGCTACGACAATGTAGGAGTAGTCGGCTTTGTTGCTTGTTCCGCCTACATCGACTGTTACAATATATCGGTCACGCAGTGTGTTTTCTTTGTCGGGCATAATCCATACATTCAAGTTGTTGTCTTCGCCCTTCTCGTTCCTTGCAACGGGGGTGAACTCTGTTAGCTCTTTGTGGCTGATGTTGTCTCTTCTTGTTGTAATGTCTCCGACGAATGGCGGCGGAACGCAACTTTTACGTGCTTCGTTGATGTAAGAAATTTTGAAAACTCTGCGGCCTGTACTTTGAAACGCTTCGGCCGGGGTCGATGGAAACTCGCTGCAGAGACGCCATTCGTCGGGAAGTTCACGACGTTTGTCGCGGTACCACGATATGGCTTCAAGGGTGGCGCCTATGTTGAAAAGGTTCTTTTCGTACTCGTCCATACTGTCGATGAACGTGGAATAGTCGCTGTTGGCAATGGGCTTGCTGTAGAGGTCTATACAGAACCAGGGTATGAATACCGGGGTAAAATTATTGCGTTGTTCGACGGCGTCAATCCACGTGCGGTGGAAAAAATTGCCAACTCCTTTTGCAGTGGATTCGATGACTTTTACGGTGTAGGGACCACTCGCAATTGAACCGAAAATTGATTGTACAAGGTCTTCGGGTTTGCGTCCTTGGGTGGCTTTCCACAGCCCGACCTCGGTGAGGTGTGCCATACTTATATCTTCGCTGCGGAGCGAGTCGGGCTTTTGTGCCGAACCGAGGGAATAGCGGCTGTTGCTCCAGTTTATTACTCTTGTTTTCTGTGCGCCCTGGTAGGGGCTTGTGGTAAGGCGTTGTCCATCGGAGGCCCACGTTGGGTAGCGGGTGATGACTTTTGCAAGCATTCCTGCTACTATTGACGATTGTTTCTCGATGTCGCCACATATTACACTGTTCCAGTTACGTTTGTGTACAAGTTGTATCCATAGCATATAGAGCTGAGTGAGCGTGCTGCCTCCCCACTGGCGCGCCTTTAGCAGTATTATGTCTATTGGTTTATTTTCTTGTCGCAGTGTTTCCATTGCTTTTAGGTATTGACGTTGTGGGCGGTTGAGGGTAAAGGCTGTGTCGCGCCCTTTGCCTTTGTCGGAAATGGTGGTCATTGTACGAGCCCAGTATTCAAAGTCGTGTTCTATGCGTGTGAGACAGAAGTCGAGCCATAGTCGTACAATATTGCGATTGCTGGCTTCCTTGTGCTTTATTTCACGGAGGTAGGCTTCGGCACCCATTTGCGTGAGGTGTGTGACTTCGGAACTGCCGAGCATTGTAACCGGCAGGTTCATTTTTTCAATAGGAAATCCTTTTATTTCGACCCAGTTGCGTTCTATGGAGGTTGAACCTTCGCCTGTTATGGGGTTGTAGACGGCTGATATTTCTCCCAGCCGTCTTTTGTTTTCTATTATTGTTTTTTCTTTCTCCATAGTTATATTCCTGCGAGGTTTGTGGCGCGTCGACGCACTTTTTCGGTGTTGTAGAATTTTGCAAACATCTGTTGTACGTTGTTGTAGAGTGAGTTGCGCAGCGAAATGTTTGTTTGTGCCATTTGTGGCTGATTGAGCAGCAGCCAATGCATTCTTACCTCGTTGACAAGATAGTCGACAATGGATTGTTGCAGGAGCGGCAATAGGTGGTCGAGATTGTTGCTCTTGCTCTCAAAGGTGAATTCAATGTATTCTTCATTGGTTTTAAGTTCTAAATAAGGGAAACGAAGAGCAACAGCAGTGAACAGCTCATTTGCTGCTTGTTGAACAAGCATAATGAAAAGTTCTTTATCATCGGTGCTGCTTTGTATGGTGTCCGCATCGGCATCTTTGCGCTTGGCGGACTCTCCCATATAAAAGTTCTTTAAGTTAATTTGCTGTTGCAGTTCGTTCCACTTGATAAATATTGTGTTTCTCATAGTTTTATTGTTTGGTCTTGCCCTGTGGCTTTAAGCTCGGGGCGTTCGCGCAAGGCTAGAAGTTCGCGTATTTTTATAATATTGTTTTGTGTCTTTGTGTTGTGCAGTGTCGATTCATCGGGTTTTACAATGAGTGTCCACCGGGTTAGCGTGTTGTTGACAATATAGCTTTCTATGGCGCTTTCCAATTGTGTGATTGCTGAAGTCGGGTAGTTTCCGGGTAGTGTAATTGTCAGTGTTGTATCGTCTGATTCTGCGGCGTGTAAGGTGGGTGGTGTGCATCGGGTTGTGTAGCGACTTATGTTTGTTACTATCTCATTTATACTCTCTTGTATTATAGGTTTTATGATTCTAAGGTCGTCTGGGGTTATTGCAAGAACATCGGTAAATTCTGCCGGTATTCCGGCTTTGCAACGTGAGAGTGATGCGTAGCCGCTTTCGCCGAATATTCGTTGCTTTATTTTTTCTTTATTGAACAGAATGTTTGTGGTTGTCATTTTCTTTTATGCAAATGTGGTTTTTATTGTTTTTATGCGCTTTTGCTTCAGGCTGTGTGTCGTTGGCGCAGAGTCTTATAGATTATTCCGCGGAAGGTCTCTTCGTCTATGTAAAATGATGGTGCGGGTTCTTCTATTATACTTTCAAGGATTAGGTATTTGTATCGCTTGCTGCTGTCGTTTACCCGCTCTTTGTAACGGCGGAAAATCTCTTTGTACATCTCTAATTTGTTCTCATTGATAATTGGGAGTTTTTTCTTTCTCATCATCATTGAAATAAAGCGCCTTGCGTTTTCGAATGTGACGTAGAACCTTGGTGCTTCACTCTTTGATGCGTGCTTGATGATTTCGCTCTGTGTTGCGTAGGGTCTTGTTTTGTGCAACTCTTTTAATGACTCAAAAAAACGGTCGATTACGTCCTGTTTGCGCATCTCGCGAACAGAACTGCTTAATGTGTTTTTCATACTGCTTTTTTGATTACAAAAATATAGTCAAAAAAGGCTAAAAAGATGCGATTTTACCATTAAGTTTTCAACAATTTATTTTGTTTGAACGGGATAGAGGGACCTCAAACGGTTGCGAAATAACTTTTAAACGGTTTTTGAATGCTGGCTGGTGGTTGAGTGTTAAAGGAATACGTGTATATGCGTGTGTCGTGTTTGTTTTAATATACTTAAATATAGTGGGTGCCGGTTCTCTTTTTTAGGGGTTGTGTCAATTCAGCAACCTTGCAGTGTGTTCTGTGTAGTTTCTTTGCGCTTGTAAAAAACAAATTATTTATGGAACAAAATTTTATGAACAATGTGAGTGGAGCGCAACCCGGCGGGTTTCGTCACTCAAATGATTATGACGCTGTGCAGGAGATGTCTGCGACTGCTCAGCAGAAACCGTATGGCCGTCTTGATGAGGGGCTGAAAAAGATTTTTGGAAATGATTTCTCTATTGACGATGAGGTGTCGCAGGAGATGTTGTTGCAGTATCTTGAGCTGAATAGCAAACAGAATGAGCGTCTCTCGCAGATGCTTGAACGTGACCCTCGTATGGCACAGATGTTTGCGGACATTGCTAATGGCAAACGTAACGCTCCAAGCGCTGTCGCTCGTTACTTTGGGCGAGCGTATATGGATATGGAAGAGGGTAGCCCGGAGCTTGAAGAACTTTTGATTGCGGACGAGGAGCGTCAGGAGGAGGTTTTGAGGCTCAACAATGACAGAGAGGAGTATGAAAATAATCTTAAGAACAGCAAGCCTGTAATTGAGGCTTTTTGTAAAGAGCGCGGTTACGACCCTGCTGAGTTTATGGACAATGTGTGGGAGGAGATTGTTTTTCCGATAATGTCGGGACGTTATACCGAGGAGGTGTGTGTGGCGCTTGACCACGCATTGACATACGAGAAGGATATAAATGATGCTTTTGCGGCCGGCGATGTCAAGGGGCGTAATACAAACATACGGCTAATGAAAGAGAATTTTGGCGACGGGTTGCCCAAGGGCATAAGCAGCGTAGCTCCTGCTGCAGAACCTGTACGCAAACGTAATTCTTTAATTGAAAAGGCATTGAATGCTTAATCTTTTTATAAATATATAAATTAAAAATTATGAAAAAAATTATTTCTTTTTTGAGGGAGAATCCTCTTTTTGTAGTTATGTTGCTTGTTGCTGCTGTACTTGCTTTTTGGGGCGATGAGACAACGGGATTACTGCTTGCCGCTGTTACTGTGGTGCCTGCCGGTTCACCAAAGCCTTCGAACGGTATTGCCGGACTTCAAACTCACGGAGCCGGTGAGGCTACAACAGTTTCCAATTCGGCTGAACTGGGAACAGACTTCATTGATGCGGACGTTGACAATCAAATTGTTGGTATTGCCAGCGATGAGAGTGTTATTGACACGATTAAGCGTAGAATACGTCGTCAGGTACGTGTGAATTCCTTTGAGGTTGACCATTATCTTATTGACGATAAACGCTCTAAGGCTTACACAAATGTTACTTATACGGGTATGAAGGCTACGCGTGCCGAGATTCCTTTTTCGACAACCGGTGAGAGGAAAATTTTTCAAGAGTATTACACCGCTATTTGCAAAGGGGTTAATGGTTATGACCCAACCGGCCAGATTGAACTTCACGGTGTGGACTTGATGCTGTTTTTTGTAGGAAAGAACAGTACCAGCGAGGCGCCTATTGCTATGGCTGTAAATGGTCCTAAGGTCAATGCTACCGATGACTATTGTGTGGTACCGACAATTCCTGCAGGAACGGAGGTTATATTGCTTTCTTCGGCTGCTTATGAGACTCAGAAATTTATTGCTCCTTCTACTATTGTACCTGTGCCTGAGCGTATGTTTTTGCAGAAACAGCTTTGTAACAGTATTGTCAGTGATTATTTCGCTGCGCAAAAGAAACGTATTCCGTTCAGTGAATCGCAGATTGCCGAGGCGGTACTTCGTCAGTTTAGACTCGAGAGCTGCCGAACAGCGTGGGTAGGACAGCCCGGAAAGTTCAAGGTGCAGGCTATGGATAATGCAATGGGTTATCAGTGGGACTATTTCTCAAAGGGTATACGCTGGCAGTTTAAACGTCAGTATGACCTTTCGTCCAAAATTACGTTTGCCGACCTTATAAACCTCTCTATGGTTAAGTTTACCGGTTTTAACTGCACAAAAAGAGCTATATGGTTGCTCGGTAAACAGTTGCTTAACGACATTCAGAAGATTGACCTTACTCTGCACAAGAACATCAGTGTAACAGGTGACAAAGTCTTTGGTATTGAATGTACAAAAATTCACACTGTATTTGGTGATATTGACCTTATTCACGACCCGACACTCGATGCTCTTGGTTACGCTCATTGTGGCGGTCTTATTGATGAGAATGGCCTTGTACGATACTATATGAAGAATGAGGACGCTAAAACTGAAAATGTTGATGGCGAGGAGGCTAAACGCGAGGTCGTTATGACGATTGATTGTCTTTGCCTCAAGGGGTATTCGCATATTTGGGTGAATGGCTCTGCGACAGAGAGTGATATTCCGGGAGCTTCGCACGTGACAAGTGCCGACAAATTGCCGTCGGAACCCAATATAAACGACGTTGTAGTGCTTACAGATGATGTTAAGCACACTGTAAACGGTGTCGAAAAAGTGTGGTTCGCAAGCGGAAGTGTTGTGACTTACAATGGTAGTACTTGGGTTGAGTATACCGGGGAAATTCTTGTTTGATTTTTAAAAGTTATTGTATAATACGTCGGGTCGGGTGCGTGAGGGTTGCTCCCATTGCGTCCGGCCCGTTTAAAATTTATCGACGATGAAAAAAAGAATTACTTATGAGATTCACGGGCAAATTGAGCGTAACAGTTATTTTAGAGTGGGTAAAGCGCTTGTGAGAATTGAATTTACCGGCGGCGCTATAAATTCGACCGGCGTGTATCCGGCTCAGTACACTACAGATAATCCTCTTATACAAAGGGCAATAGAGAATAGCGAGTCTTTTCTTAATGGAGAAATTAAAAGAGGGGTAGTCGAGCTGTGTGATGAGCCTGTAGTGAATGGGGACGGAATTTCTGGTGAGTCGGAAAAGACTATTGTCAGTGAAGTGACAAATATGCAGCAAGCGCGTGCGTTGCTAATGGCGGAACCTTATAATTACACCTTGTCGCAATTACAGAATAAGGCTGCTGTTAAGGCTGTAGCACAGGATTGCGGGCTCTCATTCCCTAACTGGCTATGATTGCAACCGATGAACTTGTAAGGCGTGTAAGGCGGCTGATAAACGAAAGTGAAGAGGACACGCAATTGTCGCTTCTCTCTGTTGATACACGTTCTATAAATCCACTGATCAAAGGCTTGTTGCCACAGGCTGTGGCGTTTGTACAAAAGAATAAGGCTGCGGGGGTGGGTTGCGTGAATGTGCGCAGCCTGGCTCCCGACGAGGCTGAGATTGTTTCTCGGGATAGCGGGTGTGGAACGCTTCTTCTTCCTGCCGATTTTGTAGAACTTGTCTCGTTGCAACTTGTTGGGTGGCAGCGTCCTTGTGTGACGCTGTATTCACAAAATTCGCCCGAAGCTCTTGCTCAAGGCAATGTTTACACGCGTGCGGGGGAGTTTCGTCCGGTGTGTGTCGATGGGGTATCAGCCACGGGGGAACGAACGGTGTGGTTGTATCCGGCGGGCGATAATAGTCTCTTGAAGCATTTTGTTTATGAAGCGGATTTTGACATCGATGATGGGCTCGTTGGTTGCGAAAGTGTGCTTGCCGATGCTGTTGCTTATTATTGTGTGGCATTGCTTTATAGTGTCTTTGAACGTCAGGACGTCGCCAATACCTTTATTTCAATGGCGACGGCATTGTGTAACAAGAAAAAATAATTTAATGACTATGTCAGTTAAAAGTATAGGTTTTATAAAGGTGGCCGACGTTTGGGAGAGTTATCCTATAATGTGCAAGGGCGGCGATGTCAGGGTACGTGTGCACAAGCGTGGTCCTTATCCTGTCGATGTGCTTGTAAGCATCGATGGGGTGGAGGAGTACATTAAATACGATGACTTTGGGTTTGACCGCCAAAAGTGTGAGATTACGCTTGAGGGGGCTATGCGCGGACAGTTTGTGAAGTTTGCTTCTCGTAGCGAATTTACTCTCATTAAATACCTTGAAATATAGTGCTATGGATAGTTTGAAATTATTTGTGGCGACATTGGCTGCCAACGTCGCGGGGTTGTTGTTCCCGATAAAGAATGATATATTCGGGTTGGTGTTGCTTTTTGCAGTGAATTTTCTTGCAGGTATGCTGGCCGATGTGTGCAACCATCGTGAATGGAGCTTTAAGAAGGCTTTATGTTTCTTTAGGGACGCTGCCGTCTACTTTGTTATGGTTGCTTCAATTTATTTGCTTGGGCATTTGAAGGGTGAGGAGGAGGTGGCTGTGCATTGTGTGTCGTTTATGATTTATGTGGCGATTTATTTCTACGGGACTAATATTCTACGTAATGCACGAATGGTTACAAATGAGCGTAGCACGCTGTTTCGTGTTCTTGATTTCTTGTATTATATGTTCAGCTTGCGGGTGCTTGAGCATTGTAGTTCGTTAAAGGTTTTTGTCGAAAATGAAAAGGGGGGTAATAATATGCTGTAGTTTGGTGTTGTTGTTTTTGTGCGGGTGTCGTTGTGCGGAGTCTCGCACTAAGGATAATAGCACACGGGCCTACTCCTCTTTATCGGCAATAATTGAACGGGATAGTGTCTTTCTGCGTGACAGTGTTTATGTTCGTGAGAGGGCTGACACGGTGTTCTTTACGAGGTACAGAACGCTCTATAAAGAGAGTGTCGTGCGCGATACAGTTGTTGTGTGCGACACTCTCGTGACCGAACGTGTCGTTACAAATTTAAAAAAGGTTGTAAATCCGGTAAATTCTCTGCTGCTTGCTGTAGTGTCAATTCTGTTACTGCTGCTTTTGTGGCGTTCGGGTTTTTGGGGGTGGTGCGTGCGTTTTTTGGGAAAGAGATTTTTTGGTGTATGATTAAAAACAGTTTGAATGCATAAGATTTTTTCTTTTAAGGGTATAACACGAAATACAGACAATCTGATGGCTACCGAGGGGGAGTGTGTCGATATTGTCAATATGCGTATGAAGGACGGGGTGCTTGTGCCTATGCCTGAACTCTCGCAAGTAACAAGGCTTGTTGCTGAATTTGAGCAGATTTATTGGCACGAGCTAGCTCAGTGCTATTTGGCGGTAATTGCTGATTCCGATGGACGTATAATGGTTTTTGACAGGGAGTGGCATACTGTGAATGGGACTGATGGTGAACCTTTTTATATAACCGGAATACCGAATATTTATAATATGGAATTTCTTGGTTATGTGGCTTGTTGTATGACAACGGAAGGCATATATTATCTGCTTTACAGCAATGGTAAGTATATTTTTCTTGGAGAACGCCCTCCAATGCCTGTGCTTAACATTAGTACCGAATCGATTGTTGAGAGTGTTACAACCGATGCCGAATATGAGCATAATGTCTCAAAAGGAATTGAGAGTTCGTGGGCGTACAACTCTAAAGGGTATTTTGACGAGGCTATAAATACGTTGAACAAAAAAGGATATTATATTGACCGGGCTATGTTCTGCTTTGCTTTGCGTCTGTTTGATGGTTCTTATATTTCGGTGTCGCCTGTAATGTATGTAAGTGACGAGAGTAGGGTTCAGGATATAATGCGTGACGAGTATAATCTTGTGGCGGAACCTGTCGGGAGTTCTACTCCGTCGAGGTATAAGGTTAAGGTGCTTGGTATGAAACCGGCTTTCTCGTTCACGGCATTAACGCTTGGTAACTGGAAAGATATTGTTGCGGGTATCGATGTCTTTACAACCGGTTCAATAATGGGAAAAAAGGTCGTGCCTCACAGAAAAGATAATAATGTGGGGGAGGGTGTATATGATGATAAGGATTTTGAGGAGCTTTACACTGAGGTCAGTGAAGCATCGCTTTATTACAGGGTCGCCGAATATGACATTGATGGTAATTTAGTGCATTGTGTGAATGATGTTTCTCGGACTAATTTAGTCCTGCAACAATCTCTTTCTTATGAGCGCTGTTCTTATAGTTCTTTTGTTCCCGGGTGTAGTTATGTGTTCAATAACAGGTTGCATCTGGGGGCAATAAAGGAGTTTTTTGGTAAGGGGCATAATTCTATGATGTTTTCCATACCCAATAGCAGTAGTGAAACTTTGGGGCGTATTTGTGTGAAAACAAAAATAAGGACTATTGCCGGTGTCTCTGTCGTGGCAAGGGTATATGAGAATGTTGCGGTTGCACTAAATGATGGTGTTTATGAATTGCCTCCTTTACTGTCGTATCCCGATTCCCGCGCATTTGAGATGACTCTCTTTTTGTTCTTGAATAGCAATGTTTATCGCCGTACTTTTCAACTTGCTGCGCATCGTTTCCTGAATCAGGCGCAATATTTGAACCGTGCCTCTCTTGGATATGTAGTTGCGGTTCGCAGTGCTTTTCAGAATGGTGCTGAACTTTTACCGTTGACCGATAAGGAATTTCTCGATATCTTTTCGTGGCAGGCGGGTTCTTATAAACTTACCTATTCAAATACTGATGGAACGTGGCTGCTTGACGGAGAACCTTTTTATGGTACCGATGAACTTGCGGTGGAACTTGTCTATAATGAAAGACTGCTGACTGATGGGGATACTATAATAGTAACAATAACAGAGAGTGATGATGCTGAATCGGATATTACCAATATTGCTTTAGATAATTCTTGGGAGGTGTTGCAACCCGATGAGGCTGACTTGAGCGAGAGTGTGCCTTATGAGGAGAGACTGAATGTCTTAAAGGTATCTTCGGTTGACAATCCGTTCTCTTTTCCGGCTCGGTGCACCTATTCGCCTTCGCATACCGAAATAGTTGCGCTTGCAAGTAATACTGTTGCTCTTTCACAAGGTCAGTTCGGACAGCACCCGTTGTATGTTTTTTGTCGTGACGGTATATGGGCGATGTCTGTTGATACTTCGGGTGCGATGGCTTATCTTGCTTCGTTTCCATTGTCGCGTGAGGTTTGCGTTAATGCCGGCTCGGTGTGTGGCGTCGATAGCGGTGTGGCTTTTGTTGGTGAGCAAGGGGTAATGCTGATAAGTGGCGGGAAAATAAAGACTCTATCCTCGTGTATGATTGACAAGGGTGGGACAACCCGTATTCTTGACAATATGGTCATTAGGGGTGTTGCTTCAATGATGGGGTTGGCCGGTGTTAAAGAGAATGGCGACTTTTCCGGTTATATGCGTAGTGCATCGCTTGTATATCTTCCTGAACACGCAGAGATTCTTTTGGGGAGTGCTTCGCATTCGTACTCTTATTTGTTCTCTTTGCAGAGTGGCGTGTGGAGCAGGCTCGGGGTAAAAGTCGAAGGGCTTGTGAAACGGTGCCGTAAACCTTATATCTTCTCGGCCGACTCGGGACGAACGACGCTTTTTGCTATTGATACTGCTCAATCGGGTGATAATAATGTGTTTGTCGTGTCAAGGCCACACCTTTGGGGCTCCAAGATGTTTAAGCGGATAACAACGCTTATGCTTCACGCTTATGTGAAACCTTGCAATGATTTAGCAGACGGGGTTCCGGCACTTGCTTGTTATCTTTTTGGTAGCAACGATGGGGCTAATTACAAATTGTTGTCGGGACGTGAGATTGTTCGTGAGGCTCAAGATATTATACTGCCTTTTTATCCCACTCAGTCGTATCGCAGTTTTGTGTTTGTCGTCTGCGGAAAGATGATGGCCGGCAGCGTGCTTACAGGCGTTGAGGTTGAAGTGCAGTCGGCCTGGAATAGCAGGATAAGATAGTTAAATACCGTGAGTTCGATCGAACTCACGGTAATATAGCAGTTATATGAACATCGGCGTGAATAATACCATAATAACCAAAATGACCAATCAAGCACAAACTTGATTGGTCATTCTGCTGTGAGTATTTATAAATCAATTATTTTATAATTACCTTTTTACCGTAGATAATGTAAACACCATTTGTTGGGTTTTCAACTACGCGGCCGCTGAGGTCATAGTAAACATCTTTAACCCTTTCGCCTTCGGCTTCCATATTCTCTATTCCGGTGAAATCCATTTCGCTTATAATAAAATTGCTCCAAGGCGATGTTTTTGCATAAAAATCCTTGCGGCCGGTAGGCACATACAAACAAGCATTGTTATAGGCGTCGCTACTGAAGATATTTTCACTTGCGGTAATCGCCTTCTTTGAACCAATCTTTATATCCAGGATATTGTTACATTCGGCAAAGGCATAATCATCAATGCTCTCAATGGTATTGCTTATGTAAAGTGTCTCCAAATCATTGCAACCATAGAAAGCGCTGTTTCCAATACTTTTTACTTTATCAAGAATTTCAATATTTGTAACACCCTTACAGTTGTAGAAAGCATAATTCTTCACCTTCGTAACTTCGGCCGGTATGGAAATATCGGTCAACAATTCATCGTTCAAATACAAATTGTTCGCATAGTACAATGGATTAGAATTAGCACTACCAAAATCAATACCACACCAAGCTGCAAGGTCGCTGATGCAAACCTTTTCAAGGCCGGTGCAACCATTGAAGGCCGAAGTTGCAACACTTGTAACACCGTCACCAATTATTACCTCTTTGAGAGCTGACACACCACTGAACCAGTCGCCAACCTCAGCACAGTCCAAATCAAGTCTTTCTACATTGCTACAGCCTGCAAAGGCATCATCTCCAATGCTTGTAACGCTGTTAGGAATTATAATGCTTGTAATAGTAGTTTTATTTTTGAATACATCTGTACCAATAGTATAATTTTCACCTCTATAATCGGCAGGCAAGGCCAATTCGGCAGCGTTGCCCAAATAATAAAGCAATGTATTCACATCATTGGGCTTGCCGAATATAAAATCACCCTCTTTTGAGCCATTAGACACATTATAAACATTATCGGCATAATACGCAATATATCCATTAGTATATTCCCCTTTACCGAATGTTAGACTAGAGAAATTATAAACATTCTTAAGGTCTGTGCAATCCTCGAAAGCACTGGTTCCAATGCTTGTTACGCTGTTTGGGATTACAACGCTTGTAAGCCCGGAGCATTTATAGAACGCATAATCTCCAATGCTAGTAACGCTGTTTGGGATTTCAACGCTTGTAAGGCCGGTGCAACCACAAAAAGCACTTTTTTCAAAACTTTCAATACTATTTGGAAGTGTTACACTAGTGATAGTAGCGCAATTATAGAAAGTAAATCTCTTTATAGAACTAACTCCATCGGGAATAATAAGTTCGTCAACTAAGTTACCATTTAAATACATAGTTTTGGCATTATACAAAGGATTTGCATAAGCTCCATTAAAATCAATTTTACACCATGCAGCAAGGTTGTTAACATGTACTTCCTTAAGTCCTGTGCAACCCATGAAAGCACTGGTTCCAATGCTTGTTACGCTGTTGCCGATTACAATGCTGGTAACACCGGAGCAACCATTGAATGCATGATCTCCAATATTTGTTACACTATTAGGGATTTCAACGCTTGTAAGGCCTTTGCAACCATAGAACGCACTATATCCAATGCTTGTTACGCTGTTTGGGATTACAACGCTTGTAAGGCCTGTGCAGCCACAAAAAGCACTTTTTTCAAAACTTTCAATACTATTTGGAAGTGTTACACTAGTGATAGTAGCACAATTATAGAAAGTAAATCTCTTTATAGAACTAACTCCATCGGGAATAATAAGTTCGTCAACTAAGTTACCATTTAAATATATAGTTTTGGCATTATACAAAGGATTTGCATAAGCTCCATTAAAATCAATTTTACACCATGCAGCAAGGTTGTTAACATGTACTTCCTTAAGTCCTGTACAACCCTCGAAAGCACTGGTTCCAATGCTTGTAACGCTGTTAGGGATTGTAATGCTTGCAAGGTCGGAGCAATTACTGAACGCATAATCTCCAATGCTAGTAACGCTGTTATGGATTTCAACGCTTGTAAGGCCGGAGCAACCATAGAAGGCATCATTTCCAATTACATAATTTTCGCCATTGTAGTCAACAGGTAATACTAACTCAGTAGCATCACCAAGATAACAAGCCAATGTATTTACTCCATTGAATTTACACCAAATATAATCACCATCTATAAAACCATTTGGCGCATTAATAACCTTTTTGGCATAGTATGCAACATAACCATTGTTGCTTGACCCCTTACTGAATGTGATATTTGAGAAATTTATTACAGTTTTTAGGCTTCTGCAATTATTGAACGCATCATTTCCAATGCTTGTTACGCTGTTAGGGATTTCAATGTTTGTAAGGCCTGTGCAACTATAGAACGCAGAAGCCGGGATGTTTTTTACATTTTCTCCAATTGTCACCGTTGACAATGCTGTACAATTACCAAACACTGGATAAAGACCGTTACCCATACTTGTGCAATTTTCAGCATTGAATTCAACGCTTGTAAGGCCGGAGCAACCATAGAACGCAT
>JAZRFF010000034.1:0-5074 GCA_045661225.1 Bacteroidaceae bacterium | reverse complement strand
CAGACTGCACAGAACGCACTGTCAGCGTTCGGTTCGGCAGCAGCTGTTCCCATTGTCGGTTATATCCTTGCTCCTATTGCAGCTGCAATGGCGATAGCAGCAGGTGCTATCCAAATAGCCACTATCAAGCAACAGCAAAAGGCTTCGGAGACACAAGGATATATGCAGGGTGGTTTTACCAAGCCTGGCAAGCCCGACGAGGTGGCAGGTGTGGTACACGCAGGTGAGTGGGTAGCATCACAGAAGCTGTTGGCATCGCCCGTCGCACGGCCTATGATAGAGGCACTCGACAAGGCGCAACGGACTAATACCATTTCATCGCTCCGTGCCGGTGATGTCTCCCGTTCCATTACCGCACCTATGGTTGCTGCAAGACAGCAGGGCGAGGTTCGCGTTATTGTGGAAAGATCCGAGCAGGAGCAGAAGCCCGACACGGAACTTTCCTCTACAATACGCAAATTGAACGAGCGTTTGGACGAGCCTTTCGTTACGATAAACACCGTTACGGGCGATTATGGTATCAAACAGGCGCAAGACGAGTACGATAAACTGATAAGAAACAAAACACCTAAATCAAGACGATAATGCAGATATTTATAAATGGCAAGCCGGCTTATATCAAGAAAGGCTCTTCGTTTCAGTTCGTGGCCGAGAACAGGCACTTCACAGGTTCGGACTCCTACACATTGTCAATTACCTTTCCACTGAAAGGGTGCAGTGAGAACATTGCAATATTCGGCAATATTCATCGCACGGACATTGACAAGAAGCAGGTGAGTTTTGACTGTACCATTATAGACAAGAAATTCCGTCGTGAGGGTATCATTACTGTTACAAGCATATCGGAGAGTGAGGTAAAGACACAGTTCCTTGAAGGGCGTAGCGTGCAGAACTATGATGTTACCTTTGATGAAATCTACATCAATGAATTGGATTTAGGCTCGTATTCTCCTGCCAGGCCGGGTTCTCCTTATGACTATTGGCGAGGTATTGACCGCGACCAGAATTTTGTTGCTCTTCCGTGGGTGAATAACTCCAGCGGTAATGTGCAGAACAATCTCTACAAGGCTTCTACAGGTGCTGATTGGCAATGGGCAAGTGATGTTAAGGGTGTTTCGTGTCAGCCGTACCTTATATATGTAATATGGCTTATTTGCAATGAACTTGGATATACCATTGATATGAAAGCCATAGAGAAGTCGCCTTACAGGTATCTTATAGTGTGCAATGCCTTGCCGTATGCTTGGGAAAACTATAGTTGGGCGAGTATATTGCCTCATTGGTCTGTAACGGAGTTCTTCGAGCAGGTGGGCTATCTTATAGGTGGTGATTTTATAATCGACCACAAGACACGCGATATAACTTTCTGTTTTGTGAGAGAAGAGCAGGAAAGCATTGCCCCCGAATGTATCGACAATGTTGTTGATAGTTTTTCCGCAGATGTCTCGCAAGGAAATTCTTGCAAGTACATCGAGCATGTGGGCTTGAGGTTCGCGGACTGTAGCCACCAGGCTTGGAAGAGTTATGTCTGCGATTGGTTCATTGAGGAGAATAAGCGACATATAAAGAGTTTTCCCAATATGGACGAGTTCGAGTATTACCTTTATCAGTATATGGATGATACGGACGACAGAGGAGGTTATTGGTATGAATTTAGCGGTTGTTTGCGTGCGATGAACTATATCTTCTATGTGCAGGATGTCGATACATATTTTGTAGCGAGGTGCTTTTACTGTCGTAAACGCTCCGGCGACTTTACTTGGTGGCAACAGGATTATGTCGTGATGCCGGTAAATGTTTTTAGAGAGAGAAAAAGCGGTAGTGAGAATGGCGAGACGATAGAACTGAAATGTGTACCTGTATGGTTGGATAATGTAGAGGGTTATAATTGGTGTATATTTCTTGAATTGCCGGAGTACGATGCGACGACAAGCGAAGAGAACTATCAGCGTACAAATGACAATAACGGTTGGAATCCTTCTGGCCAACAGCTGGGTGTGGTGAATAATCTTCTTGTTGGTGAACAACAGAAACAGCCGGAATATTTCGATAAGCTATATCTTGGCTTTTGGGACGGGAATCCTCTTAATGCGTATCTCTATCCTTGCCCGATTATTGACTATGTTACGGTGGTTGGAGAGCGTACTTTCCATATCAAAGATATGTCGCTTCGTCTTACATACGGAGAGGATAAGAAGCCATTTTATGAGCTTGACGATACGGTAAAATATACCTTCTCGTTCCTGGCAGATGATATTCCCAATCCTCGTGCCTTGTTCTATATTAAAGGACAGCGATATCTGTGTGAAAAAATAACTGCAACATTCACTGAAAACGGAATGTCGCAGTTATTGAAAGGGGTATTCTACAAGGTCAAATGATTGCTCTGCTCAATTCTGTAGCATAGTTTTCAATTGTAGATTTTAGGATTTTCGCGTATATCTGTGTAGTCTTGATATCGGTGTGTCCTAACATTCGTGCGACCTTTTCTATAGGCACATCGTGCGAAAGGCTCAAGGTTGCGAATGAGTGTCGGGCAACGTGGAAAGCAACTGGTAAAGCAAACGATTACAGAATAGAATAGGCTAAACGTAAATGGTTGAGAAACAACAAAAAGCGTTTTTCTCGCATAATACAGACTACGCAAGAAATTACGGTTTTGGGCAGGGGTTCAGTTACCAAATCGTTAGCTTGGCTGTTACCGAAAGCTGAGAGGTAACAAAATAATTTACAAAGGCATCACATTGCGTTGATTGTCATTGTTTTGCATAGTAAAGAACGCTTATATACAGGCTAAATTTGCCACTAAAAATATAAGCGTATGAAAGTAGAAAAATTCAAGGTGTTGCTCTACCTAAAAAGGAGCGGATTGGACAAGTTGGGTAAGGCTCCTATTATGGGACGTATTACCGTAAACCGAACGATGGCGCAGTTCAGTAGCAAACTGTCGTGTACTCCCGAATTATGGAATCCTCGTGAGAGCCGACTTAATGGTAAAAGTAAGGAGGCTGTAGAAATCAATGCTAAGATTGACAAGCTGCTGCTTGCCATAAACTCGGCATTCGATTCTCTATTGGAACGCAAGCAAGATTTTGATGCTACCGATGTCAAGAATGCGTTTCAAGGCAGTAAGGATACTCAAATGACTTTACTTAAACTTTTCGACAGACACATTGAGGAGGTGAAAGCAAAAGTAGGTATAGATGTTTCGCATCGTACACTTCCCAACTATCTATATACCCGTAGTCGTTTAGGCGAATTTGTATCAAAACGGTTCAAGGTTACAGACCTTGCTTTTTGCCAACTTAATGAGCTGTTCATTCGGGAGTTCCAAGAGTTTGTGGTTATAGAGAAAGGTTTGGCAGTGGAAACTGTGCGCCATTATCTGGCGATTCTGAAAAAGATTTGTCGAATTGCATTCAAGGAAGGTCATTCAGACAAATGTTATTTTGAATATTATCCTTTGCCACAGCAGAAAGAGAGACCTCCACGAACATTAAGCATGGAAGAATTTGAGAAGATCCGTGATGTCGAACTTGTCGGATGCAGACCTGAACACTCCATTGTTCGTGATATGTTTCTTTTTGCTTGTTATGCAGGAACATCGTATGTTGATGTTGTTGCTATCACCCCCGATAATCTATCAAAAGATGATAAGGGTGCGATGTGGTTAAAATATCGTAGAGGTAAGAACGGTCAGTTAAGTCGAGTAAAACTGCTTCCTGAAGCCATTGCACTTATAGAAAAATATCGCGATGAGACACGTCCGACATTATTTCCAGTAATACCATATCAAGCATTAAAGTGGTGCTTGACAAGTATAAAGACAAAAGTTGGTATCAAAGGGCGTTTGTCCTACCATATGGGAAGGCATTCGTTTTCGACATTGATGACTCTTGAAAACGGTGTTCCTATCGAAACCGTGAGTAAGATGTTAGGTCACTCGGATATAAAAACAACTCAAGTGTATGCTCGTGTTACTCCCAAAAAACTATTTGAGGATATGGATAAATACATTGAGGCGACAAAAGATTTGAAACTAATACTCTAACAGACAAACAAGAAGCATTATGAGAAGTACATTTTCGATTTTATACTATATCAACCGCAGCAAGATAAAGGCTGACGGAACAACCGCTATTATGTGCCGCATTACCATTGACGGTAAAAAGAGCGTATTTGCGACAGGTTGTTATTGTAATCCCAATGCTTGGAATGCAAAGACTGGAGAGGTCAAAGATGTTAGAACAAACAATATGCTCAACGATCTAAAAGCAAAACTTGAAACCTCATACGAAAGTCTCTTAAAGGACGCAGGTATGGTCACAGCCGAAATGCTGAAGAATGAGATTACTTGTGTGGCAACTATACCAACAACTCTATTGAAAGCAGGAGAAGAGGAACGAGAAAGGTTGAGAATCCGAGCAGAGGTCATTAACTCAACCTCATCCTACCGACAATCTAAATCTTCTCAGGCTTACTTGCACGAATATCTGCTATCGCTAAATATGAGAGATATTGCCTTTGAGGATATTACCGAAGATTTTGGTTGGGGCTATAAACTATATCTGAAAAGTAAAGGCTGTGGAGCTGGTCACATTAATCATTGTCTTACATGGTTGAATAGATTGATATATGTCGCAGTAGATAGAGAGATAATCCGCTTCAATCCACTCTCTGATGTTCCATATGAGAAGAAGCCCGATTATAAGTTGAAACATATCAGTCGTGCCGAACTGCAATGGATTATGGAGCATCCTATGAGTGAGAGATTGCAGGAACTAACACGTAGAGCTTTTATCTTCTCTGCGTTTACGGGCTTGTCGTATGTGGACTTACAAAGACTGCATCCTTCAAATATTGGAAAAACCACAGATGGACGCAGATATATTCGTATAAATCGCAAGAAAACAGATGTAGAGTCATTTATACCTCTTCATCCCGTAGCAGAACAGATATTGGCGTTATACAATACAACCGATGAAAGCAGACCGATATTTCCTTTGCCCAATCGAAATATGATATGGTACTGCATACACGAAATCGGGATAATGGCTGGTGTGAAAGAAAATCT
>JAZRFF010000033.1:0-58740 GCA_045661225.1 Bacteroidaceae bacterium | reverse complement strand
CAAGCATTGACTCTGTAGCCTCTACGTTTACCTCTGATACAAGAGGAGATACATAATTCTTTTTCATATCTTTTTTCTATGATTTTTCTTATCGTTTATATTTTTAGCATCGTGGCAGGCGGTAGCCCGCCACGATACTCTCTAAATATCTCGTTCTTAATTAAGGTCTAAAAATTACTTAACCAGTACCTTTCGCTGCGCGCAAGTGCTTCACGTGCGGCTGTGTTTGATTAAGTAAACTTATCAACCACAGTTCTTACTTAACCAGCACTTTTCTACCGTTTACAATGTAGATACCGGCTGCGTTTATTGCGTCGATGCGGCGGCCTGTAAGGTCGAAGATTACCTGTGCACCGTTCTCAACAACTACATTCTCAACGCCTGTTGTACCCTCGAAGAGGAAGCCGTAGAATGCTGCGCTCGACATTGCTGTTGCGGGCAAATATACCTTGTTGGCGTTGTTTACAAAGCCGTCCGCTGTAGCGTAGAATCCAATGCCATTATCGCCGTTTGCAAGAACATAACCGCTGATTGCTGTATCGTACAATGTACCCTCAAGAGCGCTCTCGGTAACGTCAGCAGCATCGGTTGTGTAAGCAAAATCGTAGTTGCCGGCAGCGGCCTTTACAAGAATACCTGTGTTTGCAGCAAGAACGCCTGTTGCAGGCACCATTTTTGCGTAACCGTCCTCAACAGTTGAAACGGTGTAAGCCTCAACCTCGGCGGGGATTACAGCGTCAAAGCCAAGGATAAGTGTTGCCCAACCGGCACTGCCTACAGTGAGTGTGTGCGCAAATTCCTCAACATTGATAAATGAGTATTGGTTGCCAAGGCCGGCACCTACCCACGGTTTTACGACATTTGCTGTAGAGTGCAAGCAATTATAGTTTGTGGCACCCTCGAACTTAATAAAGTATTTACCTGCTTCGGCGTTACGCAATTCGCCATCTTCTACGTTCTGTGTGGTAATCTCGAATCTTCCGTAATTGTTGGCGTCGTTTGTCATTTTTCCGTTGCTGCCAACATACCAACCGGTGTGTACGTTTTTAATGTTATATACGCCATATGTTACTCCTTCGAACAACCAAAGTGCTCTTGTGTCAACTGTACCCTGGAATGAACCGTTTGCATAAAGGTCGGTTGAACCATTGGTGTTGTGGTAAAGATAATCCATATATGAGTCGAGGGCGTAAATTTTTCCGTCAAATGGGTCTACGCACTCAATAAAGCCCCAAAGTCTCTCTATATCCAACCAAGCGCTTGATTCGTGTACAATGCCATCGGTATTGTTGTTGTACATATAGTTGCCACCGGAAACAATGACATATTTGCCTTCGCTGTTTGCTGCACTTCCGGTATTGCGAAGCTCTATGGTTAACTCGGAGTCGCTGTAGGTGAATTTACCGCCGGCATAACCGAGATACTTTTTTGTTGAAACTGCCATAAGGCCATTTGCTGTCTTTTGGAATATTGCAGCGTCGGCTTCGTTTGCCGATACAACAACATTGCCTCCTGATGTAACTTGCGCTGTCAGCCAGGGGTATGTTTGGCTGTCTCCTTTAATTTTGTAGAATCCTCCCTCTACGGGCGCTACGAATGTTTGTGCCATTGCGCCTAATGTGATGAACAAAGACGCTACTAATAAAGTAAATTTTCTCATAAAATATGTTTTATAATTAAGTTGTACTAAAAAAACATTATGATGTATAATTCGTCGCAAATTTAACTCAAGCAATTTTAATTACCCCCCCCGTTTAGTTAAATTATGTTAACAGCAGCTTTTTAAAAAATAATTGAATGTAAAATAAATCAAAGAACAATGGCACGGTACATTTGTTTGGGTTACAGTGGCTTGTCTTTTTTGGGAATAAAAAAAGTGGACAACACTGCATTATCCACTGATGAGGTCTTGGCGTACCCGAAAGAAGAATATGCAAGTTGTCCACGCTTTATAGCGCAGACACCAACTTTGCTTCTATTCTTTCTTTGATTTAACCGCCAAGTTTGACAGGGTGTTCCCTGCCGGAGCAATGCTCCCATCAGTAAGATAGTAAAGCTAATGTACTGTTTTTCCGTATGTCACAAACCCCTTGCGGGGTTGCAATTACAAAAATACGTTTTTTTTTGTAATTTGATAAAGTTTTTGTTGTTTAATTTATCTCATTGGCTCTTGTGACTTTATTGCGTGTGGCACTTTGTGGCGTTTTTTTTGTGGTGGGAGCTGTTTGCTCTTGTTAAATTGTTTGTATTCTCGTTTAGCGTGATTAAATTCGCATCGGCAAAATTACAATACTATGAATATTACTCCCATTGCATACTATCATACGTTGTTGCCTACAAAGTTCGGCATTCCGCGACAGAGTGGGCTTGTGCCGCAGCTGCAGGGCAGAATTGTGTTTGAACCGGCCTACAGGAACGTCGATGCGTTGCGTGGTATCGACGGGTTCGATTTTCTTTGGCTTGTATGGGGCTTTTCGCTGAACGGTAAGGCTTGTGGCGAGTGGTCGCCGCTTGTGCGTCCACCGTTGTTGGGGGGTAACGAGTATATGGGGGTTTTTGCCACGCGTTCTCCGTTCCGCCCTAATGCGCTGGGGCTGTCGTCGGTGCGTCTTGTGGGGGTGGAGTGCGGCACCGATGGGCCGACGCTTGTTGTTGCGGGTGCCGACCTTGCTGATGGTACGCCTATATATGATATTAAGCCTTATGTGGAGTATTGCGATGCTCACGTGGGGGTGCGCAGTGGTTTTGTCGACGAAAAAAAATGGCGTACGCTTGAGGTGGTTTTTCCCGATGAATTGCGTGGGGCTTTTTCGGCCGACGAGTGTGCTGTGTTGCTGAAAGTGCTTGAGTTTGACCCGCGACCGCAATTCCACGGAGACCCTGAACGGGTGTATGGAATGCCGTTTGCGGGGTGTGACGTGCGTTTCTGTGTTTCGAGCGATGGGGTACTGCGCGTGGTCGAGGTGGTGAGGCTGTAGGGCTTTCTTTGTGTAATAAATGAACTCCGAACTTATGGTGTTGTAGTCGACCGGGGTATGCCTCTCTCGCGCGTACATTATAATATATATATAAAGCAAGCGGGCGGTGAAATTCACCGCCCGCTCTATTGTTAATAAGGGTTAGCTTTTTATCAAGCCTCCTCAACTGCAGCCTGAGCAGCAGCAAGGCGTGCGATGGGCACGCGGAAAGGAGAACAAGATACGTAGTTCAAACCTACTCTGTGGCAGAACTTAACAGACTCGGGCTCACCGCCGTGCTCGCCGCAAATACCGCACTTGAGCTCGGGGTTAACGCTGCGACCCTTGGTTGTTGCCATCTCAACGAGCTGGCCGACACCTGTCTGGTCGAGTACCTGGAATGGGTCGTTCTTGAGAATCTTCTTGCGTAGGTAGATGGGCAAGAATGAGTTAACGTCGTCACGAGAGTAACCGAAGGTCATCTGTGTCAAGTCGTTTGTACCGAATGAGAAGAACTGAGCCTGCTGTGCAATCTGGTCAGCGGTGAGGGCTGCACGTGGAATCTCAATCATTGTACCGATTGTGTATTCTACACGGTCGCCTTCGGCTGCAAACAATGCCTCGGCTGCCTCAACGATAGCGTTCTTCTGCTCCTCGAACTCGTTGATGATACCTACAAGGGGAACCATAATCTCGGGGTAGATAACCTTGCCCTCTTTCTTCAGCTCGAGAGCTGCGCCAAGGATTGCAGTTGTCTGCATCTTGGTAATCTCGGGGTATGTGTTACCCAAACGGCAACCACGGTGACCGAGCATCGGGTTGAACTCCTCGAGTGACTTAACACGACGCTGAACAGCCTCTACGGTCTTGCCCATAGCCTCGGCGAGCATCTGCTGGCCCTTTGCATCGTGGGGAACGAACTCGTGGAGAGGGGGGTCGAGCAAGCGAACGGTAACGTGCAGGCCTTCCATTGCCTTGAAGATGCCAACAAAGTCAGCCTTCTGGAATGGCAACAACTTTGCAAGAGCAACCTCGCGCTCTTTTGTTGTCTCGGCAAGAATCATCTCGCGCATTGCCTTAATCTTCTCGCCCTCGAAGAACATATGCTCTGTACGGCAAAGACCGATACCGATTGCACCAAAGTCGCGTGCTACCTGTGCATCGTGTGGAGTGTCGGCATTTGTGCGTACGCCCAAACGTGCGTACTTGTCACAGATGTTCATAAGCTCGGCAAAGTCACCGCTGAGCTCGGGAGCCTTTGTCTCGACCTTGCCCTCGATAACCTGACCTGTTGAACCGTTGAGCGAAATGTAGTCGCCCTCGTTGAATGTGATGCCGTCAACCGACAAAGTGCGCTTCTTGTAGTCGATAACGAGTGTTCCAGCACCCGATACGCAGCACTTACCCATACCACGTGCAACAACGGCTGCGTGAGAGGTCATACCGCCGCGTGCGGTAAGGATACCCTGAGCGGCTGCCATACCTGCGAGGTCCTCGGGAGAGGTCTCGATGCGAACGAGAATAACTTTTTCACCGTCCTCGTGCCACTTTTCAGCGTCATCGGCGAAGAATACGATACGGCCGGTAGCTGCACCGGGAGATGCGGGAAGACCGTTTGCGATAACCTTAGCCTTTGCAAGAGCTGCTGTGTCGAAGATGGGGTGGAGTAGCTCGTTGAGCTTCTCGGGCTCCATACGCTTAAGAACAGTCTTGTCGTCGATGATGCCGTCGCGGTAGAGGTCCATAGCGATTTTTACCATCGCTGCACCGGTACGCTTACCGTTACGTGTCTGCAAGAACCACATTTTGCCCTCCTGAACGGTGAACTCCATATCCTGCATATCTTTGTAGTGGTCCTCGAGACGGGTCTGGATAGCGTCAAGCTCCTTGTAGATTTCGGGCATAGCCTCCTCCATTGAAGGATATTTGCTTGCGCGCTCCTCCTCGCTGATGTTCTGCAATGCAGCCCAACGCTGAGAACCAATCTTTGTAATCTGCTGAGGTGTGCGGATTCCGGCAACAACGTCCTCGCCCTGTGCGTTGATGAGGTACTCTCCGTTGAAGAGGTTCTCACCTGTAGCAGCGTCGCGTGAGAAGCATACACCGGTAGCCGATGTCTCACCCATATTACCGAATACCATTGCCTGAACCGAAACGGCTGTTCCCCACTCATCGGGAATTTTCTCCATACGACGGTAAAGGATAGCGCGCTCGTTGTTCCAAGACTCGAACACAGCGCAAACTGCACCCCACAACTGCTCGTAAGCATCGGTCGGGAAGTCTTTGCCTGTCTGTGCCTTAACGGCAGCCTTGAACTTTTTAACAAGCTCCTTCAAAGACTCTACGCTAAGGTCTTTGTCGAGTACAACGCCTGCCTCTTTCTTAACCTCTTCGATAATAGCCTCGAATGGGTCAATCTCTTCCTTGCTTGTGGGCTTCATTCCAAGAACCACGTCACCGTACATCTGTACGAAACGGCGGTAAGAGTCCCAAGCGAACTTCTCGTTGCCGGTCTTCTTTGCAAGACCCTCAACAACGATGTCGTTAAGACCAAGGTTAAGAATGGTGTCCATCATACCGGGCATAGATGCGCGTGCACCCGAACGTACCGATACCAACAATGGGTTAGTGGGGTCGCCGAATGTAGAGTTCATCAAATTCTCGATGTTTCTTACTGCGGCCTGAACTTCCTCCTTGAGGAGCTCGATAACCTTCTCTCTACCCAGGCTGTAGTATTCGCCACAAACCTCTGTTGTAATGGTAAATCCGGGAGGGACAGGAATGCCGATAAGGTTCATTTCGGCCAAGTTAGCACCTTTACCTCCTAACAAATTTCTCATTGACGCGTTACCTTCAGCAAGACCGTTACCAAAGGTATAGACTCTTTTGTCTGCCATAAATTTTTGAGTTTATTGTTTGTTGATAAATAAAAAATTGTTTTAAAAGTTTAGGTCGTCGGCGTGCTGTTGAAAACGCACACTCAACTAATTTGCAAATATAACAAAAATGTTTGTAACCCGAAATTTATGTGGAAAAATATCGCGCAATAATTCAAAAAAAATAAGTTCGTTTGTTAAAATGGTGTTTTATCGGGATTTTCGCATTATCTTCGCGTAGAATTTATAACTTGCAGTACTTTGCGCAGGTTGCAAGCGAGGATTAAAAACAGGTATTTATTATAATGGCAAGAAAAAAGAAAGAACTTCCACTGCTCGAGGGCGTGGAAATTACCGCTGTGGCGGCCGAGGGTAAGGCTCTTGCGAGAGTGAATGACCTTGTGGTGTTTGTTCCCTATGTGGTACCCGGCGATGTGGTCGACCTTCAACTGAGACGTAAAAAGCATAGCTACGCCGAGGCTGAGGCTGTGAAATTTCATAAATACTCGCCCGAGAGGAGTGAGCCTTTCTGTAAACATTATGGGGTTTGCGGCGGCTGTAAATGGCAGTGTCTGGCCTATGAGCACCAGCTTAAGTACAAACAACAGCAGGTTGTCGATGCGATAACCCGTATAGGCAAGGTCGAAATTCCGCCTGTGATGCCTATCTTGGGCTCGGAGCAGACGCGTGAGTACCGCAATAAATTGGAGTTTACTTTCAGTAACAAGCGTTGGCTCACTTGGGAAGAGGTTGCGAATAACGTGCAATATGAAAATATGAATGCTCTTGGTTTCCACATTCCGGGTGCATTTGACAAGGTGCTCGACATTGAGGAGTGTGCGTTGATGCAGGGGCTTAATAATCGTTTGCGTAATGCTATACGCGATTTTGCGAACCGGGAAGGGGTGCCTTTCTTCGATTTGCGCTCGCAGGTTGGTGTGTTGCGTAATATGATGCTGCGCACTTCGACGACGGGTGAGGTGATGCTGCTCGTGCAGGCTCGGGTGACTAACGACGATGAGCTTGCTCAGTTGGAAAAAGTTTTACAATTTGTGGCTGATGAGTTTCCTGAAGTTACGTCGTTGCTTTATGTCGTGAACAACAAATGCAACGATACTTTCGGCGACCTTGAGGTTGTTACTTTTAAGGGTACGGACGTTATATATGAAGAGATGGAGGGGCTGCGCTTTAAAGTAGGTCCTAAATCTTTCTACCAGACCAATAGCCGTCAGGCGTACAATCTTTATAAAGTGGCTCGCGAGTTTGCCGGGCTCAGCGGCAATGAGGTTGTGTATGACCTTTACACGGGTACGGGTACTATTGCTAATTTTGTGGCTTCGAAAGCGCGCAAAGTGGTGGGCATTGAATATGTCGAGGACGCTATTGTCGATGCGCGTGTGAATGCCGAACTGAACGGCTTTGATAATTTGACTTTCTTTGCGGGGGATATGAAAGATATTCTGACCCGCGATTTTATAAACGAGCACGGTCGTCCCGATGTTATTATAACCGACCCTCCGCGCGCAGGAATGCATAATGACGTGATAGATACTATCTTGTTTGCGGCTCCTGAACGTATAGTGTATGTGAGTTGTAACCCTGCGACGCAGGCGCGCGACCTGCAGTTGCTTGATGCCGATTACAGGGTAACGGCGGTGCAGCCTGTGGATATGTTCCCTCATACGCATCACGTTGAGAATGTTGTGTTGCTTGAACGAAGAGAAGGTAAATGATTATAATTGAATATTATGCGTAAAAATACTAAAAGTCTTTTGACGTTTAAGGTCCTTGAAGATGTCTTGCTGATAGACTTTATAATGAATAGAATGCACGGCATTAGCCGGAATAGAGCAAAAGCTTTAATAAGCAATAGGGTTGTCCTTGTGAATAACACAATTACGACACACCCGCTGACCGAATTGAAAGCCGGACAGGTGGTGCAGCTTGACCGTACAAAGCATAAAATGTCGTTCCATAGCAATGACCTTGAGATTGTCTACGAGGATCCTTATCTGCTTGTTGTCGACAAGCACTCGGGTGTGTTGTCTATGAGCAATAATACGCGCCAGCAAACTGTTCAGACGGTGCTTAACCGTTATCTTGAAAAGGGCGGTGGTCGTAACACTTCGCATTTGGTGCATAGACTCGACCGTGACACGTCGGGCCTTATGGTGTATGCCAAGGACGTGCAGACCCAGCAGTCGCTTATAAATGGTTGGCAACAGCTTGTGACCGACCGTCGCTATATTGCGTTGGTCGAGGGAGAGCTTGAAAAGACAAGGGGGCGAATAGAATCGTGGCTCACAGAGGATAAGCGTTTTATAACTCATTCAAGCCCAGTTGATAATGGTGGTAAATTTGCTGTGACACATTATAATGTTTTAACAGCGTTGAATGGCTATTCGCTTGTTGAATGTGAGCTTGAAACGGGACGTAAGAACCAGATTCGTGTGCATATGGCCGACCTTGGGCACCCTGTCGTGGGTGACCGAAAATATGGCAGTGCTATAGACCCTATGCGTCGTCTTGGACTGCACGCATATATGCTTTGTTTTACTCACCCTGTGACCGGAAAGCATATGCGTTTCGAGACACCAGTGCCTGTTCTCTTCGAAAAGTGCTTGAATGAGAAGTAACTGTTTTTGCCGGGGCTTTTGTCTCTTCTTTTTCTTCTTGCTTATGGCTGTGGGTGCATCGGCGCAATTTGTTCCGGGTAAGGAACGTGTGTCGGGTGTGGTAACGGAGTATCGCAAGGTGTCGGGGGATAGTGTGAGGCCTCGTATCGTTAAAGAACGGAAAGAAAAAACTTCGAGAAAGAGAAGCTCGTCGGGCAAGAAAAGTACCAGGAAAAATGGTGTAAAAACAAAGAAAAAAGGTGCGTCTCGTGTTGAGTATGAGCCTGTCGGTTATTCGCTTGGCGAGCGTGTCATTATGCGTGGCGATAGTGGCCGCGACGTGAGGGCGGTAGCACGTATCTTGGTAAATAAAATTTACATCGAGGAGGATAGCCTGATATACACCGAAGGGGGTGGGGTTCTGTACGATGGGGAGCTTGTGAGGGCTGTTAAGCGCTTTCAGCGACTGAATGGATTTTGTGAAGATGGGATAATAGGTCGTGAACTTATTAAGGCTTTACGCAAGAGAAGGTAGTGGGGAGCTCTTTGCCTGGGGTACTGCTTTACTATGAAAAAGGGAAAGGTATGGAAAAATGTGCTGTGAAAAAGTGCGGCGGTCGTGTCTTGTCGCTGGACTTATTGAAATTGTTTGCTATTTATCTTGTTCTTTATGGACATTGTGTGCAGCAGTTCCTTACCGCACCTGCGGTTGAGAATGGTGTGTATAGTACTATATACTCGTTTCATATGCCGCTTTTTATGATGATTTCGGGCTATTTTTCGGCTTCGTCGATTCGTTTGGAGGCTAAGGAGTTTTTTAAAAAGAAGGTTGTCGGGCTGCTCTTGCCTGTCTTTTCGTGGAGCGTTATTCTTTTTTTGCTTTTTTGCTTGTGCGACTATTTTGTTCCCGGTAACAACTTGGGGCATAGTAGCCTCGGCGCGAACTTTGATGCGGCGTCCGGTAGCTTTTGGTTTCTGAAGAGTTTGTTTGCGTGTTATGTTCTTGCCTGGTGCGGGCGCAGGATTGGGCTGTCTGTTGTTTGCTGGGTTCTGCTCACGCTTTTGGTCAGCCAGTTGTTTCCTTGGTGGAATGTGAAGGTTATGTATCCCTGTTTTCTGGTCGGTATGGCGTTGCGTGAGTATGCCGGGTGGGTGCAAAAGCGTGCAAATGTTATTCTTTGGGTGTCGTTGCCGGTGTTTGCGCTGCTGTTCTGTTTTTGGGACGGTGGTTTCTTGCTCCCTTCGAACCTGGTGGCTGCGCTGCGCAGCGGGGATATGATGGGGGTTGCTTGTCAGTTGTTTGTGCGTGTGTATCGTGCCGTGATTGGTATCTCGGGGTCGCTTGTGCTGTTCGTGCTGTTTGATAAATTGTTTGGTGGTGTGCAGGAGTGTGCTGCTGTGTCGCATTTGGCGAACTGTGGGCGGTATACCTTAGAGGTGTATTTGATGCAGGCGGTGGTGCTGGAGGCGGTGCTTGGTGCCTTTATCTGTTTTGATGCTGTTCCAACTGTGCTGTTTAACTGTTTGCTCTCTCCTTTGATTGCTGCGCTTGTTCTTGTTGTCTTGGTCGCAGTGGCGCGTCTTTTGCAAAGGTCGAGGGTGCTTTCGTTTCTTTTATTTGCCAAGCGTGGATAGCGTTTGTTTGACGATGCTCTTGGTTGTACTGAATCTTCGGCGTTTGTCGTGGGCTGTGAAACGGGTTTGTTTTCCTGAGTGGCAGGGTTGTGCTGTTTGTGCTTTGTGGCACTCTGTCTTTTTTTCTTTTTGCCTGTTTGTTGTGGTTTGTGTCCTGCGTGAAAAGGCGGGTTATGCTTGTTCGGGGTTGTTCGCGTAATATTCGTTCCACTCTTTTAGAACTTGCTGCCAGTCGGTGGCTTCGCCGTCGGCAATGGCCTCGGCCTGACGCATTGCTTCGTCGTGCTGTTTCTTCTCGGCGTAACGTAGCTTCATTGATTCAATAGTGGCGTCGTCGAGTATCTGTATGCGTCCGCGGCGTACGCACTCGTCAAGGTCGGCGGGGGTGAATGCCTTGCCTTGTATGTTGAAATCGGATATGTTGAACTCGAATACAGTGCGCAGTGTGTGACGTACCATCTTTTGTTGGGCGCGGTTGCCCGATAGTCTGCTGCCGAGTAGTTTGCGTATGATGGTTATCTCTTTTTCCGAAAATTTTTTTCTTCCCATTGTTGCTGTGCTTGTGTCGAGTGTGTGTGAATTTCAGTGCATAAAAAAAGGTGTATTTGCATACACCTTTTAAACTTTTTGTCAGCCCGATTACTTCTTGATAGTTCTGCTGTAACGGCTCATAAACTTGTCTACGCGACCAGCTGTGTCGACGAGCTTTGCCTTACCGGTGTAGAAGGGGTGAGAAGTGTTTGAAATCTCAAGCTTTACCAAGGGGTAAGTCTCGCCCTCGAACTCGATAGTCTCTTTTGTGTTGCAAGTAGACTGTGAAAGGAAGCAATCGCCGTTTGACATATCTTTGAAGACAACAGGGCGATATGATGCCGGATGAAGATCTTTTTTCATTATTGTATTGTTTTTTTAATTTTTATTTGCTGGTAACAAATGTAGTGTAATGGCTTTTCGAGGTGCAAAGGTAGTAAAACTCTTTGAGCCTGCAAAATATTTTCTGAAAATATTCGCGGGGAGTGCGGCTTTTTGTGTGGGTTTTTACTTTTACTGCATTCTCTTTTTGTTTATTCAACGTATAGCACAAGGCCTTTCAGGTATTCACCCTCGGGGTGGTAGATGTTTACAGGGTGGTCGGCCGGTTGGGTCAACTGGTGCAGTATGCGTACGTTGCGCTTTGCCATCGCTGCGGCGGTAAAGACTGCTGTTCGGAAATTTTCTTTGCTCACGACTTGCGAACAGGAGAATGTGAACAGTATTCCGCCCGGCTGAATCTTCTCAATGGCCTTGGCGTTCAGACGGCGGTAGCCGATGAGGGCGTTACGCAGGCTGTCGCGGTGCTTTGCGAATGCCGGAGGGTCAAGGATTATGAGGTTGTAGTTGTTGCCCATACGGTCGAGGTATTCGAATGCGTCTTCGGCGTAGGCTGTGTGGCGTGTGTCGCCGGGGAAATTTATCTCGACGTTGGCATTGGTCAAATCGATGGCTTTTGAGGAACTATCGACAGAGTGGACAATCTCGGCACCTCCGCGCAAGGCGTATATTGAAAATCCGCCGGTGTAACAGAACATATTAAGCAGTTTGCGCCCTTTGGCGTATTTCTCGAGCAGTGAGCGGTTCTCGCGCTGGTCGACGAAGAATCCGGTCTTTTGTCCGCGTAGCCAGTCGATGTGGAACTTCAGGCCGTATTCGGTAGAGATGTTGCTTGCGTTACCGCCCATTATATAACCGTTGTCTTTGTTTATGTCGGCTTTGTAGGGCAGTGTGGTGTCCGACTTGTAGTAGATGTTGTTTATGGTGTTGCCCAAAATCTTTTTCACGGCTTCGGCTATCTCCTTGCGGTTGACGTGCATACCCACGCTGTGTGCCTGCATTACGGCTGTGTCGCCGTATATGTCTATAATAAGTCCCGGAAGGTTGTCGCCCTCGCCGTGTACGAGACGGTAGGTGTTGTTGTCTTCACGTGAAGATATTCCAGTCCTTTCGCGAAGGTCGAAAGCAGTTGCGATGCGTCTTTCCCAAAATGCTTGGTCGACGGGTTCGTCGTTGAAGGTGAGCACTCGGACGGCGATGCTGCCGACTTGTACGTGACCGCGTGCGATGAATTTACGCTCGTTGGTGTAAACGGTTACAATGTCGCCCTCTTCGGGGTTGCCTTCGATGCGCTGAATGGCACCCGAAAATATCCAGGGGTGGTAGCGGTGTAGTGACTCTTCTTTGCCTCGCTTTAGTATAACGGATTTTTCCATCTTTTATCTGTTTTCTTGTTTTAACTTGTTGTATATCTCAAGGCAGGCCCACGCGTCGGTTGCGGCGTAGAGCTTTTGCTTGTCGGTGAGAACGTCGTTTTCCCAGTTTGTGAGTTGCTGGTTTTTTGAAATGCGTTGTCCGAAGATTATTGCAAAAATCTTCTGCAGGCTCATCTCTTCAATACCGTAGTTGCCTACCTGTTTCTGAAGGTCCAGAAAATTGCCGGCTTTGAACTTGCGGCGACGGCATAATGCCTGAAAATCATCGTGCAGCGAGAGGCCGACTTTTGTTATTCTGCTGTTCTCGAGGAGCGATATAAGGGAGTCGGGTATTCCTACGCGGTTGAGTCTTATGAGAAAGCAGGTGTCGGGTGTCGACAACTGTATGAGCGAAACTTCGTGTTGTATGCCTTTGCGGAATGATGGACGTGTCTCGGTGTCGATGCCGAGGATATTCTCGCTTTCAAGGGCTTTTACGGCCTTGTCGGTGGCTTCGACGGTGTCTATCGTTATTATTCTGCCGCCGAATGTGACGGTCGGCATTGTGCTGATTTCGCTTTTTTCTATATGTGCTCTGTAGTTACTCATTCCTCTCGTTGTCTTCTTCGTCGGTTGTGTTGTATCTTATGTCGTGCAGGGCGCGCATTGTGTTTACAAGTGTCTGGCCCCAGTATTGACGAAAGTGCTCGTTGCACTCGATTATAGCGTCGTGCATAGTCTCGTTGATGCCTAACTGGAACAGACAGATGAAATTTTTTATGTCCTGATAAATGTCGGCAAGGTCTTCGGAGATGCTTTTTGTAACAGGGGTGTCGCTGTATTTCATATCTGCGACAAAAACATCGAGGTAGCTGTCTTTGTCGGCGAGAAGGTCGAATATTGTCATACGCAGCACTTCGTAACTGTCTTCTGTTACAAAATCTTCAAGGTCTTCGTCGTTTATTCTTTCTTCGCCGGGTAACATTTGTGCCTTGATGTATAGCAACGGCAGTAATTTAAGCAGGGTGTCGACAAACTCCTTGCGGTCGTGCTCGTTTGTGCGCTCTAGATAGGCGCAGTACTCGGCTGCAACTGTGACGAATTCTACGGTGTTGCGGGAAAAAACAATATCTTCTTTGTTATCCATAATTTTGTTCTCTTTGGATTTTGTGGCAAAGTTACAAAAAAATAGCGGAGGAGAGAGACTATAGTATTTATTTTTTTACTATCTTCGCGTTTGTATTTCCGCTCGTGCGCGCGTTTGTTTATTATTGTATGGTGCCGGGATAGCGGGGTTTTTCTATAAATTGTGTAAGACACGACGTTTTTATGGCTAAGAAGAAAAAAAATAGCAACAGCAAGGAGTCACAATCTGTTTTTTCAAAAATAAGAAACTTGTGCGCAGTGTTCAAAGGGTATTGCCTTGACTATCGCGTGCAGTTTGTGATTGGAATTATTGTGGCACTT
This sequence comes from Bacteroidaceae bacterium, assembly GCA_045661225.1. Classification (GTDB taxonomy): domain Bacteria; phylum Bacteroidota; class Bacteroidia; order Bacteroidales; family Bacteroidaceae; genus HGM04593. Next base: position 44,965 of record JAZRFF010000033.1, on the reverse strand, counting down.
TTCTCTATATTCCTGTGCACCTCTTTTGTGTCGTTCTTCTCGAATGGCGGCAACGACCAGACTGTTGTTGAGGCGGTGTCGGAGAGTGGTGCCGGTGTGGCGGTTACGGCTGCCAACAGTTCGGGCAAGGGTGGTGCTATGCTTGCCGAATATCTTGTTAATGGTTGCTTCGGCTGGGCGTCGGTGTTGCTTTTTCCGTTGCTCGTGGTTGTTGCGGTCACTCTTATGCGTATTGCTAAAATAAGGCTCTTGCGCTGGAGCGTGCTGACTGCTATTGCAATTGTGTGGCTGTCGTTGCTTTTCTCCTTTGTCTTTGGTGCAGGGGGTGATACGGCTTTTGTCTCTCCCGGCGGTGCGCACGGAAACTTCTTGCTGGGGGTTATTAAAGAGTTTGTCGGCCCTGTAGGGGTTGTGCTTGTACTTGTACTTGTGCTTTTCTTCTTTATGCTTTTTGTTACCAAGGAGACAATTCCCTGGTTGCAGAAAAAGTTGACTATCAAGCGTGGCGAAGGTTCAGGGGAAAATGAATCGGAGCGTGTTGATGATGCCGGTGATGGTTTGCCGGAAATAAAGGAGGACGAACCCGAAGAGTATGATGACGAGGAAGAAAATGATGATGATGATGAAACGGACGATGATGACGATGATTTTGATGAAGATGAGGACGATGATGAAGATACAGAGGCTGATGATGAGTGTGTGGACGATGATGAGCTTGCGCGCAGGTTTGATGAGATGAATCGTGAAATTATTGGTGATGCCGAAGAGGGCGCGGGGCTGCAGATGGAGGTAGAGAAGGCCGAGGGTGATGAGGATATGGGCGGAAAAATGGTACGTAGCATAAACCCGAAGGACGAGTTGAGCTTCTACAAATCTCCTACGCTGGATTTGCTCGATGAGTATGAGCAAACAGCACAGTCGATAGACCGTGACGAGCAGGCTGCAAATGCTAATAAGATTGTTGAGGTTCTGAAGAACTTCGGAATAGATATCAGTTCGATAAAAGCGACAGTCGGCCCGACAATTACTCTTTACGAGATTACTCCTGCTCCGGGCGTGAGAATTTCAAAAATACGTAACCTCGAGGACGATATTGCGATGAGCCTGTCGGCGCTTTGTATACGTATTGTGGCGCCTATTCCCGGCAAGGGTACAATTGGTATTGAGGTTCCTAACGCGAAAAAGCAGATTGTGCCAATGATGTCTCTGCTTAACAGCCGTAAGTATAAGGAAACCGATATGGAACTTCCTCTGGCGCTTGGAAAGACAATCTCGAACGAGGTGTATATGGTGGATATGGCAAAAATGCCGCACTTGCTTGTTGCCGGTGCTACGGGTATGGGTAAGTCGGTAGGTCTTAATGCTATAATCACATCGCTGCTGTTCAAGATGCACCCTGCATACCTTAAGTTCGTGATGGTGGACCCCAAGATGGTAGAGCTTAGTCTCTACGGTGTGCTTGAAAAGCATTTTCTTGCAAAGCTTGAGGGTGAGAATGAACCTATCATAACCGACGTCAACAGGGTGGTGCGTACGCTTAAATCGCTTTGTGTAGAGATGGATAATCGTTACAAGCTGTTGCAGCTTGCGGCGGTACGTTCGGTAAAGGAGTATAACAAGAAATTTCTTGATAAAGAGTTGTTACCGACAAAAGGTCATCGTTTTATGCCTTATATCGTGGTTGTTATTGATGAGTATGGCGACCTTATGATGACTGCCGGACGTGAGGTTGAACAACCTATTGCGCGTATCGCTCAGAAAGCGCGTGCTGTGGGTATACATATGATTATTGCTACGCAGCGTCCGACAACGAATATTATTACCGGTACGATAAAGGCGAACTTCCCGGCGCGTATGGCTTTCAGGGTGATATCGGCGATAGACTCGCGTACAATCCTTGACAGGTCGGGTGCGAATCAGTTGCAGGGTAGGGGCGATATGCTCTTCCTCGCCGGCAACGACCCGGTGCGTGTGCAGTGTGCGCTTGTAGAAACAAAGGAGGTGGAGCGAGTTTGTGCGTATATTGCCAAGCAGCAGGGCTATACTCACGCCTATATACTGCCGGAGCCTGATGATGCGGTTGATGTTACCATTGATGGTGGCGGTGCGCGTGGTGAAATCAGTTCCGATAAACTGGACCCCCTGTTTGCCGAGGCTGCACGTGCGGTTGTGCTTGCCCAGCACGGTTCTACATCGCTCATTCAACGTAAGTTTAATGTTGGGTTTAACCGTGCCGGTCGTATAATGGACCAGCTGTGTCAAACGGGTATTGTGGGTGAGCAAGAGGGCAGTAAGCCTCGTCAGGTGCTGTGTGCCGATGAATCGGATCTTGAATTCCGCTTGAAGGCGTTGTTGTAATAGTTGTATGGCTTTTCGTGAAAAAGGTATGAAAAAAATATTGCTGCTGATTGTAATGTTGCCGCTATCGCTTTTCGCGCAGGACGTTGAAAGTGTGCTTGATAGGGCTGTTGATGTTCTGAAGAACGATGCGGCTGTTGAAATGGATTATGCTTACACTGTTTATGATGATGATGAGGCTGTGTACAATGACAGAGGCGTGATGAAGCTCGATAATGAGCGTTACTCATTGCTTATGGACGAAATGAAGGTGTGGTGCGATGGTAAGACGCAGTGGAGCTATATGAAAGAGATTGATGAGGTTTATATTACCACTGCCGATTCGGACGAGGCGCAAAATCTCTCTCCTTTGTATATTATTGAAAAATATAAAAAAGAGTATTCTGTAACTTGTGCCGAAAAAGGGGTGTGCAGGCTCGTGACAATGAGCGCGGCAGACCCTGATGCGGAGGTAAGCAGAGTGGAGCTCTTGATAAACAATAAAGACTTTCGCTTGGCCGGTATTGTGATATATATGCAGTCGCAGGGGCGTGTGGAGGTTATGCTTGATAATTATAAAGCAAAGTGCAATTTCGGAAAGAAAGAGTATGAATGTCCGCTTGAGGAATTTTCTACTGCGGAGATTGTCGATATGAGATAGTTTAATAAAATAAAAAATAAAGTTATGAATAAAACAAAATGTTTGGTTATAGGCTCCGGACCTGCCGGATATACAGCCGCTATTTATGCGTCACGAGCAAATTTGTCGCCTGTGCTTATAGAGGGTATGCAGCCCGGTGGACAGTTGACGCAGACAACTGTGATTGAGAATTTTCCGGGTTTTCCGCAGGGTATCACCGGTCCTGAGCTGATGGAGAATATGCGTCAGCAGGCTGTTAATGTCGGTGCGGACGTGCGTTCGGGCAGCGTGGTAGATGTGGATTTTGAAGAGGCTCCCTACAAGGTTACCCTTGACGATGGTTCGGTAATCGAGGCCGATACGGTGATTGTTGCAACAGGTGCTGCGGCAAAATATCTTGGTCTTTCCGATGAAATTAAGTATCAGGGTATGGGCGTGAGTGCTTGCGCTACTTGTGACGGCTTTTTCTATCGTAAGAAAATTGTTGCCGTAGTGGGTGGAGGCGATACAGCTTGCGAGGAGGCTAATTACCTTGCTTCGTTGGCGGCAAAAGTGTATCTTATCGTGCGTAAGCCTTTCCTGCGTGCTTCGAAAGCTATGCAGGACCGTACATTGAGTAACCCTAAAATTGAAGTTCTTTTTGAGCATAATACCGAGGGACTCTTTGGTGAAGATGGTGTTGAGGGTGTACACCTTGTGTCGCGCAAGGGTGAACCCGATGAGAAACATTATGATATTGCCATTGATGGATTCTTCCTTGCGATAGGTCATAAACCTAATTCTGATGTCTTTAAAAAATATCTTAAGACCGATGAGGTCGGGTATTTTGTTCCTGCTGACGAGAGTGGCGTGAAGACTCTTGTTCCCGGAGTGTTTGTGGCGGGCGACGTTGCCGACCCTCATTACCGTCAGGCTATAAATGCGGCTGCGAGTGGTTGTCGCGCTGCGCTTGAGGCTGAAAGATACCTCTCTCGCAAGTAAAGACATATAGCAGAGGAGCGTGGTGCTGTCTCTGCTATATATTATATAAGGAGAAAAATAATTGGAGAAAAATTTTCTCAATCGGGAAAGTTTTTCTACCTTTGCAGCCGATTTAGTCCGTTGGGGTTGAATAAGACGTGCTCACGAAGAGAACGCACCTCGCGGAATTCACAATAAAAGCGATAAAATAAATGTACGCAATTGTTGAGATTAACGGACAGCAGTTTAAGGCCGAGGCTGGCAAGAAGCTGTTCGTGCACCACATCAAGGGTGCTCAGAATGACACAACCGTAGAGTTTGACCGCGTGTTGTTGTTGGATAATGATGGTGCTGTAACAGTAGGTGCTCCTACAGTAGAAGGCGCTAAGGTGGTATGCTATATTGGCAATGTTCGTGAGATGAAGATTGTTCGCAAGTCTAAGGACGGTCAGAACATCGTTACAACACGCACTATTGACCCTACTTTGGTTAAGGGTGATAAGGTGCTCGTGTTCCACAAGCGTCGCCGCAAAGGTTACCGCAAGCTTAACGGTCACCGTCAGCAGTTCACAGAGTTAGTAGTAAAGGAAATTATCGGTTAATTTTTAAAGTTTTAGTATTATGGCACATAAGAAAGGTGTTGGTAGTTCAAAGAACGGCCGTGAGTCTGCAAGCCAGAGACTTGGTGTTAAAATCTGGGGCGGTCAGGTATGTAAAGCCGGTAATATCATCGTACGTCAGCGTGGTACAGTTCACAACCCCGGTGCAAACATCGGTATGGGTAGTGATCACACTCTATACGCTTTGGTTGACGGCGTTGTAACATTCAAGCGTGGCAAGAACGATAAGAGCTACGTTTCTGTTACTCCGTTTGCCGAGAAGAACTAATAATTCTTGTCAAACAGCAAAGAGAGGCAATCCTGTTAACAGGGTTGCCTTTTCTGTTTATGCTTTTGTGGGGTAAGGTGCAACCTGTGTGGTTGATGGAGATGGCTTGTGGAACTGCTTGTGCTGACTTTGTTGGGCGGTTTTTGTTAAAAAGACATTCTTTGCGATAACTTTTTTATATTTTGTTGTTAAATAATTGAAAAAGTTGTACTTTCGTAAATCGTAGGTACGCGTTTCGCGAAAATGTGGATTTGCGTGACTTTTGATTAAGATAAATTATTAAAAAACAGATATTATGCTAACACTTAAAGTTATAAGCCAAGAGACTGAAAAAGTACTCAAAGGCTTGGAGAAAAAGCATTTTAAGAATGCGAAAGAGACTATCGATAGAGTTCTAGACCTTGATAAAGCACGTCGTGCGGCTCAGCAGGAACTTGATAATGTGCTTGCGCAGAGCAAACAGCTCGCAGCAAAGGTTGGTCAGCTTATGAAGGCTCAGGCTGCTGATGAGGCTAATGCTGTTAAGGCTGAAGTTGCTGTCTTGAAAGAGCGTGCAAAGGAACTGCAAGAGAAAATGGACGCTGCTGCCGATGAATTACAGCAGGTGCTCTACACAATACCTAATATTCCTTATGACGAGGTGCCCGAGGGTGCTGTAGCCGAGGATAATGTTGTTGAGAAGACCGGTGGCGAGGAGACAGTGCTTCCCGAAAATGCGCTTCCTCACTGGGAACTTGCGAAAAAGTACGACCTTATAGATTTTGACCTTGGAGTGAAAATTACAGGCGCCGGCTTCCCTGTATACAAAGGTAAGGGTGCGCAGTTGCAGCGTGCGCTCATCAATTTCTTCCTTGATGAGGCGCGTAAGGCCGGGTATGTTGAAATTATGCCGCCTACGGTGGTTAATGCCGCTTCGGGATTCGGTACAGGACAGTTGCCCGATAAAGAGGGGCAGATGTATCACTGCGACCTTGATGACCTTTATCTTATTCCTACTGCCGAGGTTCCTGTGACAAACATTTATCGTGATGTGATTCTTGACGAGAAGCAGTTGCCTATTAAGAATTGTGCTTATACTCAGTGTTTCCGTCGTGAGGCCGGCTCGTATGGTAAGGACGTTCGCGGACTTAACCGTTTGCACGAGTTCTCAAAAGTGGAGATTGTGCGCATTGACACTCCCGAGCATAGTAAAGAATCGCATAAAGAGATGCTTGAGCACGTTGAGGGACTGCTAAAGAAACTTGAACTTCCTTACCGTATTTTGCGTCTCTGCGGTGGCGATATGAGCTTTACAGCTGCACTTTGTTTCGATTTTGAGGTTTATTCAGAGGCTCAGAAGCGTTGGCTTGAGGTTTCTTCGGTTTCAAACTTCGATAGCTATCAGGCTAATCGCCTCAAGTGCCGTTATCGTGGTGCTGACAAAAAAACCGAACTTTGCCACACTCTCAACGGTTCAGCGCTCGCGCTTCCACGTATTGTAGCGGCGCTTCTTGAGAATAACCAAACTCCCGAGGGTATTCGCATTCCTAAGGCGCTGGTTCCTTATTGCGGCTTTGACATTATTGACTAAATTGAAAGTTTGCAAAAAAGGCATCTGCAGTCTCGTGCTCGGTTTTTGAATGGCATTTGTCGTTTTTTAGAGGACTAAAAACAATTATTATGTATAAGATTGTATCGAAAGAGCAGTTTTCGGAAAAGGTTTTCCGTCTGCGTGTTGAGGCTCCGCTCATTGCTAAGGCATACAGAGCCGGTAACTTTGTAATCGTCAGAGTGGGCGAGAAGGGTGAACGTATTCCGTTGACTATAGCTCACGCTGATGCCGAAAAGGGAATAATAACCCTTGTTATACAAAAAGTGGGCTTGAGCTCGAGTCGTCTTTGTGACCTTAATGAGGGTGATGAGATTACCGATGTTGTGGGTCCTCTTGGCCAGGCTACTCATATTGAGAATTTCGGTACGGTTGTGTGTGCCGGCGGCGGCGTGGGTGTTGCTCCTATGTTGCCTATTGCGGCTGCGCTCAAAAAAGCCGGCAACCGTGTGGTGTCGGTGCTTGCCGGTCGCTCAAAGGACCTTATAATCCTTGAAAAGGAGGTCCGGGAGGTGTCGGACGAGGTTATCATTATGACTGACGATGGTTCTTATGGAGATAAGGGACTTGTGACCGAGGGTATAGAACGTGTGATAAAGCGTGAGAAGGTTGACCATTGTGTGGCTATAGGTCCGGCTGTAATGATGAAGTTTGTGTGCAAACTTACAAAACAATATGAGATTCCTACGGTGGTGTCGCTCAATACTATTATGGTCGATGGAACAGGTATGTGCGGTGCTTGTCGTGTGACAGTGGGCGGAAAGACTAAGTTTGTGTGTGTCGATGGACCGGAATTCGATGGCCATCAGGTCGATTTTGACGGAATGATGCAGCGTCTGGGTTCTTTCAAGGCCGAGGAAGCGCGTGAGATTGAAAAACTGGATAGGGATAGTGAATGTGCGGGTGAGTGTGATGAACTGACGAACCGAGATGCTGCTTGGCGTGTCGAGTTGCGTAACAAGATGAAGCCTAAGGAGCGTACGGCTATAGAGCGTTGCCCGATGCCTGAACTTGAACCGGCTTACCGTTCTGCAAAATTGCGCGAGGAGGTCAATACCGGCTTTACAAAGGAGATGGCTGTAGTTGAGGCGCAGCGTTGTCTCGACTGTCCTAAGCCTGCTTGTATGGAGGGTTGCCCTGTCAACATTAAGATTCCTTCATTTATAAAGAATATTGAGCGTGGGGAGTTCGTGAAGGCTGCTCAGGTGCTCAAGATGACCAGCTCGCTCCCGGCTGTGTGCGGTCGAGTGTGTCCGCAGGAGAAGCAGTGCGAGAGTCAGTGTATTCACTTGAAAATGGGACATAAGGCGGTTGCTATTGGTGCGCTTGAACGCTTTGCTGCCGATTATGCCCGTGAGAGTGGTGAAATGCCTGCTCAGCAGGTGGCACCATCGAATGGTGTTAAGGTGGCGGTTGTGGGTTCCGGTCCTGCCGGTCTTTCGTTTGCGGGAGATATGGCCAAGCTTGGTTACTCGGTAACGGTGTTTGAGGCCTTGCACGAGATTGGCGGAGTGCTGAAGTATGGTATTCCGGAATTCCGTCTGCCAAACTCTATCGTTGAGCACGAAATAGAGAATTTGCGTGCTATGGGCGTGGAATTCATTAAGGATTGCGTTGTGGGCAAGACTATTTCTATTGCGCAATTGCAGGACGAGGGCTTTAAGGGTGTTTTTGTCGCTTCGGGTGCGGGCTTGCCTAACTTTATGAATATCCCCGGAGAAAATTCTATAAATATTCTCTCTTCGAACGAGTATCTTACCCGAGTGAATCTTATGGACGCGTCGAACCCTGAAACTGATACTCCTATGCACATCGGTAAGCGTGTGGCTGTTATAGGTGGCGGTAATACGGCGATGGACTCGGTGCGTACGGCAATGCGTCTGGGCGCTGAACGTGCGATGATTATTTATCGTCGCAGTGAGGCTGAAATGCCTGCACGACTCGAAGAGGTTAAACACGCGAAAGAAGAGGGTGTTGAGTTCCTTACCTTGCATAACCCTATTGAGTATATTGCCGATGAGAAGGGTTGTGTAAAGCAAATAGTATTGCAGAAAATGGAGCTTGGCGAGCCTGATGCGTCGGGACGTCGTTCGCCTGTGCCTGTGGAGGGCGCTATTGAAACAATTGATATCGATATGGCCGTTGTGTCGGTGGGCGTTTCGCCTAATCCGCTTGTGCCTACATCGGTCGAAGGTCTTGAACTTGGGCGTAAGAATACTATTGCTGTAAATGAGAATATGCAGTCGTCGATTCCGTTTATATATGCCGGTGGCGACATTGTGCGCGGCGGTGCTACTGTAATTCTTGCAATGGGTGACGGACGTCGTGCTGCGGCTGCAATGCACGAACAATTGAGCAAGTGAATATAAACGGTTTGTAATAAAAGAATGAACGGATTGGTCCGTTCATTCTTTTTTATTTGAGTAGTTTGAGCGTGTCGGTTGCAATAACTTTTGCTATTGAATCGCTGTAGTGGTGTTGCATAGCCGAGAAACGTTCCCAGTGTCTTCGGACTTTTTCTACAAAAGAGAGTGTTTGTTGCCAGTCGTTGAACTTTCCGTTGCGGCATACGCTGTCGTTGTAGAATTCGGGCCGGCTCTTCTTGATGAGAAACGAATCGACATTTGAAACCCAACGGTGGTTGTCGTATCCGTATTTTTTTGCTAAACGCATTGCGTCCCATACGTGTCCGTATCCGGCGTTGTACGATGCAAGGACAAAATTTATGCGCTCGTTGTAGTTTATATTGCGGAATATTCGGAATAGTTGCTTGAGGTATTGCGCCGATGCTATAATGTTGCTGCGGTTGTCGCTGTGCAAAGAGTCGGGGACGTTTAGACCGCGCAGGGTTTGTGGCATCATTTGCATTACTCCGCGTGCTCCGACATTTGACACGGCTGTGCTGTCGAAACGGGATTCGGTATAGGCTATGGCGGCAATGAGTGTCCAATCGAGTTCGAGACTGTCGCCGGCCAATCGGAAATAGTTGTCGTATGGCGAGAGGGTTATGTGAACCGGGATATACTCGTACTTGACCTCTGCACTGTCGGTGGGTACAGACGCCACGGGGGCGCTGTATCCGAATATGCTTTTACCATAGAAAATAAATAAGGCGAACAGCAGTAATAGCAGTGTGGGGTATATCTGTTTCTGTTTCATTTTGTGCGTGAACAAACTGATTTTTTCGCTTGGGCATTAGCCGGGTGCTTTTCTCGCTCGCGCAAATATACTCTTTTTGCAATAAAAACAGATTAAGTGGCGGTATTAAAAAATCTTTATTGGGTTTATTGCATAATTTTTTTAGCAATAGTCCTTTATAATGAAAGATTTTATTAAATTTGCAAAGGATTACCGAAAGGTAATGGAAAGGGATATTCAATTTTTTTCTTTAAAACTATAAAACTATGGTAAATTACAAAGAACTTGGTCTTGTGAACACACGCGATATGTTCGCAAAGGCAATGAAGGGCGGTTATGCAATCCCCGCATTCAACTTTAACAATATGGAGCAGTTGCAGGCTATTATTATGGCTGCTGTTGAGACAAAGTCTCCTGTTATCCTTCAGGTTTCAAGCGGTGCTCGTAAGTACGCTAACCAGACTCTTCTCCGTTATATGGCAGAGGGTGCTGTTGAGTACGCAAAGGAGCTTGGTTGTACAAACCCTGAAATTGTTCTTCACCTTGACCACGGTAACTCTTTCGAGTTGTGTAAGTCTTGTATCGATATGGGCTTCTCTTCGGTAATGATTGACGGTTCACACCTTCCTTACGAGGAGAATGTTGCTCTTACAAAGAAGGTTGTTGAGTATGCACACCAGTATGGTGTAACTGTTGAGGGTGAGCTTGGTATCCTCGCCGGTGTTGAGGACGATGTTGTTGCTGAGCACCACACTTATACACGTCCCGAGGAGGTTGTAGACTTTGTTACAAAGACCGGTTGCGACAGCTTGGCTATCTCTATCGGTACTTCTCACGGTGCTAACAAATTTAAACCTGAGCAGTGTACACGCAACGAGAAGGGTGTACTCGTTCCTCCCCCATTGGCTTTCGACGTACTCGAGGGTTGTATGAAGGAGCTTCCCGGTTTCCCCATCGTTCTCCACGGTTCTTCTTCGGTTCCCCAGGAGGAGGTTGAGACTATCAACAAGTATGGTGGTGCTTTGAAGGACGCTATCGGTATTCCTGAAGAGGAGCTTCGCAAGGCTGCTTCTCTCGCAGTTTGCAAGATTAACATTGACAGCGACAGCCGTCTTGCTATGACTGCTGCTATTCGTGAGGTGTTTGCAACAAACCCCGCAGAGTTCGACCCCAGAAAGTATCTTGGTCCTGCTCGCGAGAATATGAAGAAACAGTACATTCACAAGATTGTGAACGTTCTTGGTTCAGACAATAAGCTTGCTTAATATTCTTTAATATTGAATAAGGTGATGCCTTGCCGCTTGCGGCAAGGCATTTTTTTTTGTTCAAGCGTCTTTTTTTGGGGGCAGGGCTTGAAAAGTTGGCTGCCGCTAACTCTTTATTGTGAATAAACTGTTTATTTACTTTTTGGGGGAGAATCTCAAATATTTTCTGCACTCGCTGTAATAAATATTAAAGCAAGCTTTATATTTCTCGCTCGTTTGTTGCTATCTTTGAGATAAATCTCTAAGATTTTCTGCACTCGCTGTAATAAATATTAAAGCAAGCTTTATATTTCTCGCTCGTTTGTTGCTCTTTGAGGTAAACCTCTAAGATTTTCTGCACTCGCTGTAATAAATATTAAAGCAAGCTTTATATTTCTCGCTCGTTTGTTGCTATCTTTGCAAGGAGAATTAAACCCTCCTATGTCGATTATGAAAAATATACAAGATATTGCTATTGCTGAATATGACTATCCTCTGCCTGATGAGCGTATTGCAAAATATCCTTTACAACAGCGCGATGCGTCGAAACTGTTGCTCTATAATAAAGGTGTTGTCTCGGAGGATTTGTTTTTGAATCTTCCAAAGTATATTCCGCAAGGGGCTTTAATGGTTTTTAATAACACTCGTGTCATTCAGGCGCGGTTGCGGTTTAAAAAAGAGACGGGGGCGCAGATTGAGGTGTTTTGTCTTGAGCCGGAACTGCCTTGTGACTACCAGCAGATTTTTCTTGAGACTCGTGAGTGTGTGTGGCAGTGCCTGGTGGGTAATTCCGGCCGTTGGAAAGGTGGCGTGCTCTCGCAGACTATAAACGTAGGCGGTAAATTGGTCACACTGTCGGTTGAGAGAGTGGGCGATGCTGCGGCGGTGAACCGCGTGCGTTTCTTCTGGGACGGTAATTTGTCGTTTGCCGAACTGTTGGAGGCTGCGGGCGAATTGCCTATCCCGCCTTATCTTAACCGCAAGACCGAGGAGAGTGATATAAGTACCTATCAGACTGTTTATTCAAAGGTTAAAGGCTCTGTGGCGGCTCCGACAGCGGGGTTGCACTTTACGCCGTCGGTGCTCGAGGCTCTTTCGGCTGCCGGAGTGAGGCGTGAAGAGGTGACGTTGCACGTTGGCGCGGGAACGTTTAAGCCTGTAAAGTGTGATTTTATTGCCGATCACGAGATGCACGAGGAGTATATCGAGGTGCGCAAAGAGGTGATTGAGGGGTTGATAGGGGCTGGTGGCAAGGCTGTGGCTGTGGGTACGACTTCGGTGCGCACTCTTGAGAGTCTTTACTTTTTGGGCGAATTGGTAAACGAGAATCCTTTGCTTTCTCCCGACGAATTGCACGTAGGGCAGTGGACGCCTTATAACCGTGACCACTCGCTTTCGGCGGTTGAAGCGCTTGAGGCGCTTGTCGCTTGGCTGGAGCGTAATGGCTTGGACAGGGTGCATTCGCATACTCAGATAATGATAGCTCCGGGATACGATTATCGTATAGTAAAGGCGATTGTTACAAATTTTCATCAGCCTAAGAGTACGTTGCTGTTGCTTGTATCGGCGTTTGTAAATGGCGATTGGCGTACAATATATGATTATGCGTTGAAACACGGTTTCAGATTCCTTAGCTACGGTGATAGTTCATTGCTTATACCTTGATTGTTATGATAAAAGTTATTGATGGTGTTACCTATATGCTTGATGGTGCAAAGAATTGTGCAACTGTCACTAAAAGCCTTGTCCCGTATGCGGGTGAGGTTTCTTTGCCCGCTTCGGTTGCTGTAGATGGTGTGGAGTATGCTGTTACCGATATTCTTGACGAGGCGTTTATGGATTGCAGCGGTCTTGTGTCGGTAAAGTTGGGCGAGAATGTCGATTCGGTGGGTATAAGTGCTTTTGAGGGGTGTGTGGGCTTGACAAAAGTCTCTTTTAATGATGCTCTTCATATTATTGGTATGCAGGCTTTTAAGGGCTGTGTGTCGCTTACCGAGATTGTGCTCCCAAAGAATGTTATCGTTATTGGTCGAGGTGCTTTTGCGGGCTGTGTATCGCTTGCCCGTGCGTTCTTGCCCGATAATCTTGTGAATATAGAACCGTCGTTGTTTGATGGTTGCAAGGCGCTTGAAAGGGTGTCTGTAGGCCCGATGGCCGATTCGGTGGGGGAGTATGCCTTTTGTGGCTGTGAGGCTTTGCGTGAGGTGGAGTTGCCCGAGGGCCTTCTCTCGATTGAGGGCTGGGCGTTTAGGGATTGTTCGGCGCTGGCTTCGATAAAAATTCCAAATTCGGTTGCAGCGGTCAAGAAAGGTGCCTTTTGGGGGTGTTCGTCACTGAAAGAGTTTGCTTTGCCTGAGGCGGCAAATATGCTTGACCAAGGGGTGCTTGCTAATTGTGCTGCCCTTGAGCGTGTGTCGCTGCACGACGGTGTGCTGAGCATTGGATACGGAGCTTTTTACAACTGTTCGGCTATAGAGAGTATAACTTTGCCTTTTGCGGTGGTGAGCGTTGGCGAGCAGGCTTTTCGCAGTTGCCGTTCTCTTAAAGAGTTAAGAGTTATGTGCGAGGCTGCGCCTATGTGCTCGGGCGATATTGCCGATGCTGATGTTTATTCGCGTGCTTTGTTGCTTGTTCCGTCGGGAAAGGTTGGCGAGTATGGTTTTGCGCGTGTGTGGGAGAGGTTCGGGAATGTCGAAGAGGCGTGATTTTGGTGTAATATCTCAGTGATGTTGTTCTTCTTCTCGTTTTTTTACATTATCTTCGCGTTATATTAGATGGTATGTTATGAAGATTGGTGATAAAGTGCGTTTTATCTACGAGAGTGGCGGAGGTGTGGTAACAGGCTTTCGCGGTAAGGATATTGTGCTTGTGGAGGACGCCGACGGCTTTGAGATTCCAATGAATGTACGTGAGTGCGTGGCTGTCGATACTAATGAGTATAATTTTACAAAAAAAAGCGTGGTTCCTAAAGTGGAGTCCGAACGTGGCAAGAATCGTCCGGCACCGGCAAAGGTTGCTAATGATGATGAGGAGTTTGAACCGGTGGTCTCGTATCGTCCAATGGAACGCCCCGAGGGTGAGCGTCTTAATGTGATGCTCGCTTTTCTGCCTGTTGATGAAAAGGCGTTGAGCAATTCCCGCTTTGAGGCTTATATAATAAACGATAGTAATTATTCGCTCTATTTTACCTATTTGTCGGCATCGGGTCGCAGTTGGGCGGTGCGTGCCAATGGTGTGCTTGAACCAAATTCAAAGATGTTTCTTGAGGAGTTTGGCCGTGAGGAACTTAATGATATAGAGAGGGTGTGCCTGCAGTTGTTGCCTTTTAAACAGGGAAAGCCTTTTGCGCTTAAACCGGCAATGAACATTGAAAGACGTATAGACACGGTTAAATTCTATAAATTGCATCTCTTTCGTGAAAATCCTTTCTTTGATGAGGGGGCGCTTGTGTATGACTTTGTGACCGACGATAAGCCTACAAAGGAGATTTTTGCCGATGCTGAGGAGATTAAAAAGGTTATATTGGAAAAGAAAAAGGGCGATACAACCCAGAAACCCCAACAGCAACCGGTCGTGAAAAATCAGGATATTCTTGAGGTGGACCTGCACATTGATGCACTGCTTGAGACTACGGCCGGAATGAATAATTTCGATATGCTTAACTATCAGTTGGAAGTGGTTCGTCGCACAATGAACGAGAATATAAAACAGAAGGGTAAGAAGATTGTTTTTATTCACGGCAAGGGCGAGGGGGTGTTGCGTAATGCAATATCGCAGGAGATTCGCCGTAAGTACCCGCGTTGTCTGTCGCAAGATGCTTCGTTCCAGAAGTATGGCTTTGGGGCAACAATGGTTATAATAAAGTAATGATAAAATAAAATATATGGACAAGAATTTGTTTAAGGAGAAGATGCTGAATCGTTTCTTGAAGTATGTGACTTTTGACACACAATCGAGTGACGATGCAACGACGGTGCCTACAACCGAGGGGCAGTTTGTCTTTGCACGTTTCTTGGAACAGGAACTAAAGGAAATGGGACTGAATGATGTTCTTCTCGATGAAAAAGGGTATCTGTATGCTACTCTGCCGGCGAATACCGATAAAGAATTGCCGGTGATTGGTTTTATTGCGCACGTCGACACCAGCCCCGATATGAGCGGTAAAGGTGTTTCGCCACGCGTTATAAATTATTCAGGCGGTAATATTGTGCTCTGTGCAAAGGAGGATATTGTGCTTCGTGTGTCTGACTTTCCCGAGGTGCAGAATTATGCCGGTCACGACCTTGTTGTCACTGATGGCCATACTCTGTTGGGAGCGGACGATAAAGCCGGTATTGCCGAGATTGTGACTGCTGTTGAGTATTTGCAGGCTCACCCTGAGATTGAACACGGTAAGATACGTATCGCTTTTAATCCCGATGAGGAGATTGGGCGTGGCGCGCATAATTTTAATGTGCCTCTCTTTGGCTGTGACTGGGCTTACACTGTAGATGGCAGCTGTGAGGGTGAACTTGAATTTGAGAATTTCAATGCCGGTAGCGCGCACTTTACAATACAGGGACGCAATGTACACCCCGGTTATGCAAAGGGTAAGATGCTTAACGCTCTTCGTGTGGCAACATCTATTGTACAGACTATCCCGGCTATGGAGTCGCCCGAGTGTACCGAGGGGTATCAGGGCTTCTATCACCTGATGGGAATAAACGGTGGTGTCGATCACGCTGAGGTGTCTTATATTATACGTGACCACAATAGTGAAATATTTGCAAAGCGTATGGCTTTTATGCGTACCGTTGAGAAGGCTATGTGTGAGAAGTATGGCAACGGTGTGGTCTCTCTTGAACTTAAAGAACAGTATCGCAATATGCGTGAACAGGTAGAGCCTAAGATGCATATTATTGAGCTTGCAAAAATGGCAATGCTCAGGGCGGGTGTGTCGCCAATAGTTAAGCCTATTCGTGGTGGTACCGATGGTGCGCAGTTGTCGTTTATGGGCTTACCTTGTCCTAACCTGTTTGCCGGTGGAATAAACTTTCACAGCCGTTATGAATTTGTATCGGTTCAGGTAATGGAGAAAGCGATGATGACTGTTGTGAACATCGCTTCCGGGGTAAAAGACCTTGCACGTTGATAGGTTCGTGTATATAACAATAAAAAAGTCAGTCACGCGTGACTGACTTTTTTATTGTGAGAATTTTTTAGTCGAGTGTGTGTAAAATCTCTTCGATGACGTGGGGAAAATGCTTGTATTCAAGGGCGTGTACCTTTGCCGCTACATCGTCGGGGGTGTCGGTGGGTAGCACAGGGCATTTTGCCTGAAAGAAGGTTGTGCCTTTGTCGTATTCTTCGTCAATGAGGTGAATGGTTATTCCACTCTCGGTGTCGCCGCTTTCAACAACGGCCTTGTGTACTCTGTCGCCGTACATTCCTTTACCTCCGTGTTTGGGAAGCAACGCCGGGTGTATGTTGACGATTCTGCCTGGGTAGGCCTCTATGAGTTTGTGGGGCACGAGCAACAGGAAACCTGCAAGGACTATAAAGTCGATGTCGCGTTCTTTGAGCATTGCTATAATGCTGTCGGCTTCCATAAATTGGGATTTTGTTACTACTTGACACTCGATGTTCAGCCTCTTGGCGCGCTCAATAACGTATGCTTCGGGGGTGTTGGCGATGATTAGCGACACGCGGGCGTAATCGGATTCGCTGAAATAGTTGGCAATGTTCTCGGCATTTGAGCCGCTGCCTGATGCAAGGATAGCAATCTTCTTCACTGTCTTATTGTTTTTGTTTATGAAATGGGCACAAGGCGGCGCAATACAGCCTCGGCGTATGTTTTTGATATTGGAATCTCTTTTATGTTGGGTATACCGAGCTCGAGAAATATGTTCTCTTTTTCGCGACGCATAACTTTTACAAGGTCGAGATTGACCATATAAGAGCGGTGGCAACGGACAATGTTTGTTTCGGTTAATTGTTCGCTGATATCTTTCATTGTAATGCGCATTAACCTTTTCTTTAAAATGTCGCCTTTCTGATACCAGATGCATATATAATTGTCGGCCGATTCAATGTAGAGCAGGTTCTCTTTTGCCACCGACAACTGTAATATTCCGCGGTAGTCGTATATTGATATAAGGTTGCTTGACTTGAAACCGACATTCTCGTTCATAAGCTCTTTTAATTTGGCCGAACGTTCCTGGTAGGAGAAATAAAGAACGCAAATGAAATATGGAATACCAAGAATGAAGATTGTATTCTGCATTGCGTTGATGTATATCTCGAGAGGGTCGTGTGTGCTGATCTTCAGGTTGCTGCCGATGATGAGCGCAAGAACGGTGAATGTGCCCGACAGTAGCAGGAGTTCGACGAATACCCATAGAAAGTATTTAAGCACGGTGATACTGTGGTGGGGCTTGTGCGAGTAACTGTACATTATTACTCGGCTGATGGCTACGACTATCATTCCGATGCTAACGAGTATTGTTGACCACAAGAAGTATATGGTGCGCGTGATGTGCTCGCCATCGATCCATTTGTCGGAACCGAAAGGCTTGTATATGTTTATGAATGTGATAGCAAACACTGAAACGAAAAGAACCATAATTATTTGGTTTTTCTTTTCAAGCAGATATTTGGGTACTTTTTGGAATAGAGCCGATGTGTAATCTATCATAACTGTATGGTTGTGCCTGCTGCGGTATAGGCACGTTAATTCTTTACAAAGGTAATGATTTTTTTTCTTATAGATGGTAATTGCTCGTGGTAAGAGTGAGTTTTTTTACATTATTGCTCTTTTATGGGGGCTGCTTTTTAAAATAGTGTGCTTCAGTGGTCGTTTTTTTGAGAAAATATCACTAATTTTGTGAATAATTTGCGTGAGTGTGGCCGTGTTTGTCAAAGTGCTTTGCAACGCAGTTTAAATTTATGTATTATGTCGGTTGTAGATTACAGAAACGTTGACATACTTATTGACTCGAATGTTATTCTAGAGAATGTGAACTTTTCGCTCGAAGAGGGCGAGTTTGCCTATATTATAGGCGCTGTAGGTTCGGGAAAGTCGTCTTTGCTCAAAACAATCTATGGCGAGGTTGATATTGAGTGTGGCGATGCGTGTGTGTTTGACGAATATAATATGTCGAAAATAAAGAACCGCCATCTGCAAAAATTACGCAAGAGGCTGGGTATTGTTTTTCAGGACTTTAAACTTTTGACGGATCGCACTGTAAACGAAAATCTTGACTTTGTATTGCGTTGTACGGGGTGGAAGAGCACCGAACAGCGTCGCGAACGCATAAGGGAAGTGCTTGAACTTGTTGGCCTTCCGCAAAAGGGGTATAAGCGTCCTCACGAACTTTCGGGCGGTGAACAGCAACGTATAGCAATAGCGCGTGCAATTCTTAATCGTCCGGCGCTGCTGCTTGCCGATGAACCGACCGGAAATCTTGATTATGAGACTGGTGACTATATAATGGCACTCTTGCACAGCATCAGCCGTAAAGAAAAGATGGCTGTGCTGATGATTACTCACAATGAACAGTGGCTCAAGGCTTATCCAGCTACGGTTTATCGTTGCGAGAAAAGGCATCTTGAAAAGATGGCAACCTTGAAAATGAATGATGAGTCGGAAACAAAAGAATAAATATATAATATGAAAGTTTTAAAGTTTGGAGGTACGTCAGTCGGGTCGGCTGAGCGTATGCAGAATGTAGTGAACCTTATTTCTGATGGCGAGACTAAGATTATTGTTCTTTCAGCAATGTCGGGTACTACAAACTCGCTTATTGAGTTTACTAATTACTTAAGGAACGGTAACCCTAATGGTGCTTGCGAACACTCTACAGTGTTGCAAACAAAGTATATGCAGACAATAAAGGAACTGTATTCAACCGAAACGGCAACTTCTGCTGCAACAAATAAGGTTAACGAGGTTTTTACGCATTTGCGTGAACTTGCATTCAAGCCGTTGACCGATGAACTTGAGAAAGAGATTGTGGCACAGGGTGAAATAATATCGACAAACCTTGTCACTTATTATATGAAGGAGCTTGGTCTTGATGTGGAACTTCTCAATGCTCTTGATTTTATGCGTCTGGCTGTGAACGGTGAGCCCGATCTTGGTTATATCCGTGAGCATTTGTTGCCTCTTGTTGATTTTGAGGTTAAGGGTCGCATTTATATTACTCAGGGCTTTATATGTATGAACCACGAGGGTTCTTATGATAATCTGCAACGTGGCGGCAGTGATTATACTGCAACGCTGATTGGTTCGGCTGTGAATGCCGATGAGGTGCAGATCTGGACCGACATTGATGGCGTTCATAATAACGACCCGCGTATTGTTGACAATACCGCTCCGGTGCGTAACTTGCATTTTGAGGAGAGTGCCGAACTTGCATACTTTGGAGCGAAAATTCTGCACCCGACCTGTATTCTCCCTGCGAAACTGACCGGTACACCTGTGCGTCTGCTTAATACAATGGACCCCAAGGCCGAGGGTACTCTAATTAACAATAACCTTACTTGTCCGGGAGAAATTAAAGCTATAGCTGCAAAGGATAATATTACAGCAATAAAAATCAAGAGCGGGCGAATGTTGCTTGCATACGGTTTCTTGCGTAAGGTGTTCGAGATTTTCGAATCGAACAAGACTTCTATCGATATGGTTTGTACGTCGGAGGTCGGTGTTTCTGTATCTATTGATGATGACAGGAAACTCGATAATATTGTCGCTGAGCTTCAAAAAATTGGCACAATCACCGTTGACCGTAATATGTGCATTATTTGTGTTGTCGGTGACCTTAATTGGGAAAATGTGGGCTTTGAGGCGCGTGCAATGGAGGCTATGAAGGATATTCCGGTGCGTATGGTGTCATACGGCGGAAGCAACTATAATATCTCTTTCCTTGTACGTGAAGAGGATAAAGTCAGGGCTCTTAAATCGTTGAGC
This sequence comes from Bacteroidaceae bacterium, assembly GCA_045661225.1. GTDB lineage: Bacteria > Bacteroidota > Bacteroidia > Bacteroidales > Bacteroidaceae > HGM04593. The sequence goes on along the minus strand of JAZRFF010000033.1, from coordinate 25,223 downwards.
GCAACAATTTTCGATTCAAAAAAATAATGCGTATGCAGTTTCCTATAGAGGCTTTTACAGGGATTGAGACTCCTTTTTATTACTACGACATTGACTTGTTTCGAGCAACTCTTGCTGCTGTAAAGCGTGAGGCTGCAAAGTATCCCGGCTTTCACGTGCATTATGCTGTTAAGGCTAATTACAATGCGCGTTTGCTGGCTGTCGTTGCAGGTGAGGGTGTTGGTGCCGATTGTGTGAGTGGAGGCGAGGTGCGTGCTGCGCTTGATGCCGGAATTCCGGCTGGAAAGATTGTCTTTGCGGGAGTGGGAAAAACCGATAAAGAGATTGCTCTTTCGCTCGATGCCGGTATATTCTGTTTCAATGTGGAGTCTATACCCGAGATTGAGGCTATAGAGATGCTTGCCGCTGAGCGTGGAGTGGTGGCAAAGGTCGCAGTACGCATAAACCCAAATGTGGGTGCACATACTCACGCTAATATTACCACCGGTCTTGCCGAAAATAAGTTCGGTGTGAACTATGAGCAACTGGACGAGGTAATGGATTTTATTGAGTCGATGCCGCATATAGAACTCATTGGTTTGCATTTTCACATAGGGTCGCAGATTCTTGTGATGGACGACTTTATTGCTTTATGTGGCAGAATTAACGAACTGCAGGAACTTTTATATGAGACTCGTGGTCTTGTGTTGCCTCACATAAATGTGGGTGGTGGTCTTGGAATACGCTATGATGCTCCCGATAAGTATCCTATCCCTGATTTTGAACTCTATTTTGCTACGTATGCCAATAATCTGAAACTTTATCCTGGTCAGCAACTGCATTTTGAGCTTGGACGAAGCCTTGTTGCGCAATGTGGCTCATTGATTACTCGTGTAACGTATGTTAAACGAGGTACTTGTAAGCAGTTTGTTGTTGTTGATGCCGGAATGAACGATCTTATACGTCCGGCACTATACGATGCTTATCATCGAATAGAGAATCTGACATCGGAAAAACCTGATGCTGTGTACGATGTTGTGGGACCGGTGTGCGAATCGTCGGACGTATTCTGCAAAGACCGTAAAATGCCGGCAACAGAGCGGGGTGATATTCTCGCTATACGTTCGGCCGGTGCGTACGGCGAGGCTATGTCGTTCGGGTATAACTGTCGTGAATTGCCGAAGGCGGTGCTCTCGACCGATATCAATGATTGAATCTGAAGCAGATTTACTTGTTTAAAATAAACCAAAGGTGACTGAAATTTTCAGCCACCTTTGGTTTATTCGAACTTTATTGCTTTTGTAGGTTCAATTTTTGAAATAAGCATTGCGGGCAGAAGAAGGACGGTAACCGATATTATAAACATTGCAATGTTCATCGGTACAAGTAACCACGTGAATTCAATGGGTACACGGTCCATATAGTACATTTCGGGGTCTATGGATATTATTTTATACTGTTGCTGAATATAACATAGTAGCATTCCTATGATGTTGCCTGTTATCAGGCCGCGTCCGATGATAAAGCAGGCGTAGTAGATGAATATCTTTCTAATGGCAACGTTTTTAGCTCCTATGGCTTTTAATATTCCAATAAGAGTGCTTTTCTCAAGTATTATAATGAGCAGGCCCGACACCATTGTAAATGCGGCTATGCATACAACGATAATAAGAATTAGCCACACTGTCTGGTCGAGCACGCTTAGCCACGCGAACATTGCCGGGTAGAGTTCCTCTATTGTGGGTACAAGGTATGATTCTCCGCTGCGGAACGATGCTGCGGTGGCTGCGTCAATAACGGCGTCTCTCGTCGCGTCGAGGCGGCTGTAGTCTTTTGTGGTAATCTCTATTGCCGAAGCTTTGTCGTTTGCCCAGGCGTTTATACCGCGCATAGTGTGTATGTCGGTTATTGCAAAGGCGTTGTCAAATTCTGTCAGATGCGTGGTGTATAGCGCAGCTACTGTCAATTTGCGCACTTTTATGCCTTTGTCGAGAAAATAAATGTTTATTCTATCGCCTGCCTTTACTCCAACCTTGCCGGCTGTTGCTTGTGAGAGTATTATGCTTGATGTTGTTACCGTATCGCTGAAATTCGGGATTGTACCTTCTACAATATGTGACTTAATAAAGGAGAGGTCGTAATTGCTGTCTATGCCTTTTATCATCACGCCTTCGTATTCGTCGTTGGCTACAATCATTCCGGTTTTTTGGACGATAGGGGCGGCATTCTTGATATTTGCTGTATTTGCGAGGGTGTTGAGCAGTGTGCTGTCGGTGGTTATGGAGGCCTCGTCGTTACCGTATGTGTCGTAGGCTGTTATTTGAATGTGACCGCCGAAGCCAAAGACTTTTTCTCTCACTTGTTGCTTGAACCCTACAATAATGCATATAGATGCAATCATTATTATTGTGCCTATGGCAACACCCCATTGCGCAATGGTGACAGCCGGACGTGATATGCGTTCTGCTCCTTTGCGTGTGCCGTACAGGCGTTGTGCAATAAATAGTTCTAGGTTCATTTTTTTTTGGGTGGGTTAGAATTTCCTGAATGTAAGAGTGGCTTTTTGGGATCTTAGAATCATCTTGCTTCTCTCGAGATGGAGCACTTTTAGTCGCTCGTCCAGTGGGGTGTATATTCCAAATTCGCTGAGGTCTGTGGTTGCCTGCGCGGTTTTCAGTTGAATGTATATCGAGTCGCCAACGTGCTGAAAATAACCTTTATGACCGCCAATTTGTGTCATATTAAGCTGGAAACTCCAGAATCGGTCTTCGTCTCTTGTGTCTATAACGGAATTATCTTCGGCTTTCTCAATTCTAAGCAGCTTCCAAAAGCCTCCAAGGTCGCCGTTGTGGTCGGCTTTCTGGCACGAGAAAAGCAGGATTGTTACCAATAATATATATGCTGTTCTTTTCATATTTTCTTACTTCTTTAGGTTGAAAATGTTGTTGCGCGTAATAGTTATCATACCTCCGTAGTTGTCGCCATAAAGGTCGCCTTTGTCGAATGCGAATGAGGTGGTGATGCTCCATTTTTTCATAAATGAGGGTTTGAATGTAAATTCGACAAGCCCCGATGTGTTTACTTTTATATCTTTAAATGGTTGGCTGTATGTTCCCCAGTTGTTGCTTCTTGTAAGCAGCAGGCGATAGTCTAACCATTTGAGTAGCGTGCCCTCGATTCCTGCGTGGAAGGCTTCGACGCGGTTGTTGTAAATGTCAAGCGTCTTGTCGGTGTTGTAGGCTGGTGAGGTTATCAACGGAGTGCCTATCATCATTCCATAGTTGAACCAGCCATTGTATGTGTGGTGCCAGTAGTTATTGTCGCGACAACTTATTTGTTCGGGAATGAGCGCGGTTTTGTCGTGATAGATGGGGCCGGACTGGTCCTTGAGGTTGAAGTATTCAAGAGTTACGCTTTTTATCCACTTGAAATTGTTTAACTCAAACTCAATACCTACCAGCTGTTCTGTCCATAAACCGTATTCCCAGAACATTTGTGAGTGGTCTTCGAATGTGTGTTCATAGTAGAAGCGCGCAGCCCATTTGTTCTCTTTCCACGTTATTGCGCCTAACCAGCTGCCGAGCATATTTCCGGCAACGTTTACCTGGTCGGCAATGTTGTATTGGCTGTCTCCTTTTAGCGGAATTAACGCATAGAAAAAATCTTTTATTCGTGTCGGGTTTGTAAAAGTGTTGCCGGGGCGGTTAAGGCGGTTGTGCGATGTTCCGCTGAACTGCGTTACCATATGTAACCCGATTTCTGCCGTTAATGGAAATTTATTTTCGTTTCCTATGCGCATAAATCCGGCTTTGGAGTGGTAGAGTACACCCGATGTGTGTGCTTTGTCTTCGGCAACAAAATTGCGTTGCCAGTTTTCGTCGGTGAATAGTCCGTAAGCAAGGTGGCCGCGAATGCCTAACCACCCTTTTGTTCCGGGAATATTCCAATATTCGGGTAGGGCGATTCTTATCTGAGGTATGGGACGTGCATTGCCGCTTTCCACTAATGCGCCAGTTGAAAGACGCGGGTTCTTGTGGTTGCACCATCGCTCTTTTTGGCCTACTGAAATGTGCAATCTCTTCCAATTGAAGTCAAAATAGGCCTGTTGTACGAAAATCGGTGAGGTTAGGTTGTAGCCGCCTATAATATCGGCGCCCCACTGGAGGTTTATTTTGCTGTTGCTGAAATTGTGCTCTCCACTCACGCCTATGCGTGCTTGTGCTTGTGAACTGTCAAGGCTCCACGCTCCCTGACGGTTGGCGGTGTGCCACATTGGTGCGTAGTTGCCGCTTCCGACAAGGCCGCCGGCCTCGTATCGGGTAGACAAGGTCTGTGCTGTTGTCACGCTCGGGAGTAGTGCCATAATGGCTGTCGTGAGCGAGATTGTTATTTTTTTTAGCATATATTCTTTTTTGTGATTTTTATAACTGCAAAGGTACAATCAAACGAGCAAAATATGAAAAATATATCTGTTTTTATTGTGTGGCAAGATGCCGGAGTTTGCTTTTTTATTCTTAAATTTTGTATCTTCGCGTTATGAAAGAAAGGAATATTGTAATACGTGAAGCTGTGCGGGCTGATGCTTGCTTTCTGGGGTTGGTGGTGGTAATGGCGCTTGGCGCTGATGAGACTCACCCCTTGTATGATATTTTTGTGGAACTTGCCGGACGTGACGATGCGCAGTACAGTTTCTGCAATGCTCTTGTTGCCGAGGTTGACGGGGTGCCGGCTGGGGCGATAATAGGTTACGACGGTGGGCGTTTGCACGAACTTCGTGCGCCGTTGTATGCTATTATGCAGCAACGGTTTGGCGAGGTCTTGAAAATTGAAGATGAAACTGCCGAAGGGGAATTCTATATTGATTCTTTAGCTGTGTTGTCGCAATATCGTGGTTGTGGCGTTGGGCGTGCGCTGTTGTGCGAGGCTACACAAAGGGCTTTTGGTTCGGGTGCCGAACGTGTGGGCTTGCTTGTGGACCTTGAGAATCCTCGCGCCGAGGCTCTTTATTCTTCTTTGGGTTTTGAACGTGTCGAGAGAACTACCTTCCTTGGACACGCTATGTGGCATTTGCAGAGAGTGAAAGAATAGCTGAATTTGCTGTCGTAGTAGACGATTATTTCTGTTTTCTTTCGTCTCCGACACTGCAAAGGTTTAAAAATAATGCTGACGAAAATAGAAGTTGCAATAATCTCTTTTTTCGCCAGCATATTTTATGCAATCAAAGCAAGAATAAGTTTACTCCGTTTGGGGTTATAGCCAATGGATAAACTGAATTTGTGCTATTGCCGTAATGTCATTAGCCCATTTTGCCCGTAAGATAGGCTTTGGTTCTTTCGTCAACAGGATTGCTGAACAATGTTTCGGTGTCGCCATATTCAATAAGTTCACCCAGATACATAAACATTGATTTTGAGGATATGCGCTTTGCTTGTCCCATATTATGGGTAACGATAAGGATTGTAACCTCTTTCTGCAACTCCAAAAGTAGTTCCTCGATATGCTTGGTCGCAATGGGGTCGAGTGCCGATGTCGGTTCGTCCATCAGAAGCACATCTGGCTTCATCGCTAAGGCTCGGGCGATGCACAATCGCTGCTGCTGACCACCTGAAAGGAATGTGCCTTTCTTGTTCAGCACATCTTTTACCTCCTCCCAGAGTGATACGCTTTTTAAGCAACGCTCAACGGTGGCATCTTTTTCTGCTTTTGAGAGCCTGATGCCGTTCAGTGAAAATCCCGACAACACATTGTCGTAGATGCTCATAGTTGGAAACGGTGCAGGTCGTTGGAATACCATACCCACACGGCGACGCACATCAATAGGTTCCATCTTGAGGATATTTTCGCCATTAAGCAGAATTTCACCATCGACACGGATATTCGGGTAGAGGCTGTGCATAAGGTTTACGGCACGCAGGAGTGTCGATTTACCACAGCCCGAAGGACCCATAATAGCCGTGATTGTGTTTCGCTCAATGGACGCCGATACATATTTAACAGCCATTGTTTGCTTGGTATATGATACGCAAGTCTTTTTAAACTCCAATATAGGTTTTACTGATTCCATTTCTTTGCAAGATATTTAGCGGTAAGGTTTAATGTAAGTACGAATAACAAGAGGAAAAGCGATGCACCCCAAATGAGTTCTTGTAGGTTAGGGTCGTTAAAGAACTCCCATATAAGCAGTGGTACTGCCGAAATAGGTTTGTCGATAGAGAAGCGTATAAGCGAGCAACCGAGTGCTGTAAACATCAACGGTGCGGTCTCGCCAATCACTCGTGAAATGGCAAGCAACACGCCTGTAAAGATACCTCCAAAGGCGGCGGGAAACTGTACTTTCATCATCACTCGTGCCTTGTTGCCACCAAGTGCCAATCCCGCCTCTTTGAGCGATGCAGGGAGAATCTTTAGCGTCTCCTCGGTTGAGCGTATAATAAGCGGAAGCATCATAATACAAAGTGATACGCTACCCGCGATTGCCGAATAGCCCCTCATTGGCACGACAATCCAAATATAGGTTATGATACCGATAATGACCGATGGCGTGCCTTGCAGAAGGTCAGTCAAATAACTTACCGTCTGCGCAAAGCGGTTCTTGCTGTTCTCTGCAAGGAATGCACCGCACAAGATACCTGCGGGAACTGCAACAACAACCGCCATACCGAGCATAATCATTGTACCTATAATTCCGTTTGCGATGCCTCCGGGAATAGGTTCTCCCGCCTCGATTGCCTTCATCGCCTTGTAGGCCGTCGGTGTAGGCTCGGTAAAGAACGACCACGATAGCTGGTCATAACCACGCAACAGCACTTCGCCCAAAATGGCAATCAGTGGCACGGCTGTAAAGGCTGCAAGAAGGCATACGCCCCATAGCATAAGTTTGTCCTTTGCCAAGCGATTCTTTAGTTTTAATCTATTCATATTATACTATTCTAGCTCGTTTAATCATTATCTTGCCCACCATATTGATTGCTGCGGTTATCAGGAAGAGAATCAAACCAATAGCAATAAGTGATGATAGTCGCAAATCGTCGGCTTCGCCAAATTGGTTGGCTATGATTGACGCCATAGAATTGCCTGTAGAGGTAATAGAGTCGGGGATATTGTTCGTGTTGCCTATGAGCATCGTAACAGTCATCGTTTCACCCAACGCACGGCCAATAGCCAACACATACGACGAGAAGATACCTGAACCGGCAACGGGGAACACAACCTTGCGGATAACCTCGGCACGGGTTGCTCCAAGACTATATGCACCCTCTTTAAACTCATTCGGCACCATCTTTATAAACTCGGTACTGAGTGATGCTGCATAAGGGATAATCATAATAGCCAAGACCAACGAGGCGGTTAATATGCCTGAGCCTTGAGGCGAGATATTGAGGGCCATAATGATTGGTCGCAAAGTGTAGAATCCCCATAGACCATAGATAATAGAGGGGATACCAGCCAACAGGTCGGTTACGGTGCTCAACACGGCTGACACCTTTGTTCCTTTGAAGTATTCCCCCACGAAGAGTGCCACGGGCAGGGAGAAAGGTATGCAAAAGATGAGCGCCAGCAGGGTTGTCATCAGCGTGCCTGTGATGAATGGCAAGGCTCCATATTGCTCCGCTCCCTCGGTATAGCTCCACTCCGACGAGGTTAGGAACTTAAAGAATCCGAAGTGCTCAAAGGCATCGTATGCGTCGGTGACGAGGGCGTAAACCACGCCCCCGCACACTACGGGCATTATCAATGCTGCTGCGAACAATAGGATTTTATATAATTTATCGTTCATAGCTGTCTGTTATTGCAATATTGCCACACCGTCAAAAGTTACGGTCTTCAAGTTTGTCAGACTCAACTCCTTTGCTTTTGCAGGAAGTGGAGCATAATGAACCTCGGAGGTTATCTGCTGAGCCTCATCGGAAAGGATATATTTCAAGAGGTCGAGTGTTGCAATAGCTTGCTCCTTGCTGCGGTCCGAATAGTTCTGCTCTTTGTAGATAATCGTCCAGGTAAAGGTAGAGATTGGATATGCGCCTGCTGCCTCGGCATTGGTGATTGAGCAACGAGTGTCAGCTGGAATTACGCCTGAAGCTGCTGCCGAAATTGTAGCAGATGAAGGTAGTACAAATTCATCTCTTGCGTTCTGGATACTAGCGAATGGAATCTTTTGTGCAAAGGCATACTCCGAGCCTACATAACCGATAGAGTTCTTGGTCTGCTTTATGACACCGGCTACACCGGGATTACCCTTTGCTGCCTGTCCCGATGGGAAATTTACCGACTTGCCCGCACCGAACTTCTCTTTCCACATAGGGCTGACCTTTGTCAAATAGTCGGTAAAAACGAATGTTGTACCCGAACCGTCTGAACGGAATACCGGGATAATAGACTCTGCGGGGAGTGTTACATTCGGGTTGAGAGCAACCAAACGCTCATCGTTCCACATCTTAATGTTGCCGGCAAAGATGTCTGCGATAATCTCTCCCGATAGTTTCAGGTCTTTAACACCGTCGAGGTTGTAAGCCAACACCACAGCACCCATACAAGTTGGGATATGTACCACGGGAGCCATCTCTGCCATCTCCTTATCGGTAAGGAACGCATCGCTGCCGGCAAAATCTACAATCTTGTCACGCAAGTTACGGACGCCACCACCAGAGCCGATACCGCCATACGCAACTACGTCGCCGTTTACTTGTGAGAAATTCTCAAACACAACATTGTAGAATGGGAGTGGGAATGTTGCACCGGCACCCGATAGTTCCTGAGCCTCACGGCTGCCATTTGTGGCTTTACCGCCGCAAGATACCATTGCAAGGACTACGACTAATGTCATTGCTGACTTGAAAATGTTTTTCATATATTCTTGTGTTTTAATGAATTAAACTTGTTGTTGTTATAATCCGAAGTAGCAGTTTATGTATGCCGAATATGTGTTTTTTACACCATCAGCCTTTGGCATATTCATTCGGAAGTTAGGTGCAATCTTTACATACTTACCCAACTTGAACTGAGCACCGAGTATTGCAGCACGCTCGTCTTTGGCAATGTTCCAATCATCGTTTGAGTATAGGTCATCGAAACGAGCGTAGAGCTCTGAATTTTTTGCAACCTTAACCGAACCAAATACCGAGTAACCGAATTGCTCGTTGCCTTCAGTGTAAGATGCATTTATCATATGGTTGTACTCTGCACCAATGGTAAACTGCTTGTGCTTGTAACCGGCAAAAGCGGCCATATTCACAGTGCTTGCCTTTCCATCTATACCGCTTTCATTCAAGCCGCCATATAGGCGAATATGGAAGCCTTTAACGGGTGTAAGTGTAACGCCAAGGCCGTAATTAAGACCATCGTTTACCTGAATCTTTTTGTAACCATCGCCATTAACGATAATTGCATCTGCCGATACCCAATCGGCAAATTTGTAAGCCACGGAGATACCTAAATCGGCGCTATTGCCAAATTTGTATTGGTCCTGAAACGACTTCATAATGTAACGGTATCCCCAGAACTTTTCTTGAAAATTGAACTGAGTGGTCGATATAAGACCACCATTAAGCGTCAGGTTGCCCCTTTTCCACGATACCATAGCGTTCTTTATGTAGGCGATGCGGTGATAGTCATCTACGTTCTTCGATTTTCCAATATCCATTACACCCTTGACTGTTAAAGCATCATCGAGCTTGTACTCGTAACCCAAATAGCTGCGGTCAAGCTCAAACCCCATATCGTTGTTAAGCTCGCCAAATCCTGCGTGGAAGTTTCCAAAGACCTGAACAATTGCCTTTCCCTTAGGTTCTGTGGTTGCGGTATCTTGTGCCTGTGTGTTGATACCAGTGCAGGCTAAAAGACCTGCCAAGATTACCATTTTCTTCATAGTTAAATAATGTTTTTAAGTTAATGTTTGTTTCTTGTTTCTCACACTGCAAAAGTATCGGCAATACATTTCATAAACATTTCAAAAGAATTAGAGATTCGTTAAATGATAGGTGTAAAAAAGATTGTGTTACCCTCTACACAAAAAGAGTAACACAATCCTTATTATATTTATATTAAACAGGTTATTTGCGGATAAATGCACGTTCGAGGTCTTGTGACACATTTATCATAAAGTCGCCCATATGCTCGTATTCGTTGACAATATCCATATAGTAAACGCTTGTCTGATAGTTTCTACCATCGTTCTCAATCTCCTCTATAACCGCGTCGCGGAGATTATTCCGCAGAGTATTGAGCTGATTCTCGGCATTGTAAGCGTTCGCAATATCGACGAGTTCACCCTTATGGGCCGCCGTCAGATTCTCAATCATAACATCGTACGCCATACTTACGGCATCGGCCATTAGGTTGAGATTCTTTATTGCCTCTTCATTAAAATGCTTGTTGTGTATATTCTTTCTTGACAAGATGCGGCTGATAGCCTCGCACGAGTCGCCCAACGACTCTAATTCGCCAATAATCTTATACATTGCCTTTATCTTGATGGAAGTACTCTCGCTAATCTCTTCGGCTGACACGCTATTGAGGAATGTCGCTATCTCGTACTCGATGCGGTCGGAGATTTCTTCATACTTCACAAGTTTCTTTCTCAACTCCTCAAATTTGTTGGTGTCGGCCTCGTTGATTGCATTTTGTGCGTAGAGAGCACCATTTTTTGAGATTTGCGCGAAATGGATAATCTCGTTAAAAGCTTGCTCGACCGACAACTCGGGAGTAGCCAGCGGTCCTGCTGAAATGTATTGCAAGCGAAAGACCTCCTTCTCTTGATTTTTCGGAGCGGATATAATCCAGCTCACTACTTTGGCTATCTGCTTGGTAAACCAAACGAGCAATAGCGTATTGGTCAAATTAAATAGCGTATGTAGCATTGAAAGACCATATAGCGCTGCTGCCCCCTCCGCTGTATTTGAATCTGTTACTATAAATCCTTCCGTAGCTGGGTTGGGCAGCCCAAACACGACTTCGATAATAAAACCAACCACCTGCAAGAATGGCTTGAAGAGTATCAATGCCCAAATGACACCAAACACGTTAAATATGGTATGCGACATTGCCGCACGCTTTGCCTGTGTGTTTCCTATCGATGCTGCGATGTTTGCTGTGATAGTAGTACCGATATTCTCACCCAGCACCATAGCACACGCCATTTGGAACGGTATCCAGCCCATACTGAGCATAATGAGCGTAATGGCCATTGTTGCCGATGAGGATTGCAGCACAAGGGTCAATATAGTACCGAAGGCGAGGAACAGAAGCACTGAACCAAACCCGTGTGAAGACCACGTGCTGACAAACTCCAGCACCTGAGGCGTTTCTCGCAAATCGGGTACCGAATCTTTCATAAACGAAAGACCAAGAAACAAGAGGCTGAAGCCAACGATTAGCTCACCGATATTCTTGCGCTGGTCTTTTTTAGAGTTAGAAAATAGAAAGCCCAGCAGCATCAATGGCACAGCCAAGACTGAGATGTCGGCCTTGAAGCCCAACCACGATACCATCCAAGCCGTCACGGTTGTACCGATGTTGGCACCCATAATCACCCCTATGGCCTGGGCAAGGGTCAAAAGACCTGCATTGACAAAACTGACTACCATTACGGTGGTAGCCGATGAGGATTGGATAATGGTTGTTATACCCAATCCTGTCATCACGCTCTTAAAGGGGTTTGATGTCATAGCCGACAAGAATCCTCTTAGTTTCTCGCCTGCAGCCTTTTGCAGGCCCGAACTCATCAGGTTCATTCCGTAAAGGAACATACCCAATGCTCCTAATAATGTAAAGATTTGTAATATTCCCATAGAATCTGTATAAATTTTCGATTGCAAAGTAATTGCGAAATTGTTTCATAAATGTTTCAAAATAATTAGGCTTTCGTGAAATGCTGAGAGTGAACAAAATATTACATTTTTATTAAATCTTGTTTCTGCTGTTCCGCCATTCGCTGAAACGTTGTACTTTTGTGGAGTAATTATGTGGTAGGTATATGGTAACAAATCGTATATTGATTGTAGATGACGAGGAGACCCTGTGTGAGGTTCTGAAACTCAATCTCGAGAACGAAGGGTACGATGTCGATACGGCATTTAGTGCCGAGCAGGCACTTGGTTATAATTTAACGGAGTATTCGCTCATACTGCTCGATATTATGATGGGTGAGATTAGTGGTATAAAGATGGCTAAGATGCTTAAAGCCAATCTCGCGACAGCCGATATTCCCATTATATTCTGCACGGCACGTGATACGGAGGACGATATGGTTATGGGGCTAAACCTTGGTGCCGATGATTATATTATGAAGCCCTACACCGTGCGTAATGTCATTGCACGAGTTAAGAGTGTTTTGCGTCGAACGGCATCACATAAAGGAAACAATGTTTCGTCTGAAAAACCGAACCGTTTAGTGGTTGATGGATTATGCCTTGATTTGGAGTTTAAGCGTTGCACGGTCGATGGCGAGGAGGTGAAGCTCGCGCGAAAAGAGTTTGAATTGCTTGCCTACTTGATTCAACATCGAGGAAAGATTTGCTCACGTGAGCAAATCTTAAACAGTGTGTGGAGTGACGAAGTTGTGGTTCTTGACCGCACTATTGATGTCAATATTACCCGAGTACGCTCGAAGATTGGAGCATACGGCTCCTATATTGTAACCCGTTCAGGCTTTGGCTATGGCTTCCGAGACTAAAAAATCATATCACAAACGATTGTTTTTGCAACTCATTGCCTTCTCGTGGGCAATGGTGCTATGCTTTATTGGATACCAATATATAAGAGAGAAAGAGTATAAATCGGAGTTCTTGAATGCTCAGTTGCAGCAGTATAATCGCCATCTGCTCACAACGATTGAAGATGGAGAGGTGTATGAAGATTATATTGCTGCACACGACAAGCCTTTTGATGAGTTGCGAATATCTATTATCACTCTTACGGGTGCTGTTATCTACGACAATGCCATACCGCTTGACTCACTCGATAATCACCGGGGTCGTCCGGAAGTGGCTGATGCTTTGGTCAGAGGCTCGGGGCATAATATCAGCAGACAATCTACGAGTGATGGACGGGATTACTTTTACTCTGCAACACGAGGTGAGCGAGTAGTTGTCCGTACAGCTATACCATATTCAAGTACCCTGCAAGACCTGCTTGAAACAGATTGGTCATTCCTTGTTGTGATGGTTTCAATCACGCTTGCAATGAGCGTGGTGGCATATTTTACCACTCGCAAACTTGGAAAGGATATAGAGCGAGTTAATCGTTACGAGTCTGAGCAAGAGAAAAATCGTCTCAAACGACAATTGACAAATAATATTAACCACGAACTGAAAACTCCCGTAGCATCTATTCAGGTATGCCTTGAGACATTGCTTTCGGGCATCAATCTTTGCGAAGAGAAACGTCAGGAGCTTATCGAGAGATGCTATGCCCACAACGACCGCCTTCGCCGACTGCTTAACGATGTGTCGCTAATCACTCGAATTGAAGATGGCAGTGCTTTGATTGGCAAGGAGAGAGTTGTTGTTAACGATATAATTGATGAGGTGGCTAAGGAACTGGAGATGTTGCCCGAAGATGAACGCTTGATGCTGCATACTGATTTTAGCGACGAAGTTGTCGTTGATGGCAACCCTTCGTTGATTGGCTCAATATTCCGCAACCTAACCGAGAATGCCATTGCCTATTCGGAGGGGCGAAACATCTATATATTGCTGCTCGAAAATAACAACAAGATGTGTCGTATCCGCTTTGAGGACGATGGCAAGGGTGTTGAACAGAAACATATGTCACGCCTCTTTGAACGATTCTATCGTGTGGACAAGGGGCGTTCCCGCCAAAAAGGCGGCACGGGTCTCGGGCTCGCCATAGTAAAGCACGCAGTTCAATTCCACGGTGGCACAATAACTATTGCCAACCGCCCGAATGGTGGATTAAGGTTTGATTTTACCCTCAGTAAACATAATGTATAGTAGGTTCTAATATAACGCCGGCGGTCGCTTGATGAGGCCGCCGGCGTTGTTGCATCTATCAGTGGTATATTTGAACATAATCAGCTTTTCTGTTGACGCTTGTTACAGCCCGAAAGAGCAGCTTATATAGGCGTAATAGAGGCTCTCTTTCTCTTTTGACTTTGGTATGCTCATTCTGAAGTTGGGGGCTATTTTAACATACTCTCCCAATTTGAACTGTACTCCTGCCAATATTGCAACCTCGTCGTTCAGTTCGTTCCAACTGCCGTTCGACATAAGACCGTCGGTGCGTGCGTATATCTCGAACCAACGGGTGGGGGCTCCCGATGCGTAGAGTGAGAATCCATAGAGATTGTGACCTCGGGTGTGGTTGTGGTTGCGCATAATGTTATACTCGGTTCCTACTGAAAAATAGCGGTGTTTGTATCCTGCGAACATTGCATAGTTTACAATTTCTTTCCCTTTGTCCGGTGCTTCGTTCAGGCTTGCATAAAAGCGCATAGATAATCCCTTGACTGGGGTGATTGTTACACCGATGCCGTACAGGAGTCCATTGCCTGTTTGTATTTTTTTATATCCTTCTCCGTTGGCTATAATAATATCGGACGATAGCCATTTGGCGAATTTGTACGTGGCTGATATTCCTAAATCGGCGCTGCTGCCGAACTTGTAATAATCCTGGAAGGACTTGTATATGTAGCGGTAGCCCCAGAAATTCTCTTGGTAGTTGAACTGTGTGTTTGTTATTAACCCGCCGTTTAGTGTGAATGCTCCTGCGTTCCAGCTGATGAGGGCGTTTTTTATGTAGGCGATGTTCTGGTAACCGTCTACGACGTCCGAAACTCCTATGTCGACGACTCCTTTTACTGTTATACTGTGTCCCCAATGGTATTGATACCCAATGTAGCTACGCTCAAGTTCAAAGCCTCTGTCGTTTCTTGCGGCTCCGAACCCACTGTGGAAGTTTGTGTAGACTTCTACTATTGCTTTACCTCTTGGTTCTTTTTTTTCTTGTGAGTGTACTTGACTGCTTGTCAGAAGCATCAGAAGTACAGACGTGATTGTAATTGTTTTCATACGCTGTTGTTTTGTGGCAATGGTTGCCCGGTGTCAGTATGATTAACAGCGTTTCTTGTACTTTGTTCGTTTAATTATGGCAAAAAGCAGCGGCCGCAGAATTCTGCGGCCGCTGTTGTATTTTCAGTGTATTTTACTTGCTGAAATTTACTACCTTGAAGTTTGTGATATTGCTTCTGAAGTGTCCGGTCTGCTCAAGCGGGAACACAAGTGTGCGTACATAGTACATCTTGTCCTTGCCGCCTTCGTTGTGGTATATTGTCTGCTTGTTGAGCTTTTCGACAAGTTTACCATTTACGTAGAGCATTGTTTCGTTCTGGTTGCCGCTGATGGTAACGTGTGCTTGCTCGCCGGGGTAGAAGCTGTAATTGAAAGTGTTGAGGTAACCGTCGCGTGAGAAGCCTATCTTGCCGCTGATTGGGTCGCTGAGGTAGAATTCTGCGTCGCGTGAACTGAACAGCTTGGTGCCTTTACTCTCGGCTGTATAGTCGATGTCGAACGACACGCTGTACTCGTAGCCAATCTCGCGAATGCCGGTTGTGCTGCGAACGTTGGTGTCTGCTGTAAGTTCGGGCAGTTCGATGAGTGTTCTTTTTTCGCCACTGAAACGGCCGGCAATGTTAAGGCCGGGTGCGTCGCTCAGTGCAAGGCGTGCTTTGTCAAAATCTTCGTAGGGTACAGTGGGCTTGGCTCCTGTCCACATTTTTACAGCCATTGTCTGCATTGCCGGGAATACTCGGTAGTGTATGTCTTTTGTGCTTATTCCGTTACCGGCGTGGTCGTTCCACACGGCGAATGAACCTCCCTTGATTTGTGGGTGTTTCTCATCGAATTTCTGGTCACCAATTTGTGCAGGTGTCCAGTTGTGGTATAGGTTGTGGCAGTTTAGATAGTCGTAATAGTATCCTGCTGCAGGTACAATGTAGGTCCAGCCGTCGGAAATACTGATAAGGTCGTATCCTAATGCCATCATATCTTTGGGGTTTGCATAGCCGTTGTACCAAGCGTACATAAGCACGTTGTCAACCTTGACAGGGGTCTTGCCATTGGCGTGTGTAAGTGCGCCCCATACACAAGCCTGCTTGCCGTATTTCTCGGCCTCGCGTATGCAGTGGTCGGTGAAGTAGCGGAACTTCTCGACAACGGCTGTGTCGCGGTTCGAGTATTCGTCGGTTCCTACGTGGAAGCGAGGACCGCGGAATACGGGCTCGTCACCGCCGAGGTACTCCATAAAGAGTGAGTCGACGAAACTGTATGTTGCCTCCTTGAAAAGGTCGAGGTGGTCGAGACCGTAATCTTTGCTGCCGAGCTCGGGACGATAGTGTACAAATGCGAGCGAGTGTGCGGGTACGTCAAATTCGGGGATAATTTCGACACCCATAGATTCGGCGTGTTTTTGCAGGTCGATAAATTCTTTCTTTGTGTAGTAGCCGTCGCGTGATGTGAGGCCGGGGAAGAAGTCGCTCTCCAGACGGAATCCCGACGGGGTCTTTGCCCAGTCGTGCTCAAAGTATTGCTTGAAGGCGTTGTCGTTGAGGTGAATGTGGAAAGTGTTCATCTTGTAGTACGCCATAAAATCGACATATTCGTGCAGGAAGCTTATGGGTATGTACTTGCGGCCGCAGTCGAGCATAAAACTGCGCATTTCGTAGTCGGGGTAGTCGACGATGTTGCCTTTTGGCAATTTGCCACCGTTTTGCTCGGCTATCTGCAGAATGGTGCGTGTTGCCCATATTGCGCCTCTTGTGGTGGTGGCTGTAATTTCTACTTTGTTACTTATCTTGATGGTGTAACCCTCGTCGCCAAGCTTTTTGTTCTGCTTGAGTGTAAGGGTTATATCGCCCTTAGAGGCTTTGCCGGTAGCAACATTAAGGTCGGCGTCGAACATTTTGCTGTAGTCGGCTGCAAAAAGTGTGGCAACTTCCATAAGTTCGGGCGAACAGACGATTTTTGTCTCCGGGGTTATCTGGAACTGACCGGTTGCGCCTTTCCACTCACGAATCTCGGGAATTACAAACGGTTTCTTGTTTTTTTCGGCGGCTGTAGCTCCGGCCGAGAATGAGAAGCACACAAGTGCTAAAATTAAAAGAATCTTTTGTTTCATAAATGTATAGTTAGTTTGTTATAGTTCACAATATGCAAAATTGCTTTTTTATATTTAATTAACCTAATATTTATTCTTAAATTTGATTAAACTGTGTTTTTCCTTGTTCCTTTGGGCGGATAATGATCCTTTGTTGATGTTGTAATATAAGGCTTTTTGTTGTTTAGCGGACACGTAGTTCCCAAAATGCGACAGCGGCTGCGGCTGCGACATTGAGTGAATCGACATTATGTGACATTGGTATGCGTACTACGTGGTTCGACGCTGCGATGGTTTCTGCCGGGAGGCCGTCGCCTTCGGTGCCCATTATTATTGCAAGACGGGGGATTGTGCGCAACAGCGGGTCGTCAATGGATATTGAATTGTCGGTAAGTGCCATTGCTGCTGTAGTGAAGCCTATGCTGTTTAAGTGGGTTATATCGTGGTCGAGCCAGGTCCAGGGGACAAGAAAAACCGACCCCATAGACACGCGCACGGCACGGCGGTTGAGTGGGTCGCAGGAGTTGCGTGTGAGTAGTACCGCGTCAATGCCTAATGCTGCTGCCGAACGAAAAATGGCGCCAATATTGGTCGTGTCTACAACTCCGTCAATAACCACAATGCGTTCAGCGTTGTTGCACACGCTTTCTATGCTCGGTTCGGCGGGACGGCGCATTGCGCATAGTACTCCGCGTGTGAGGGTATATCCCGTGAGGCTTGCAAGAAGTTCGCGCTCGCCGGTGTAGAGTGGAATGTCGCCGCAGCGTTCTATGATGCCGGCTGCGTCGCCTGTAATGTGGCGCTTTTCGCATAATAGAGCAACGGGCTTGTACCCGGCTTCGAGTGCGACGTTTATTACTTTGGGACTTTCGGCAATGAATATCCCCTCGCTTTTTTCGTGCTCTTTGCGCAACTGTGCCTCGGTGAGGGTGCTGAAAATCTCGACTCCGGGGTGGTGGAGTGACTCTATTTCTATAATGGGCATAAAGGGTTGCTTTGTGGTTTTGATACTGCAAAAATAAGGGTATGTGCTGTAATTGCAAATTTTTTATTCCACTTAGATGCTTTTTATATAAAAATTGATAAAATTAAACTATCTTCGCATAGTTTATATAAAGAGACGTGTTTGCCTTTATGCAACAAAAAGGTGTTGGCGGGTGTTTAATTAACAATAACACGAATTTTAACCTTAATTTATTGTTTTATGACTTTACAGAGAAGAGTTTTTACGTTTGTGGTCTTGTCGCTGCTGTCGTTGACAATGGCTTGTGCAAAGGAGTTGCCCAAAGTTTACATTTTGGCTACAGGTGGAACTATTGCCGGAGCCGGTTCTTCGGCTACAAAAAGCAACTATTCAGCCGGGCAGGTTGCCATTGCTACATTGCTCGATGCAGTACCGGCAATCAAGGACGTTGCAAATGTCGAGGGCGAGCAGGTTGTGAACATCGGGTCACAGGATATGAACAACGATGTGTGGATTGTGCTTGCCAAGAGAGTTAACGAACTGCTTGACCGTGCCGACGTTAATGGCGTTGTGATTACTCACGGAACCGATACTATGGAAGAGACTGCCTTCTTTCTGAGTCTTGTAGTGAAGAGTGACAAGCCTGTGGTGCTGGTTGGCGCAATGCGTCCGTCTACGGCTATAAGTGCCGATGGTCCTGCTAATTTATATAATGCGGTGGTGACTGCTGCGTCCGAGGCGTCGAAGCATCGTGGTGTGCTTGTGTGTATGAACGGCAAGGTGTACGGTGCTGCAGATGTTACAAAAACAAACACTACCAGCGTCGAGACTTTCCAGTCGCCTAATTCGGGAGCGTTGGGGTACATACATAACAGTGAGGTCTTTTATTACTCGGCACCCGAGGAGGGCAAGAGTAAGTGCATAGATTATGTTCACGGAAAAAAAGCTTTGTGGAACGAGACACGCAGACCTTATTTTAATATTGATGGTCTTAAGGCTCTGCCAAAGGTCGGTATTGCATACGGTTACGCAAACGCCGATGGTGATGTTGTGAAAATGATGGTCGAGCACGGTTACAAGGGTATAGTATATGCCGGTGTGGGTAACGGAAATATCTATAAAGACGTTTTTCCCGAACTTGTAAAGGCTCGTAAAGAGGGTGTAGCCGTTGTGCGTTCTTCGCGTGTGCCTACAGGTGCTACTACACTCGATGCCGAGGTTGACGATGAGAAGTATCACTTTGTGGCATCGTGGGGGTTGAACCCGCAGAAAGCGCGTATCTTGCTTATGCTCGCGCTTACAAAAACTAATGACTGGAAGAAAATTCAGGAGTATTTTAATAATTACTAATAAAGAGGTTCTGTTATGAAAATGAGAAGCATTGCTTTTGCTTGTTTGACATTTGCGGCTTGCTGGGCTTCGGCTCAGGTGTCGTCGGGTGATGAAAATTGTTGCAAAGGCGAAAAGTCGCTTTTTGAAAGAGTGGCTAAAATTGAGAAAAAGAGTGACCGGTTCAATCTTTATATGAATATGCACGGTTCGTTCGATGCTAAATTTAATCAAGGGGGTGTAAGCGGCTTTAATCAGGGTGCTTTCAATATGAGCCAGTTGCGCATTGAGGCGAAGGGTAACATCACCGATTGGTTGTCGTATCGTTGGCGTCAGCGACTTAACCGCAGCAACGATGGAAATAATATGATTGACAACTTGCCGAACTCGATAGACTATGCTGCTATTGGCGTTAGGTTCAACAAGCACTTGTCTGTTTTTGCCGGAAAGCAGGCTGCGGCGTATGGCGGTTTCGAGTATGACCTGAATCCTATTGAGATATACCAGTATAGCGAGATGATCAATAATATGAGCAACTTTATGACCGGTGTAACTCTTATATATGATATTACACCCAATCAGCAGTTGCAGTTCCAGATTCTTGACAGTCGCAACGGTTCGCAGGCTGCTACTTATGGCGATAATCTCAAGGAGAGCCGATTGCCGTTGGTGTACACTGTCAACTGGAACGCTAATATGCTCGATAATGTGTGGCAGACACGCTGGTCGGCTTCAATAATGGAGGAGACGCACGGAAAATATATGTATTATTTTGCCCTTGGTAACAATTTTAATATATCGAAGAACTGGAATATGTACGTCGATATTATGAGCTCGACCGAGCAGCTCGACCGCAAGGGTATTATGACTTCTATGTTTGGCGCAGATGGCTCTTTGTCGGACGGAAGGTCTTTGTTCAATGAGCATAATATGTTCAATACTATGTATAATTCATTGGTTGCAAAGGTTAACTTCCGTTTCTGTCCAAAGTGGAACTTCTTCCTGAAGGGTATGTTTGAGTCGGCTGCGGTTTATAAGGATTATGATAGTGTGGAGAAGGGTAATTACCGTACTTCTTTGGGGTATGTTACCGGCTTTGAGTACTATCCTATGGAGTCGAATCTTCACTTCTACCTTGCTTTTATTGGTCAGAGCCACTTCTTTACCGACAGGGCTAAGGCGCTGGGACGTGTTAACAACAGCACACAGCGTGTGTCGTTGGGCTTTATCTATCAGTTGCCTCTTTTCTGATAGGTGGCGAATGCTTTTGTCGGGGTGCTGTTATGTGCCTTTAATAGAAAACAATATATGTTTTATACAAGATTATTTTTGTTATTCTCCTTGCTGGCATTGCCTTTGACGGCGGTGCCACAAGGCTGTTTTAATGCCGCTTCGGCCGATACTGTGGAATTGAGCGTAAGTGCCGATTCGTTGCAGGTAGAGGCTGTTGCTGATAGTGTTGTTGAACAGTCGGAGGGTGCTAATGGCTACATTCTGTTGCTGCAACTGACGATTGTTCTTGCGTGCATAATCGTGGGAGCAAGGCTCGGTGGAATAGGGCTTGGAATTATGGGTGGAGTAGGAGTTGTGTTGCTTACATTTATCTTTGGGCTTAAGCCCGGTGAACTGCCTATAGATGTGATGTTGATGATTGCTGCCGTAATATCGGCTGCTGCCTGTATGCAGGCAGCCGGAGGTCTTGACTATATGGTGAAGATTGCCGAGCGTATCTTGAGACGACACCCGCAGTATGTGACTATACTCGCGCCGTTGGTAACATATATGTTTACCTTTCTTGCCGGCACGGGACACGTCGCTTACTCGGTGTTGCCGGTGATTGCCGAGGTCGCAAGGGAAACAAAGATTCGTCCTGAGCGTCCGTTGGGTATTGCGGTTATTGCTTCGCAGCAGGCTATTACTGCTTCGCCTATTTCGGCAGCGACGGTTGCGTTGCTTGGATTGTTGGCGGGGTTCGATATTACGCTTTTCGACATTCTTAAGGTGAGTATTCCGGCGACACTTGTGGGTGTGCTTGCGGGTGCGCTTTTTTCAATGAGGGTTGGTAAGGCTCTTGTCGATGACCCTGAGTATAAACGCCGTCTTGCAGCGGGTGAAATTTCGGCTGACAAAGTTGAACTGGACGATGTGAAAAACTTGTTTAATGCGCGAATATCGGTGTTGCTGTTTTTGGGCGCTACGTTGCTTATAGTGCTTTTTGGCTCTGTTCCCTCTATGCGTCCGGTGTTCGACGATGGACCGTTGGCGATGCCTTTGCTCATTGAGATGCTTATGCTTTCGGCAGCGGCGGTGATGTTGCTGGTTACTCGTACGAACGGAGCTAAGGTCGTGAACACGAGTGTGTTCTCGGCGGGTATGCAAGCTGTGGTGGCTATATTTGGTATTGCGTGGATGGGCGACACTTTTATTGCCGGAAATATTCTTGAACTGAAAGGGGCTATAGAGGGGGTGGTTACACAGATGCCTTGGCTTTTTGCTCTTGCTCTTTTTGTAATGTCTATACTGCTTTATAGTCAGGCTGCTACGGTGCGCAGCATTGTTCCGCTGGGTATTGCGTTGGGTATATCGCCAATGATGCTGATAGCGTTGTTCCCGGCTGTGAACGGTTACTTCTTTATCCCGAATTATCCGACGCTCGTGGCCGCTATAAATTTTGACCGTACCGGAACTACACGCATTGGCCGATGGGTGCTTAATCATTCGTTTATGATGCCCGGACTTGTAGCGACCGGTGTCGCTATTCTTGCGGGGTTGTTGCTTATAAGTATTTATTGGCCTTAATGAGATAAAAGGCTAATAGGTGCTTGCATATAATTTCGGTGCGTGCTCTTTGCAGGGACGGCTTTTTCGGAAGTGCATAATGAGATGTTTCCGAATTGATATTTATGGCCAATAATGATTATGTCTTATTTTGTCTATGCTTGCTTTTTGTAGGTTATAGCGGCTAGGGTGTTGAAGATGAGGGCGAAGATGCCGAGGGCTGCGAAGTTTGTCCATAGTTCGGCAATGGTGGTGCCTTTTAAATATACTGAGCGCAGAATCTCTACATAGTAGCGTGGTGGCAGTATAAGAGTAAAGCGTTGCGCCCATAGTGGCATTGAATCTACCGGGGTGAGCAAACCGCTCATCAGCATAAAAATCATTATAAAAAAGAACATTACAAACATTGTCTGCTGCATAGTTTCCGAGAAATTGGCTACCGTAAGGCTAAATCCCGAGATTGTCAGGATAAACAGCAATGCGCCCAAATATATAGCTCCGACAGATCCTGTGGGGACAAGGCCGTAAACCAAGCGTGCTACAAGCATTGCTATGGTTACGACGAACAGGCCAATAATCCAATACGGTACAAGTTTCGACAGGGTAAATGTGAAGCGGGAAACAGGCGTTACGTTTATCTGCTCAATTGAGCCACTCTCTTTCTCCCCAACAATACTCAATGCGGGCAGGAAACCGCAAATGAGAATAAAGAGGATTATCATCAATGCAGGAATCATATAGTGGCGATAGTTAAGCGTCGGGTTATAGCGGTTTTCGATAGTGACCAGCTCCGAGAACTTTGCTGCGGTATTTTTGCTATGCAATTCCGTAAGTGTCTTGGCTATGGTTTGCACGACATACTGCATACCCATACCTCCTTTTGTGGCGTTTACGGCATTGGCGGTGATACTGATACGCTTGGGTGCCGCGATGCTCATATTGCGCTCAAAATCAGCAGGAATCTGCACTATGATGTCGACAGAGCCTTGTTCTAAGGCTTTCATTGCAAGTGGATATTCGGCAGTGGTCTGGGCTAGTGTAAGATACTCCGAAGCGTTGATGTGAGAGGCTATGCGGCGTGAACTCGTCGAGTGGTCAAGGTCAACAATGGCGATATTGATATTGCGTACGTCCATTGTCATAATCAGTGGCATCAGCAGCATCACGAGTATCGGGAAGGCGATGATGAGTCGCGGCAGAAACGAGTTGCGGCGTATTTGCAAGAATTCCTTTTGTACAAGAACTATAAATGTACGCATAGCTTTATTCTAATTTATCGTTAAACTTTTTGAGCGACACGCCTAATATCGCCACCGTCATACCAAGTAGTATTACTCCATTTTTCCACACAGCAACAAGCGGTAGTCCCTGAATCATCATCTTACGCACCGCATCGATATACCAGCGTGCAGGAACGATATTCGACACTACTTGGAAAAATTTTGGCAGGTTCTCAATGGGGAACAACATACCCGATAGCATCAATATCGGCATCATCATTACCATTGCCGAGATTAGCAGCGCAGCTATCTGTGTGGTTGCAATGGTTGAAACAAGGAGCCCCAGCGAAAGAGAAAGTATCAAGTAGAGTAGCGAGAGCGAGAATATACCCCATACACCGCTCGACATAGGTACTCCGAGCAGATACCTTGCGAGGAGCAGGATTGTTACAAGCACAATGCACGAGATTGCGAAATATGGTATCATCTTGGCGAAGATAATCTTCACTGGGCGTACAGGCGAGACCAGAAGCACCTCCATTGTGCCAACCTCTTTCTCGCGTACAATTGACACGGAGGTCATCATAGCGCAGACAAGGATAAAGATAAGCCCCATAATTCCTGGCACAAAGTTGTACGCACTCTTCATCTGTGGGTTAAATAACATTCGTGTTTCGAACATCGCCTGTTGCGATGCCGGGCCGAGCAGCAGACTCTGTAAATAAGCTGTAGCCGAGCCGGCGGTATTGACATTCGAGGCATCGACAATAAGCTGAATAATAGGCTTTGTTGTCACTCCCGATGCTGCTTGTGTACTACGACGGTCATAATCCGATGCAAAGACTATCACGGCACTCGCTTTACCCGAACGCAGATAGGGGTCGATATCTTTATGTGAAATGTAGCCCTTAAAGGTAAAATATTCGTTTTGCGCGAGTCGCTCTACGGCATCACGCACACCATCGGTGCGCTCCGAAGCAACAACTGCCACATTGATATTATTTACCTCGGTCGATATTGCAAACCCAAAGAGTGTCATCAGCACAACGGGGATAAGCATAACGACCAACATCGTACGCTTGTCGCGGAGTATATGCAAAGCCTCCTTTTTTACGAATGAACCAAAGTTTTGTTTCATAGCTTACTCTCCTCTTTGTGCACCACGAGCCAACGTGCGGAAAACCTCGTCCATTGACTCTGCGGCAAATTGTTGTTTCAGGCGTGCGGGGGTGTCGAGCGCGCGCACCTGTCCATCGACCATAATCGATACACGCGAACAATATTCAGCTTCGTCCATATAGTGGGTTGTGACAAATATGGTTGTACCGCTCTCGGCTGCCTCATAAATCATCTCCCAGAATTGTCGGCGTGTTACGGGGTCTACACCTCCTGTAGGTTCGTCAAGAAAGACAACCTCGGGGTTGTGAATAGTTGCGATTGCAAACGATAGCTTCTGCTTCCAACCAAGCGGTAATGAGCCAACTAAGTTGTTGCGCTCCGAGGAAAAACTCAGACGCTCAAGCAATTTTGTTGCACGCTCTTTGGTCTCTTTTGCCGAAAGTCCGTAAATGCCTGCAAAGAGGCGCATATTCTCCCACACGGTAAGGTCGTTGTAGAGCGAAAAACGCTGACTCATGTAACCAATGTTGCGCTTGATTTGTTCGGCTTGAGTCCAGATGTTGTAGCCAGCCACACGACCTTCACCGGCAGTGGGAGTGCTGAGTCCGCACAGCATGCGCATGGCAGTGGTTTTGCCTGCACCATTAGCGCCGAGAAAGCCGAAAATTTCGCCTTTCTGCACATCGAATGATATATTGTTGACGGCAGTGAAATCGCCGAACTTC
>JAZRFF010000032.1:0-34365 GCA_045661225.1 Bacteroidaceae bacterium | reverse complement strand
CTCGGTGCACTCGCCTATAAAGTGGTTGTTAAGGTCCTTTATCATCTCATCGTCGCAACCCTTCGCTACACCAATAACGTGCTCCTGAACAAATTCAAGCTTGCCGCCATTCTGCTTCAACTCATTAAACTTCTCAGAAGGAACCTTACACATCGGACAACGCTCGGGAGCCGATTCACCTTCGTGTATATAACCACATACTGAACAAATGTACTTTTTCATAATCTTATAATTTTAAGCCGTTAATATTTTAATTCTAATTTTGTTGTTTGGTATTTCATTTCTGAAACCATTGCAAAGATAAAATCATTTTGCACTATTCTCCAAATTTTCCGGACATAATTTTAAGCATTGTGTGTTAAAAAATGCAAATACAGCTTTTGAGGCGTTGCAAGCCCATTCTCCCCGAGCAAAGAAAGAGTTTCTTGTTAAAATTGCGACTAAAAGGAAAAGAATCCTAAAAAAACTTTTGCTGTATTAAAAAATATATGTACTTTTGAGAGTTTTATAACCTATTATAAAAAAGTAGGTGCAATTTAAAGGAAAAATCAAAACTTATAATTCAATAAAAATATGAAAAAGACCTTTGGAAAAAGTTTAAAGGTACTGGCTATGACAGCCATCGTATTATTGTCTGGCAGCACTTTCACCAGTTGCGACGACCAGATTGCCGAAGAGAACCGTTTCACATTCAAGGGACAATTGATTGCGGATTTTCTGCTCGACGACCCCGATGATCGATTCAGCAAATTCTGCTACATTCTCGAGAAGGCAAAAATCGGTCGAGTAAATTCGGGTAATATGTTGCTTACCCTTTCTACTTACGGTTCGTACACCTGCTTTGCTCCCACGAACGAAGCTATTGATTCGTTCTTGAGAACAGAGTACCGTTTGTATCAGGAAAGTTTGGCAGCAAACAGCGAAGACCCCAAGATACCTATTTACAAAACAGGTATCAAATCTCCTTATCTTGAGGAGTTGAGCGATTCTATGGCTACCGAGATTGCCAAGAACCACTTGATTGAGCAGAGATACGAATTAAAAGAGGCCGAGACCGAGGAAGGCGGCAAGTTCCCGCTCAACACAATGAACGCCCGCGAGACACGTCTCAAGTTCGAGATAGACCCTGTAACAAACTTCAACATTCCCGTATTGAACGAAAAAGTTCACATAACAAGTTCGGACAACGAGGTTGAAAACGGATTCATACACGTAATAGATTACGTATTGTCACCCTCACAGTTGTCTGCATCGGAGCTTGTTGCCGAGTATAGTGCATTTTCACTGTTCAGCGAGGCTCTTGTTGCCACCGGATTCGACAAAGTGCTCAACACTTTCGATATTGACCCCGGTTACAAAGACTACATAGCGGGACTTGATGTACCCCAATTCGGCACACAGTCAGAGTCCGAGGTACCCTGCCCCGAGGAACGCAAACACAAGTTCACTCTTTTTATCGAGACCGACGAATTGCTTGCCGACCCCACAAAGAACCACTTAGGCTGGAGCATCACCACTCTTGACCAGCTCGAGGAATACGCTGCGGAATGGTACGGTGGCAAAGATCTTATGGGTCCTGAACACCGTCAAAACCCCGAGAACCCATTGTACAAGTTTGTTGCATACCACATTCTCGACCGCAAGCTCAGCTACACCACCGGTTTTGTAATGGACAACTTCACCTGGGACGAGTATAACTTTAAGTCTAACTTCAATCTTGGCAATGGCGGTTTCGATATGTACGACTACTACGAGACCTATCTTCCCGCAACATTGATGAAGATTACAAAGCCCATAACCAACAAGACAAAGTACACAAACTACAGTGGCGAGAGTGTCAATATGAGCATACAAAAGGTAATCAATTACTCACAGAACAACGGTACAGCATATAAATCGGAGATTATGAGAGATTACCACAACAATATTGTAATTGAGAACCCCGCACTCACCGTAAAGAGACCCGGATTGCAAGAATTCGACCCGGAGCCAATGAACGGTTCAGTGTACACCATCGACAAAATCCTTATATACAACGAACAGGAGATGGAAGACAACATTCTCAACGAACGTATGCGCTGGGACGTAATGTCATTCTTCCCCGAGCTGACCAACAACGGAATACGCTGGAAGCAAAAAGAGGGTAAAACAACAATGAACTACATTCCCGAAGGCTATTCGACACGTATCCGTCACAGAAACGCCGACACCCACTTGTACTACCTTCGTCCACACAGGACAGGAACCGGAGGTTATGTAAACTATATGGGCGACGAGCTGTTGGCTACAGGTAGCTACGACTTTGAGTACCGTATACCTTTCGTTCCGACCGGCGACTACGAGATTCGTTT
Organism: Bacteroidaceae bacterium; assembly: GCA_045661225.1. Classification (GTDB taxonomy): domain Bacteria; phylum Bacteroidota; class Bacteroidia; order Bacteroidales; family Bacteroidaceae; genus HGM04593. The sequence goes on along the minus strand of JAZRFF010000032.1, from coordinate 32,014 downwards.
CGGATTCTCGATATCTGACGCCCGCGGAGTGGTACAAATTTACTTCAACAACGATATTTGCGGTATTCCAACCGACCTTCGTAGAAATAACGATAACCTAGAATTCCTTGGTTGGGTAAGCGACGAGGATAAATCGCCTACAGAAATTGAAGAGAACGACAAGGCTATGCGCAACCGCGGATTTATGAAAGCCCCCGCAAGCTGTTTCGTTGAATCGACCGAAGGAGTTGCAAAGAGTATGCGTGACTCAGACCTTGCCTATAGAAAGATTGTAGGAACATACCATATTATAAACAACCCCGATTATGAGTATTGGATGCGTTTCAAGGAGGTTTCCGACCCCAAAGACGCCGATAACCCATACTTGGAGTTCAACCAGGATTACCTTGAGATTGTTCCTGTCAATATAATAAACAACCCCGCTAAGCCCGAGGATAAATACTAAGAAACCCATCAGCCGAGGGACACAATCGTGTCCCTCGGCTTTTTTCAAAAAAGCACTACCGCTCACAGTGGCATCTCGCTCGTTTGTTGCTAATTTGATTAAACATCGAATATTTCCGGCACTCGCTGTGAAAATATTCAAGCAAGCTTGATATTTTTGCCTTTGGCTCCTGCGGGCGGCGACCGTTGGTTCGCTCGTTTGTTGCTATATTTGATATAAACATCGAATATTCCTGCACTCGCTGTGAAAATATTCAAGCAAGCTTGATATTTTTCGCTCGTTTGTTGCTATATTTGAAATAAAGAAATTCAAAAGATTATGAAATACGGATTTGTAAAGACCATAACCGCAGTACCCCGAATAAACGTCGGAGATTGTCACGGTAATGCACAAGAGATAATATCGGTAATAGACAAAGCCACCAAGAACGATGCCGAACTCGTTCTTCTGCCCGAATTATGCCTCACCGGTGGAACCTGCGGCGACCTGTTCAAACAGCCGTTTTTTACAGCAGAGTGCGAAAAAGCAATTGCAAACATTGCAAAAGCCACAAAAAAGAACAATACAATAATAGTTGTTGGAGCCCCGATAATGCACAACGGAGCACTATACAACTGCTCGGTTATTATGCACAGAGGCATCATTGCCGGTGTTACCACAAAGAACAAGCTGCAAGGTAACGAATGCCGATACTTTACAACCGGAACCACACTCCCCAAAGAGAGCCGCATAACAGTAGCCGGGCAAGAGACAACACTCGCTTCGCGTGCCATATTTAAAACACCGGCCTACTCTTTTGCCATAGAGACCGGGCACGAAGCGCACGCACCGCAACCCATAGGCGCAACACTTGCCTGCGCCGGTGCAGAAATAATACTAAACCCCGCTTGCGAGAACGAAGAGGCCGGTCGCCACAGCTGGTTACGTTCGAGCCTTACCGAAAGGAGCCACCGCTACAAATGCGGCTACCTACACGCCAACAGCGGGTGGGGCGAATCGACAAGCAACGCCGTCTATTCGGGTTACGCAGCAATAGCCGAATGCGGAACAATGCTCGCCGACAGCGAACGTTTCCTGAGCAATAGCCACACTACCGTAACCGAGATTGATGTTGAAAGAATACGCAAAGAACGCATTGGCGACGCGTCATTTACCCAAGCAAGCGATATACCTTATATATATATAGCACAAGAAGCCGACAACAATGCCACGCTGACACGCACCATTGACCCCACTCCTTTCATTCCTGCCGAAGAGGAGCGCGACAGCCGTTTCAGCGAGATTTTTATGATTCAGGCTACCGCGCTTGCACGCAGGATAGAGCACACCCGCTCAAAGAGCGCAGTCATAGGAATATCGGGCGGACTCGATTCAACATTAGCATTGCTCGTGACAGCAAAAGCGTTCGACATACTTGAAAAACCGCACAGCGACATAATTGCAATCACAATGCCCGGTTTCGGCACCAGCGGACGCACCTATTTCAATGCACTAAGCCTGATGAAACACCTTGGAACCACCGTAAAGGAGATTTCAATAAAAGAGGCTTGCTTACAGCATTTTGCCGACATTGGTCACGACACAGACAACCACGATGTAACATACGAGAATTCACAGGCACGCGAGCGCACGCAGATTCTTATGGACATTGCCAACCAACAGAATGGCATTGTTGTAGGCACAGGCGACCTGTCGGAGCTTGCGCTCGGCTGGGCAACATACAACGGCGACCATATGAGTATGTACAGCGTCAACGCATCGGTACCCAAGACCCTTATGCAACACATTGTCCGCTGGATAGCCTTCAACAGCAACAACGACGATATTCGCTCGACACTGCTCGACATTGTCGACACCCCAATATCGCCCGAACTAACCCCGGCCGACAACCAAGGCAACATAAAACAAAAAACCGAGGACCTTGTTGGCCCGTACGAACTTCACGACTTTTACTTGTACAATTTCATTCGTTACGGCTACTCCCCCGAGAAGATACACGCTCTTGCATTAAAGGCATTCGAGGGCCGACACGACAGCGCTACAATTAAAAAGTGGCTCACAACCTTTATGCGTCGTTTCTTCACGCAACAATTCAAGCGTTCCTGTATGCCCGACGGACCAAAGGTCGGCAGTTGCCATCTTGGCGCCGACGGGTGGTCAATGCCGTCCGATGTAAGCCCGGCAATGTTCGCCAACCTATGCAACGGCATCGGAGAGTAAATGCACAAACAGAATAACACCAACAGAAAATAATCCGCACGCGTGCGGATTATTTTCTGTTTTACGCCATTTTGTCCTGCAGTGCGCCAAAAAGACAGATAAAAACTATATGGTGCACATTTTGTTAAAGTAAAAGTGAAAGGAGATTAGAAACTATGAACTTTAACAAATTTACAATCAAGGCCCAGGAGGCCATTCAAGAAGCCGTAAACTTAGCAAGAACAAACGGCCAGCAGGTAATTGAGCCCGTACACATAATGGGAGGAGTTCTGAAAAGCAACGAACAGATAGTCTCTTTCCTGTTACAAAAGACAGGCGCAAGCATAAAAAAGGTTGAACTCGAGGTAAACAGCACCCTGCGCGCACTACCCAAAGTAAGCGGTGGCGAGCCTTACCTTAGCCGCGAGAGCAACCAAGTACTCACAACCGCCGGAGATATTGCACAAAAGAACGGCGACGAATTTGTATCGGTCGAGCCACTGCTGCTTGCACTGATCAAGGAGAAAAGCAGTGCTGCCGATATTCTGAAGCGTAACGGCGTCAGTAAAGATGAGCTTGAAAAAGCCATCGATGAACTGCGCGGAGGCGACAAAGTCACATCGCAAAGCGCCGAAGAGAGCTACCAGGCATTAAGCAAATATGCAATAAACCTCAATGACGCGGCAAAGAGCGGCAAGCTCGACCCCGTCATCGGGCGCGACGAAGAGATACGCCGCATATTACAAATTCTGAGCCGCCGCACAAAGAACAACCCCATACTCATAGGCGAGCCGGGTACCGGAAAGACCGCTATTGTCGAAGGTCTTGCCCACCGAATCATACGCGGCGACGTACCCGACAACCTGCGCGACAAACAGATTTACTCGCTCGATATGGGCGCACTTGTAGCCGGCGCAAAATACAAAGGCGAGTTCGAAGAACGCTTAAAAGCAGTCATCAATGAGGTTATAAAAGCCGAAGGGCGCATTATACTATTCATTGACGAGATTCACACACTCGTGGGAGCCGGAAAGAGCGAGGGCGCAATGGACGCTGCAAACATTCTAAAGCCCGCCCTCGCCCGTGGAGAATTGCGCTCCATTGGAGCAACCACATTAGATGAGTATCAGAAGTACTTCGAAAAAGACAAAGCACTCGAACGTCGTTTCCAGAGCGTGACAGTGAGCGAGCCCGACAAGATGAGTACAATATCCATTCTGCGAGGACTCAAGGAACGTTACGAGAGTCATCACAAGGTACGCATTCAGGACGATGCCCTCATTGCCGCGGTAACGCTCAGCGACCGCTATATTACCGAGCGCTTCCTGCCCGATAAAGCCATAGACCTTGTCGATGAAGCAGCTGCAAAAATAAGAATGGAGCGCGACTCGCTGCCCGAGGAACTCGACGAACTCGAACGCCACATAAAACAATTAGAGATTGAGCGCGAGGCCATAAAACGCGAAAAGGACGAAGCCAAGCTTACGCTTTTAGGCAAGGAGATTGCCACACTCAAAGAAGAGGAAAAAAGCAAGCGCGCTCAGTGGCAACAAGAGAAAGAGCTTGCCGACCGCATACAGAACGCAAAGCACAGCATCGAAGACCTCAAGCTACAAGCCGAAAGAGCCGAGCGCGAAGGTGACTACGGTCGCGTGGCCGAGATACGCTACGGGCAGATTAAAGCCGCCGAGGAGGAGATTGCCAAAGTGCAGAGCGAGCTCCACTCCACACAAGGCAGTAGCGCTATGATAAAAGAAGAGGTCACAGCCGAAGATATAGCCGACGTTGTATCGCGCTGGACCGGGGTACCTGTGAGCAAGATGCTGCAAAGCGAACGCGAGAAGCTCCTGAACCTCGAAGAAGAGCTGCACAAACGCGTCATCGGGCAGGACGAAGCAATAGAAGCCGTGAGCGATGCTGTTCGTCGCAGCCGTGCAGGCCTTCAAGACCCCAAACGCCCCATAGGGTCGTTCATATTCCTTGGCACTACAGGCGTGGGAAAGACCGAGCTTGCCAAAGCCCTCGCCGCCTACCTGTTCAACGACGAGACAATGATGACCCGCATCGATATGAGCGAATATCAGGAGAAATTCTCCGTAACACGCCTCATCGGCGCCCCTCCGGGATATGTAGGATACGACGAAGGCGGACAACTGACCGAGGCTGTACGTCGCAAGCCCTACTCGGTCGTGCTTTTCGACGAGATTGAGAAGGCACACCCCGACGTATTTAACATACTGTTGCAAGTGCTCGACGACGGTCGCCTCACCGACAACAAAGGACGTGTGGTAAACTTCAAGAACACAATAATAATAATGACAAGCAACCTTGGCAGCAACTACATTCAGGAACAGTTCGACAAAATAACCCCGCAGAACCGCGATAATATAATCGAGCAGACCAAAGAAACCATAATGGAGATGCTAAAAAAGAGCATACGCCCCGAATTCCTCAACCGAATAGACGAGACTATAATGTTCACGCCACTAAACGAAGAGGAGATTAAAAAGATTGTAGAGCTACAGATTCAAGGAGTGAAAAGCCTGCTTGCCGATAATGAGGTTACGCTCAACGTCAGCGATTCGGCTGTTGACTTTATATCAAAAGCCGGATTCGACCCCGACTTTGGTGCCCGTCCAATAAAACGAGCTATTCAGCGTCACCTGCTCAACGACCTATCCAAGCAGATGCTCGCAGGCGCAGTCGACAAGCTGAAGCCTATAAATATTGACTCGGACGGCGAAAGACTGCTGTTCAGCAACAAATAAAGCAATATAGGGCGACCACGCGTGGTCGCCCTATATTTTTGTAAAAGAATAAAAAGATTAAGTTTGCAGGCTTATGCAAACAAAAAGTTCACAAAGCGTAAATAAAGATTTTCAATGCAAACTCAACAGGAACTTACCCTTTTGTAATTTCCATTATCTGCAAAAAGCAAATATATTACTTGACAAGCTTGAGTCCAAGCCTCATTCCGTTGTACCCCTCGAGCAGAGCGCCCAAAGTACCAATAACCGATGTCAATGAAGACTGCTGTGTAGCCACACCGCCCTGCTGAGAAGCCTGACCGGCGATTTTCTTCACAATCTCAAGTACCTTATCGGCATCAAAAGTCACATTCAGTTCATTTACTCCACACTCCACTACCGAGCTAATCTTTATCTGTCCAAGCAAGAATGTGAAATCAACAGTCTTGCCGTCCTCGGCAATCAAGTAGTTGCCAACAAACTTCTTGCCCTTGATGTCGGCTGTACAAGTACCGTTAACATCGAATGTAACCGACGCCATACCTTTCTGAACACCGACCTTCGGTAGTTGCTCATCAAGAATTTCCTCAATCTTTGCTGTTATAAGCACCGAGCCAATCTCGCCAAGAGCATCATCGCTCTCAAGGGTACACGCTGTACCATTGAAATTCCAGGTGCCTGCAATTTTCTCGGGAGTCAGTTTCTGCTGTCCTGCAACAGCGTTGATAACACCGCCCAACAGGTTCTGCACACCGCTTAACGCATCGTTTTTTTCAGTTGTCGCACTCTCCTTGTTTACTTTCTGCTCGGCAGCCTTGTTTACAAGCTTGCCCAAGAAACCTCCAAGGCCTTGCGCGTTGCTGCTTGCCGAAAAAGCAAATACAGCTATCAGTATCAATAGAATTTTCTTCATAATTATTGTTTGTTAAAGATTATTCGGCAGACTCGGGTTCACCCTCTTCGGCTGTAAAGTCAACAACCTCGTTTGCTACAAGAATATTATACCAAGCATATATTTTCTTGATGTGTGTGAGGTAGACGCGCTCACGGTCATAGTCGGGCATTATTGACTCGAAGTACTCAACAAGTTCCTCGGGTGTCGCCATCTTGAGGTCCAACGATATTACCCCATTCTCCTTCTCATAGATTTTGGCAAACACCTCGCGCAAAGGAACCTCTTCGGTATCGGTGTAAATTGCAATATCATCGAGCATAACCACCTTATCGCTGTTGTATACCGGCATACGCTTCTTTGTAGCATCAACAGCCTCAACAATAAACATATTGCGTCCCTGTGACAGGAGGCGGAACAATCCGGGCTTGCCGGAAATAGTCAAAATTCTTTCAAACATAGATTTTATTTTTTTGTAATAGTTTTCAATTCAATCGCCAAGCTACACAATCCATAATTATGAACCCGCACAAACAGCTGATTGCGCCACGAAGATAAAAAATCAATTCCTTACTTCAAAATTTCACAAAGGATTTAAGCTTTCACCCCCTCAGTTCCGAGAGTATCTCCACCACTTGAGGCAGCAACGGTGTCTCTTTATCGTTGTATATCGAATAGTCCGACAAAAGCAAAAGTTCGTCGCTGGTCATTTGGTTATCCATTCGGTTCAGCACTTGAGCGCGACTTAAGCCGCTGCGTTTCACCGTTCTTTCAATAGCAGTCTCCTTGTCGGCCCACACAAGCAGGACTTTATCGACCTGTTCAATAAGCCCCGACTCATAAAGCACAGCACTCTCGACCGCCACAAGAGGCTTATTCTGCGCCTCGGCCCATTGTTTAAAGTCCTCAATTACAGCAGGGTGCACAAGTGCGTTCATACGTTCTATATTACCGCTGTCGGTAAAGATGCGCGACGCAATAAAGTTACGGTCAAGCACTCCTTCGTCGGTGTAGCTCTCCTCGCCGAACATTCTCTTTATCTCCCTCACGAGTGTTGCCGATGAGTGCATAAGTTCCTTAGCCCGACGGTCGCAGTCATATACGGGCACACCCATTATCTGCATAATGTGCGACACCACCGACTTTCCACTACCTATTCCGCCGGTTATAGCCAGTCTTACAGTTTTTTCCATTGGCAAGAGCACTTAACGTACGTTTTTTTTCAGGAATTTCTTTGAATAGACATATTTATGCGACAAAGAGACATCGTCCTTGTCCACAAATGAAGGTTTCGAAGCCAGATGCAAACAGATGCTGTCTTTTTTCTCTTTAAGAGTTTCGTTACAGTCAAAAGTCACCGTAAACATTGAGTCGCTGTAGCTGCCTCTCGCACTCTGCGGCGCATAAAATGCCACGGTCACAAATTCCGGAATATCATAGGGAATATCCTCGCGCAAAAGACCGTTGCTGTTTTTTAAGGTGACAGGCACGCGCGCCACGTTTTTTACATAGTCGGCAACCGAGACCTTAACCTCAACCACAGCCGGGTCATACTCGACATATTCAACCCCCTTCAACAGCATAGGCACTACCGTGTCGCTTTTCACGTTGTTCAGCTCAAAGAAAGGAAGCTCCACCTCTTCAATCTGCTCAATCTGCGACGTTAAAGCCACTACCGAAACATTTCGCGGCTCAACCTCGACATCGAGCAATTCGACGTGCTTTGCGGTACTTATTCTGTAGTTCAACTTCAAGGGCCTTACCACTTTACCTTTCTTTACCGACAACAACAAAGAGTCGCCATCGAAGCGCAACAGCGTCATCGACGACGGCAGAAGCCCGGCCACTCTATTCTCGAGCGAAGCGAGAGGGAGCGACAGGCGGCCTTTATTATTGACAAATTCCGAAAAATCGACGTTCACCCCCGCGTTGCCTCCGAAATTATACTTGGCAAGTTCGGTTCCCCAGTCGCGCACCACCACGCCTATCTCAATATCATCTGATGGCTCAACAACAACACCCTGCGGCACACCTGTAACCGTCACGTCGACAGTTATTACAGTCTCGTACTGTTCATTAAGTGCCTGCAACAACCACAAGCACACCGAGACAAACAAAAAGAAGAGAAACACAAGGGTGTTGCGCCCATTAAAAACCTTTATCGGCGACATAGCAGAATATCGTGTATAAAGAGGCCGAGCGTCATAATGAATATTCAGCGCAGCCTCTTTGTCTGTTTTTTATTGTTCTTAAGCGGATATTATCGTACCTCCTGCTGCATTGCCGCAGGGTTAGGATAAATTACCGAAATATCGACACGCACACTCACGTTGTGAGCAACCTCAAGCATAACGATTCCATTCTCTATAGACTTAATCTTGCCATAGATACCACCGCTTGTAACAACTTCCTGACCTACCTGAAGTCCGTTTCTGAAATTCTCAATTTTCTTCTGCTGCTTACGCTGCGGACGAATCATAAGGAAATACATAATTGCAATAATAGCAACGAACATTACGATAGGCATCAAATTCTGATTCATAATATCAATTTTTAAAGTTTATATTCAAAAACAAATTAACACAATCACTTGTTTATTCTGCCTTCACTACGCAGTTTCTTTGTTATAGAATCCAGAAGACCATTCACGAAAGAGCCGCTCTTTGCGGTGCTGTAGTGCTTGGCAATCTCGACATACTCGTTCAAGGTTACCGACAAAGGTATATCTTTGAATGTAAGAATCTCGGCAACGGCAGCCTGCATAATTACAACGTCCATAAAAGCGAGACGTTTCATATCCCAGTTCCTTGAGCACTCGCTCATCAGTGCACGATACTCATCGGCGTTGGCCACGGTAGTCCTGAACAGCTTGCTTGCAAAGTCCATATCGGCAACGTCCTTGTATTCGGGCAGCAAAGGCTGCATTGCGCCATTTTTCTCCTCGAAACGTTTAATGGTCTTTACTACAAAAGTATCAACGATAGACTTATCGTCGTTCCAGTAGAGGCTCTGCTCCTCGAGCAATGTGTCCAGTTCTTCACACTCGTATATAAAGGCCTTGTACAACTTACGCCACAACTCTTTATCCTCTTCATACGACGAGGTCTCGGAAGCCATATACTCCTTGTATATATCGCTCTCTATAATATTGTCGAGCAATTTGCGCAACAGGTCCGAATTATCGACCCAGTTAAGCTTGCTTTTCTCGGCGAACTTAACAAGTTGCTCATTCTTCTCGAGTTGGGCAATAAAGCGGTTGTTTACAAACTTGAGGTTAGGATTACGGTCACTCTCTGTTGGCCTCATCTTCATACTCAGGAAAGATATCCTGTCGGCTGCATAGTGTGTTATACCCACCATCAGCAACAGCATATGGTTGTAAAGGTCATAAGCCTTTGACAAACTGAAAAAAACCTCGTCCTCGGCAGCTTTAAGACTTTTACCACTGTTCTTGTAGTAAGCATAAACAATCTGCACGACTTTCAGACGGATAAGAACTCTGTTAATCATAAAACGCTTTTTCTGATTTTTTGCAAATTTCGCACTAAAATGCGACACGAGCAAACAAAAAGGAGTTTTTATTTAAATTTTACATTTTTATTTATCAACAGCGCATAAATGCAAAAGTTTACAAAAAAATATATAAAAAAGGTTCACACACGAACAGACTGCAAACAGAAATCAGAATTTCGAGCCAAAAAGCAACAAAATACAGAGGTATAATTAAATTTATCTGCATAGAAATTGCATTTTCCAAAAAAAATGTTCAATTTTGAGGCTGAGACACATAATTATAGACGTAATCTATTATTTTTTTATCTATGGAAGACTATAAGAAGAGCGGAATGAACGAGAGCGAAAAGGAGATTGTTTTCTCACAGACCATCAAGGCAGGAAAGAGAATTTACTACATCGACGTCAAGAAAAACCGCAAGGACGAAATGTATCTCTCGATAACAGAGAGCAAGAAGATTGTCAACGGCGAGGGCGAGAATGCATCTGTAACATTTGAAAAGCACAAGATATTCCTGTACCGCGAGGACTTCACAAAATTCACCAACAGCCTCAAGGAGGCCATAGACTTTGTTGTTGCCGAGCAGGGTGAATACATTCCCCGCTTTACCGAACCCGAAGAACCCGCAAAAGAGGACAGCACAAGCATAGACATCGAGTTCTAAGGCCGAGCAACAAGGCTTTTACCGATAAAAGAGACAAAAACACTTGTTATTTTAAAATATAAAGCGTACCTTTGTGCCCGCTTTTGAGACATCGTGTGATGGCGAATTAAGCAAGTAAACATTATCTTAATTTAGAGTAACACATTTTAATTTATGAAATCAATCAGCATTTCAGGTTCAAGCAGAACCGAGGTAGGCAAGAAAGCTACCAACGCATTGCGCAACGCAGGTCTTGTACCCTGCTGCATCTACGGAGTTGAGAAGGACGAGAACGGTGCTCCTGTAACAAAGGCATTCAGCGTGTCAGTTGAGGGCCTCCGCAAGTTGGTTTACACTCCCGACATTCACGTTGTAGACCTCACAATCGACGGCAACACTGTTAAGGCAATTATGAAGGACATTCAGTTCCACCCTGTAAAGGACACTATCCTTCACGTTGATTTTTATCAGGTAACAGAGGAGAAGCCCATCGTTATGGCTGTTCCCGTTAAGCTCGAAGGTCTTGCCGAGGGTGTACGCGCCGGTGGTAAGCTCGTTCAGTTGCAGCGTTACCTCAAGGTTAAGGCTCTTTACAATGCAATCCCCGAGTTCTTGACAATCAACGTTTCTTCACTCGGTCTCGGTAAGTCAATCAAGGTTGGCGAGCTTTCATTCGAGGGTCTTGAGTTGGTAACTGTTAAGGAGGCTCTTGTATGCGCTGTTAAGACAACACGTGCATCGGCAGCAGCCGCAGCAGCCGCTAAGAAGTAATCTGAAGCAACGAGATGAAATATTTAATTGTCGGATTGGGCAACATCGGCAGTGAGTACGAAGGAACCCGCCACAATATTGGATTTACGGTATTGGACGCCTTTGCTAAGGCGTCCAATACTTCTTTTCAGGACAAGCGCTACGGTTTTGTAGCCGAGGCATCGGTTCGTGGACGCAAGCTTATCCTGTTAAAGCCGTCTACCTATATGAACCTCAGCGGAAACGCTGTTCGATACTGGATTCAGCAAGAGAAAATTCCATTGGAGAACGTCCTTGTCATTGTCGACGACCTTGCCCTGCCCGTTGGCGCTCTGCGCCTCAAAGGACAAGGCAGCGATGGCGGGCACAACGGACTTAAGCACATTGCCGCCACATTAGGCACCGTCAACTACGCACGTCTGCGGTTCGGGATAGGCAACGATTTTGGCAAGGGACATCAGGTAAATTTCGTGCTTGGAGCATTCGACAGCGACGAACAAAAAATCATTGATGAGCAGTTGGCAACAACCACCGAAATTATCAAAAGTTTCTGCTTCGCAGGCCTTGCACGCACAATGAACCAATTTAACAAGAAAGGTAACGGCAAACAACCCGTAGAACAATGAGCGAACAGGCACGCATAGACAAATGGCTGTGGGCGGTGCGCATCTACAAGACGCGCAGCATCGCCGCCGAGGCTTGCAAGAAAGGGCACGTCAGCATTGGCGAGCGCACAGCAAAGCCCGCGCACAACGTGCGCGTGGGCGATATTATCAATGTAAAAAAAGCGCCGATAACCTACTCGTTCAAGGTGCTCAAGTGCGCCGAGAACCGCGTAGGAGCAAAGTTAGTGCCGGAGCTAATGGAGAACGTAACTCCACAGGAACAGTACGAAATTCTGGAGATGAGCCGTATGAGCGGCTTTGTCGGCCGTGCCCGAGGCACCGGTCGCCCCACTAAGAAAGAACGCCGCGACCTTGACCAGTTTGTCGAGTACAGTTTCGACGACACCGCCGAAGAGTTTGACTTTGAAGAAGCCTAAAAGCAGATAACACACAAGAGGACAACTGAATCAGTTGTCCTCTTGTGTTATAAACGGATAAGAAATAAAGTTTAAAACCCGCACCGCCCGAAAATCAAGAGCCCGCTAAAGCGCAAACAGATATTTTCAAGGCAAGCGTAACGTAAAAACCTATTATCCTATTCTTTTCATATAAACCAATCTAATTATAATTCGTCCCAGATTATTTCCCAAGAACCTCTATACTCAGCGCTCAAATACTCATCTTCGTCAACCTCCTCTTCACCAACAAAAACCACGCTTGCCTGAGCAACCATAAGCGGTGCAAGTTCATAACAAACAATTTCGGGCTGTATATACTCTTTTTTCACTTTATATTCCATAAGACACGCCCTCCTTCTCATTTAACAACCTTTTTACCATTCACAATATACACTCCACGAGCTGCGGTTCCTGTCAAACGTCGACCTTGAAGGTCATACACCCCGTCAGCGTCAGCGTCAAAAGTCCTGACAGGCTCAATATCGGTTGCAGTACCTCGGCCGCCAACAGCAAAAGCAAAGCCCATCATTGCAGCCGCCTGCTGTCTTAAAGGCAACCACGCTCTATGCGCGCCATTCAGGAAATTAGGTTTTTCGCCGCGTCCCGCCACAAGGCTTACCTTGTACATACCCACGCGACCATTCTTTACACTTAGAATATGATGCACAACGCCATCGGCCTCACTTATATAACGACGGTCGTGTGTTCCGCTGAGCAGGTTTCTGCTCCACAGCGACTCAATCTCGCTCAAAAGCTCATCACTCTTGTCCGCATCTGTTGCATTATAATTGACAGGGAAATAATAGAGCCCCTCGGCAGCCTTCAGCAGCACAGGCAACCCTGCCGGTATTATACCGCACTCCAAAGGCAAGAGATTCAGGACCTCGACATTCTCTTCGACGACACTATAGTCAACAACGTACCTATGATTACCATCGGCAACCTCCTTGCCTGTAACTATATAAGCTGTAACACCGTCGGGAATCTGCAACTCCTCGGGAACACAAATAGAGGTCATCATTGCAGCCCCTACCGACACCGGCAATTCTCTCACAAGTTCAATACCCCAGTCAAGACCACGGTTTACATCAAAGTCCGTCGTAGAGAGCGCTTTTGTAGCCTGGTCGAGCAGATAGTTGCCGTTTCCAAATTCAAAAGCGAAATAAGAGCTAGTACCCGTAGCCGAACGGTTCACCGCAACATTCTGCGAATAACGCACCTCATCGTCACAAGGAACAGCGTCATTAGCATACACGCCGGCATCGTACTTTATGTAACGTCCATTATCGTAAGAGAGAATATTTATAGCACCATCATCGTCGTCCTCAAGCGAATAGAATATTGAAGCCTGCTCATTTGCCACATTTCCTGCAACCCCACCCATATTCAGAGCGCCGTCGGTAATACCCGAGAGCAAATAGTTGCCCGAGAGACGTCCTTTAAGGCGGTAGTAATAACCCGCCGGCGGTGTATTAAGATGGAAATTAGGCAGATGCGCCTCAAGCGCAGCCGCAAGGTCAATGATTGCCGATGCGCTCAGACTACCGGCAAGGCACTTGCTTGCCACAGCCAGAGGACCTTCGTTAAAATAATCCTCGGCACCATTGCCGGCGGCGTTACTCTCGTATTTACTCTTGAACCCGTCAAAGGTCAAGCCGCCCGCCGGAGTATAGTGATACATACCGAGACCACCCGTACCATTTTCATCATAATTATCATAATACACCTTCGCCTGTCTGTAAACAAGACCGAATTTCGCAAGAGCCTCAACAAAATCTCCGTGCTCGGCCGAATTTAGTCCAAACAACGAAGCCGACGTACCGATATAAGTAAAATACCAGGCAGCATTCTTGTTTGCATCGACAGTTGCCGGTGTAATCTCGGACGTAAGATTCATATACCTGTCAACCGTCAGATAGTTAGAACCGTTGTACAAACGTATGTTCCAGGCATCAAGAGCCGACGGATAGAGATTATCCCAGCCATCAATAGCCTCAATACTTGCGTGCTGGGCGTTCATTATAGGCTTGCCATCGACCACGCTCATAAGCTGTATAGAGCTTGTAGGTTGCATATTTTCACTCTCGAGGCTGCCGTGCGCATACCACTGGCGCAAGTCCCAATAGTTAGCCGTTGCTCCGACAAACGAACCGTTTGCAGCATCGTAGCTGACAGCATAATCTTTACTAAAGCCATCTTCCCAGGCCGATGTTATAACAAACACCGGACGGGACTTAGAATTCTTGAAGCGTTCAAGAGCCGTTGCAAGAGCCTCGATGGTTGTGATATTCGACGTTACCCCATTGTATGCAGCACGCAATTTCTGATATTCCGACGTCAGATACTCGCCCACCGCCGGTGTTTCACTATGTACGCTGTTATTGAGATAGTATTCGGCCTCCATCTTCACCAACGCAAGTGCGTGAGTTACAATAGCGTCACCGGCAAGCGATGTTGAATAGAAGTTAGTAATATTGTTTCGGCAACTGCTCACATCGCTGTTGTTCGGCAATATATACAGTTCGGACAGCGTGAACGAACCATCGCCCGCATTTACCGTCTCGACATTAAAACGCAAATAACGATAAGCAGCCGCAGCGCTCACCAAAGGTGAGAAATAGTACATTTCGTTGGCAAGCGTAGTCTCAAGGTTAGCAACAGTCGTGTACGAAGAACCGTCGTTACTGCCCTCGACGCGTATTCTTATTGGGCGTGCATCGGTTCTCTGGAAGTCGGTCTTTACATAAAGATAGAACTCTTTTTGAGCATTTCCCGCGCCTAAGTCCGCCTCAATATAGTGCTCGCCCGGCTCAACACCCTTGTCGGTGGTAAAGCAGCTGGTATAGACACCATCGATGAGGTTACAGGTCGAAGAGGTCTCGTCGGGCGACGGTGCATTGCTGTAGTATTGCTCACAAGCTTCGGTCACAAGCCCTACATTGCCCTGCAGCGTGTAGGGATACTGCCACGCCATATTAGCCGCCTGATAGTAGAGCGCATCACTGATTTTAACATCGTCAAGTCCCTTTATATACCACGTCGTTTTATTTGTAGAGCAAACAACATTCTTCGCGTCCTGAATGTAAAGATAACCGCTTGTCCAGTCGAGCGACTGAATGGTTGTATATGTCACACCGCCATCTGTCACGTCGACGTCTATAGCCCACAATCCGGCAAGATTCTTGTCACCAACAATTTTAACAGCACCTGTAGTACGGTCGGGAATACCGAGATACTGGTTGGTAGCTTCGTTGTAGATGAGGTAGGTCATATCGCCCTGAGACTCCATTTTCCACACGTTAGTGTGAGTATTCGGCACAGCATTCACCGTAAGCGACGTTGTATTTGTTGAAAGATATTGAGTGTTCGACGCATATATGTTCACATAATTAAAACTAATGATATTGTCATACACATCATTCAAGTCGCTCAAAATTCTTTCAACTTCACTGATATCATTCAAAGCAGCTTCAAGGGTCGTGTGGTTCTTTTCCAGAATATGGTCAACCAGCGGACCGTGGTTACTAAACGCTGTCCAAACTTTGTACGCATTCGCCCAAGAGATATTACGCAGAAGCCACGCAAGATTAAACCCGTCACAAACATCGGCAGCATAGTCGGCAAAATCATCAAGCCCGGTGATTGGAGCAAAATCAGTTATCTCCTCGAACACCCATCGTGAATTAGGGTCGCTTGCTATATTAAGGTCAACGCTGGCGTCGGCGCTGTTATAGTGCATTGCACTACCCTCGAATGTAATAGTCTGGTATTTGTTATTGCCCGCGCCCTGTGTTGTAACACTCCACACAGCACCCGTCTCGTTCCATAGCGCCGGGTCGGCACAAAGTAGTTCACTCTCGAAAGTATGAATGTAACAAGTATTCGTGCCACTGCCGGCCTTTGAGAGGTAGAACATATTATAGGTATCGAGCCCAGTGAGCGTTGCACCGCCATTGCTGAATGTGCCGTCGCTGAGAGACATCGGGAAACTACGCCCCTCGAAACGCAGATAATCACCCGTTTCGACGTTCCTTATAACATACCATTTAGCATTTTCCCTTGCGACATTCGATTCGTTTATTGTAGGCTGCGCAACAGCGACAGTTGCACACAAGCACAACAACAGTGCCGCAACAAAGAATTTCGATAGTTTTTTCATAGTATTTTATCTTATTTTTTCTTCTACGTTTTTACAGAGTGTCCAAAGCGCAAAATCCTGTAAACTAAGTCGCGAATTTACACTTTTTTTTACATTCACAAAAGAAAAAGGCGTTATTTATAATAACATTTTAAAAAAGAATAAGCAAAAACAATATACAAAATGTCACTTTTTTGACGATAGGGGGGGGTAATTTCAATAATAATAAAAACATTTTTGACAACATTTTGTCAAACAGCCGCCAACCAACAGGCACCCCGCTGCATTTACCCGCAACAAAGTGCGGTAACCACAGTTGCAGCGTGCCCATTTCGGCGCTTATTAAAAGTTCAGAGCGCAAAACAGACTCACCACTCCACCCCCACACACTGCACACCGCAAAAAAGCCTCGCGATATATATATAAAAAAAACGAGGGAACGCGCGCAGCGTTCCGTCGTTTTTTTTATATAACATTTTACTTTACATTCCTTCCCAAATATTATCCCAATCTCCGCGGAATACGTCGGTAGTCTGGTTACCGGCGTGACCACGGTCAAGCACACCGGTATTCGGGTCAGCCGACTCGGGCGCCGAGAATGTATTCAATATATTATTAGCAGAAAGCTCAAGCTGTTCAACCACAGGAGTAATATATATCTTTTTCATACCTTATTGCTTTTACTTCAAATTTCACTTAACAAGAACCTTCTCACCATTTATTATATAAAGACCGGGGCCTGTAACAGCATCGAGTTTACGACCTTGCAGGTCATATATTGCCTCGACCACGGTATCCTCACTCTCAACCTCATCGATATCGGTTACACCCGAATTAAAGAAGCGCAATGAGTATGCCACAGCGTTTGTTGTAAGGTCGGGCAGCACCATATAAGCCTTATTGGCGTTACATACTATCCAACCACCATCATCGCTATTGGGGTGTGTTATATCGCCATTTTCGCCATACTCCTCGTAAATCCAGTAGAGTTTAACATCGCCGGCATTGGTATTCTGCAACATATAGTAGTTAATACCATACTCACACTCAACCGGTTCAAAGTAAAGTGAACCACGCATATAGCTGTCGGACACCGCCTCAACGGTATTTTTGCTGTAATAGAACTTCAGTTCATCATCGGCATTGCCGGGAAGCTCATTCTTGCGCAACACCACAGGAGTGTTAGCCGGTACTATGCTGTCGTACGATGCAAACGAGATATAGCGTACACTACCCACCGGACCGTCGCCTGTAGCGTAGTAAGCACCCACCTCGGCAGGAATCTTCACAGGGAAGCCCAGTGTCAGAGTTCCGTGACCGTCCTGACCGGTCTTTGCAATGTGGCAAACCTTGTCAGCAACAATCTCCTCGATGTACCATTTTGCATTCTCGTTACCTATATTCAGAACCTTTGCGGTCTTATCCAATCCATCAACAGTCACATAACCACCAATATTTATATAACCACCATATCTGTTTACCTGGTCGCCTGCAATTTGAGCCACATAGCACTCTAATTTATAATTACCGGCAGCAACCTTTTCAAGAGTATAGATATTGTTTGAATGACTGTTACCAGCCAATCCTTTATGATAATCGCTATAAACGACATTGCCTGCATTATCCTTGAGTACGACTCCAAGCACATTCTGTTTGTGCGCGCCCCAACCGTTCATATGACGGAATGTCACAACAACCTCACCATCGACATCAACCGTAACAGGCTTAATGTAAGAGTAAACATCGCCTTCTGTGCCACTATAATCATTGGTAAATATCTCACTAATCTCTGCAGGGTAAGAATCTATTTTATCACCCCAGAAATTGTTAAGCTCGCGATAGTCGATGCGATAATCGCTCATAGACATATAGTTGCTGCCAACCTTAACAAAGGTCGATGCTAACGCATTTTCCTCCTGGAGTGCAATTGCTGCGCTATTGGCAGTGGCAAGAACCGTAGAATTGTCACCCAGAGATGTAAGGTAGGTCTGAGTGTGAATATTCTTCAGCTTCAACCCTGTAAGAGGCAGGAATCCTTCACCGTTTGCCGAACCCTCAAATGCCCAGACGCCACGACTGTTATATTCGGTCTGACCGTCAACAGTAGCGAGCACAGTACCTTTGTAAATTTCGTTAGTGCTGTAAAGTTCCCCACTCTTATTAACGTGTACCATAAGCGCCTCGGCTGTCTCGCCATTGACCTTGGGACGTATTGTGTAGAGCTTGTCGGCACGGGGAGCCTTGAAATATTCAGGCATCGGACCGCTGTAGTTTCTTACAGCCTCGGCAACAGTATTAAAGTATGCCTCGTCCATAGAGTCGTCTTTGGTTGTGTCTTTTATCTTCTCGGCATACTCAACAATAAGCTGGTACAGTTCGAACAACTCCTTGTTATATATTACGCAATTATCTATTTTGTACATCTCAAGCAATTGGTCGATATGAGCATCGAACTTTGTCACTCTCTCGAACTGCCAGGTTGAATAGTCGAAGTTTGCAATGTCGGTAAAAATATCGTTATTCAAGCCACCGACATTTGTCCAGCCCTGTTCCTTGTCATTAGGATTGTCCATCGCAATTGCAAGACCCATATAATTTACATTCGACGATGGAAGCACATACCAGGTATCTTTGTCCTCATTGTGACGGTTCCACGTCATTGCGTACACATTCTCGGCACTGAGACTCTTGATTGTAACACCCACCGGCATCGATGTACAGAACTCTGTTATATCCTTCATTTTAGGACAGGGGATATAATCGACAACTACATCATTGACCTTAATTGTTCCAATGTCCTTCACTGTCTTTGTCGAACCTTGCGAGTTTGTTACAGCAACTTTCAGCTTGCCGTCGGCATAAGAGAGCACAACCTTAATTTCGGAATAAGCGTTAGCTACGTGTGTAAACGACAAAGCATTATCGCCAATACCTCCCGCTTTAACCACAAGGTTACCCGATGTCTGCAAATACACCTGAAAACCGTTTTCATATTTATCGAGTTTGGGGTTTGTACCCGATGCGAGCAAGCAAGAGCCAAAGCCGTTCTCTGAGTTTCCGTTCGACGTAAACGTAGCTGTAATTTCCCACGCACCGTTAGCAGGAACAGGAACTATACCGGGAACTTGGGCACCCGACACTCCGGCACCCGTAAATTCAATGTTCTCAAAGAGCACCTCGTTTCGTCCCACAAGTGTACTGTCGACTTTGTTCGCCGAATCGTACGCCAGCATAGTGTGTACGTGCGCCTGTAGATATTCATCGGTTGTACCCTCGTTAACAACATTACCTCCTAAGTAGAAAAGGTTATTAAGGGTAAAATCGCTCTTGTCGTCAGCTTTGCTGAGCAGCGACATATTCTTATCTCCACCGTTATATGTAGCATATGTCTGACCATAAACATTCTTTACATAGTACCACACCGGAGAGAATGTTTCCGTTGACTCGTCTGTGAGCTCGGGCAGTTTTTGCATTCCATACTCAATCTCGTGGTGGAGCATATGCAACGACTGTGCTCTTTGCACATACTGACTCACGCTCATTCCGTCGTTAACGGCTATCAACTCATTTATCTCGTTGCAGTATGCATCGACCTTTACGGGGTCATAGCCATACTGCTCGCAGACCTCTTCTCTTGTGAGACCGTCCTTGCCATCGACAAGCGGAGCCAGACCGGCAAACATTTCTGTGGCAAGGGTGCTCATATACTCATTCAACGCCTCTTTTGCCTCTTCTTCATCAACAGGCTCAAACTCCCAGGCTGCACCGTCGTCCTCGACAAAGAATTCAAGGATAATATCGCCCGACGAGTGGTTGGTACACCAGGCATCGGAGGGGTTATTGCTCTCCCTTAGTTGAGTTCTTGAAATTGCATAACCCGATTTTCCGCCGGAGGTTGTGTTGGGCTGAACAAAGTAAATGTTACCGGCATCGTCCCAAGAGTTTGCGTTCTTGCACTTCTTTGTTGTTATAGCACTGTGAATAAACGCAGTGTAATAAAGGTCGGTAATTTCACCACCTTCGAAATAGAAGAATGTGCTGGCATCAAGCTCATCATCTTCACGCAGAAGCGCGATATTGGCATCGCGGTTACTGAACGAAGCATAATAAGAAAGACCGCTGCTCGGAGACAGAGGCTTGTCGTCCTCGATATCGATGCTGCCGTTTACTCTGTGCGGAGCAACTTGCTGCTGAATATCAACTGTACGCTTATTCTTTATGCGATACAGCATTATATTATCATTATTTTCGGTCTTTACAAACGGTTCTTCAATTGTAAACCTTGCCTCGAGTGTATCGCCCGAGAGTATTTCGTTGTTGTAAATGTCGGCATCTATAACAAGGCCGAGATTTTTAGATGTTCGGCGGTTGTAGAAACCATCAAAAGTGTGCTTGTCGGCTGTAGAAACCAACAGGGGCAATTTTGAATTATCGATGAGGATTCTTGAGAATGGTAGGTCGTACTCCTGATTATCGAATGTGAGCAACGAGTTACGGTCGGCAAGCTCCGAAGCGACGACGGTGATTCTTTTCTCATCACCCGACACCTCGACCGGCAAGAACACAAAGTCGGTACACAAACCCTTGCTGTTATTCTCGTTAAGGTTAAGAGTAATATACTGTGCCTTGTCATCGACATATTCAATATCCACAGCAACCTCACCGTTTATAATAGTCTGGTTCTGCACAAGCTTAACGTTGTCTACCCAGAACTCGCCGGTATTAGCCACTGTAAGGTACTTTGCCGAGTCGTTTACAAGAGGTACACCGTGACGCTGTGTCTCGTAAGTCTTCATACTCCACCCTGCTTCGTTAATATCTTCGGTAACTCTACCGCGAGCAAGATACTTTGCGGGATATTTCACGTTACGGAAAAGTAATTTTCCGTTTGTCGACTGCTCGCAATACCACTCATACTTAGCCTTGTCGTCGTCCGACGCGCTTGAATAATTGCCATTGGCCTTCAGGTCGGTTCCGCTTGTGTAAATATCACGATTCTCGTATTTTGGATTATCGATTGAATCTTTGGTATCGTCGCAAAAAGCATCGGCATATATGCGGTACTTGTTACCGGGAATGGGCACACCCGACAGCAATTTTACTGCCGAAGCATTATTATTGTATTCATCAATAATTTTCTTGAACTCCATTTCGGTTGCACTCACCGGCAACGAACTGTCAAAGTAAGCAAATGCGTTGTTGATGACGTCGATGTTGGGCAATATGTAAAGTTCGGAAAGACCCATACACATATTACCGGGAGTTGTTGTCTCCTTTGCCACTATACGCACATACCGGTAATTACCACCAAGCTCCATAGCCTTGGGAGTAAACTCGCCATCGACTGTTTCGCCCGATGAATAGCTTGCTTTTTCGTCAAGACCTGTAACATACTCACCTTTTGACACAAATTCGCCGGTGGGAGTGTCGCACACAAGTAATTCGAACTTTGTGGGAGCATTCTTGCCATCGGACCTGCGCTGCATATAAATGTGGAACGAACTTACCGACTCTCCAAGGTCTATTTGGTAATAATGGTGTTTTCCGGCAGTGCTATACGTCCAGTTTGTAACATTATACGAGATTGCATCACCATCGAGAAGGTTTGCAAGTCCTCCCTCACCTACATAATTCGAAGCTCCGGGACTATCGGTCACGTGCGATTCAATTTGATTCGACGAATTTTTGATATAACCATAAATCTGCTGAGCCGAATAGATATCGCAACGGCTGTAGATGTGCAGATCCTGCAGGCTCAAGCCACCCTGGTCGCTTGTAATCTCGGCAACCTCGTAAAAAGCAAACGGGTGTCCATTGCTATAATCATCGAAACCGTCAACTAATCCGTTCCAATAGTTATTGTAAGCATCGTTCGATATAAGGAACACCTTGTTACTGCCGAAAGTGACTTTCGACGTATGCACTACTGTATACGACTCGTTCTCTGAGTTTGCATCAGTTTGTTTATATTTGTTATTGTCGGTCCATTTTTGGGTATTCTGATTATAGGTATCACCGGCCAAGGCTGTATCCCAATCAGTTATTCGCAATGATGCGTTATTCTTATCGGTCTGTCCTGTAAAACCGGTAACATCGACATAAGTACCCGACGACAGTGACTTAATATAGTACTGATCGGCCTCGGCGCCCTTCTCAAGGGTGAAAATAAAGCATTCGTTGTAAATAAGGATATCCTGATCCTTGCTTTTATGCAACCCTAACTTTGTTCCCGAATTGTAAAGGAAACCCGCACGGCGTTCCGAGCCATTGTATGCAGTATTGTAAATTGCATACTTTTTACCCACTTCGAGGGTATTGACACGATACTTTTGACCGGTCGAGTAAAGAACTTTGTAATACTTGTCAGCCCAAGCCGCATTCGTACAAAGAAGCAGCAAGAGCACAGAAAAAAGTAATTTTTTCACTCTCATATTATAATCTTATTTTTTTTATTTTTCTTTACATTATAAAAAATCACTGCGGATTAACCCACATAATAATCCTATATTTAAGCAAAATTACCACTTTTAGGAACAGCAAGCAACAATTACAGAGTTTTTTTACCAAAAAAGATTTTCTTTTGATAAAAAGAGAGCGTAAACAAGTGGAAACGATACAATTTCAAGCAAAATCCCCATTAGAGAGGTGCAAACAACAAAGCAGAGCAACATCAGGAAAAGAAAGCGAAAGAAGGTCAAAGTGATTAAAAAAAGATAAATAAAATTTTACAAAAAAACGGGATTGAACGATAGACGGACAAAAAAACGCAAGAGATTCACTCTGTTGTTAAACCCACGAAGCGGTCAGGGTTTTAAGCGTGCTGAAAAAAAGCTCCGCCACGCGCATAAAGCTCTATTCAAAAACTTTCGGCAGAGCAATAATAATATACACAAAGAGATGAAAATCAATCCATTGCAAAGATTTTATCCTACTTTTTGTCCACCCCGCCAAAAACTACAGTCAATACAACACATCAACAGCCCATAACTTTTACAGGCAAGCCCAAGCTTTACCACAAGAAGGTTCACCCCGGCCACACAAAAAAAAAGAATCCCCCAGCAAGAGAGATTCTTTGTCGGGGTGACAGGATTCGAACCTGCGACCCCCTGGTCCCAAACCAGATGCGCTACCAACTGCGCTACACCCCGAATAACGGTTTTTAAACAGCGCCACCCGGGCACCGAGCGCTCTACCGCCACGAACGCTTTTCCTCTGTCGTCGGGGTGACAGGATTCGAACCTGCGACCCCCTGGTCCCAAACCAGATGCGCTACCAACTGCGCTACACCCCGATGACTTTTATTTATTTACTTTAAAATTTCCAACTGCTTGAAGATTGGCACCATAGCCTCTATTGCTCTATCGACCTGCTCTTTTGTGTGAGTAGCCATAAGCGAGAAGCGTATCAACGTATCTTGCGGCGAACAAGCGGGCGGAACAACCGGATTGACAAACACTCCTGCGTCCCAAAGCATTTTTGTCACAATAAACGTCTTTTCGGTGTCGCGAATATAAATTGGAATAATAGGTGTCGATGTGTTGCCTATCTCAAAACCAATCTCGCGAAAATTCTTCAATGTATAATTGGTAATATTCCACAGATTCTCAAGACGCTCAGGTTCCTCTTGTATTATGTGCAAGGCCTCCAACGCTGCTGCCGTAGCCGCAGGTGTGTTGCTGGCACTGAAAATGTAGGAACGCGAGTTATGGCGAATGTAGTTTATCACCTCTTTGTCGCCTGCCACAAAACCGCCTATTGTCGCCAACGACTTACTGAATGTTCCCATCAGCAGGTCTACGTCGTCGGTAAGACCAAAGTGGTTCGCTGTACCACGCCCCTGGTGTCCGAGAACTCCCAGGCCGTGTGCCTCGTCGACAAATATACTTGCGTTGTATTTTTTCTTCAGACGGACAATTTCGGGCAGGTTAGCCAGGTCGCCTTCCATACTGAAAACGCCGTCAACAACTATCATTTTTATTGTTTCAGGGTCGCAGGCCTGCAACTCTTTCTCGAGACGCTCCATATCGTTATGGCGATACTTGCGCACTGTCGAGAACGACAACCTACGTCCGTCAACTATTGAAGCGTGGTCAAGTTCGTCACATATAATTGTATCGCGACGACCGGTGATACACGAAAGGACACCCAGATTCACCTGAAAACCCGTTGAATACACAAGCGCCTCGTCTTTTCCGACAAACTGCGCAAGTTCATTCTCGAGCTGAAGATGAATATCAACCGTTCCATTCAAGAAACGCGAGCCGGCACAACCCGTACCATACTTGCGAGTTGCCGCTATTGCAGCCTCTTTTATTCTTGGGTGGTTGGTAAGACCCATATATGAGTTCGAACCGAACATAAGCACTTTCTTCCCACTCATCATCACCTCGGTATCCTGCTCACTCTCGATGCAACGAAAATAAGGATACACTCCCATTGCCATAAAACGCTGTGGCAAATCGTACTTAGCGTATTTCTCTTTCAACAAACTCATATCTTCCGCCTATCTTAAAAAAGATTATCAATTCGCTTCGGAGTGCAAATTTATATCTTTTTTTTCACACATCAATAATTTATGCGTATTTTTTCACATATTTAAACACTCTATACCTGTTTAACAGGTTTCATTCACCGGCAAGAAGCGTTTCACTTCTTTTTTTCATCGCCGTACGAAACATAGCCATAGCCCACGTACGGATTGCTGCCACGACGATTACGAGTGTAAGCAAACATCTTCTTTTTAATATCCTCGCCATTCATCACTATAGAGACGTGCTCAAGCTTACCGCCCTCGACAAGCCCGTTCAAGTATTTAACGTCGGCTTTCTGGGTATAATCGAAGCGCATCACATAGCAAACAGCATCGGCCACACGACTTATAATCATCGAGTCGGTCACAAGCCCTACAGGAGCAGAATCAAGAATAAGATAATCGAATTTTTTAGACAGATATTCGAATGCCTTATCGAGGTTCGGACGTGCAAGCAACTCCGCAGGGTTGGGAGGAACTATACCGGCCGGCAACAGGAAAAGATTCTCGTCGACACCCGATGGTATTATATTTTTGTCAAGAATATCAGTATCCTTTTCGTCGGCTGCAAGGTACGATGTTATACCCTCCAGGTCCGGACTGAAGCCAAAGACCTCGGCCAGACGCGGACGACGTATATCAAGACCAAGCAACAACACTTTCTTTCCGAGCATTGCCGCACTTACAGCAAGGTTCGACGCAACGAAAGTCTTGCCTTCGCCCGAAGTTGTAGAAGTAAACATAATAACCGAACCCGTAGACTTCTTCATCACAAACTGAAGGTTTGTACGCAAGGTACGGAAAGCCTCGGCCATAATATCGTTCTTGTTCCGACGAACAACGATAGAAGTTTTACCGCTCTTGACAGAGTGCTTGACAGGCACATTACCCACGCAAGGCAATGTCGTCAATGTCGCGAGGTCGTCGTTTGCGGTAATCTGTGTACGCATAGACTCACGAATATAGACAAAAAGCGCAGGAATAGCAAGCGCCGCAAAAAGCGCAAGCAGGAATATCATCTTTGAATTTGGAGATACTCTGCCAAAATTCTCGGGAGCATCGATACATCTTAAATTATTTGCCGTAACCGCAAGACTCAACGCATTCTCCTCGTACTTCTGCAACAGCATCACATAGAGGTCCGACTTAATCTTACACTCACGCTCGATTGTCATAAGCTCGCGCTCCACATCGGGCGAAGACTCGTAACGCTCAACATACATTGCAAGCAATGTCGATATTGCCTCGCGCTGAGCACGCAAAGAGCCATCAAATGCCTTTATGGCTACGCGCAAGTCGGCTTGCATCTGCTGCACTCTTATTGTAATGTTTTTGAGCGCAGGATTACCCTCGGTTGCTGTCAACAGCAACTGGTTGCGTGCGACAACCTCCTTATTATAATTGTTTATCAAAGCCAAAAGCGACTGGTCAATGGTTAATCCAAATGTGGTGGGAATAACCTTCATATCATTAGCCTTGTTATTGACAAATTCGGTCAGATACTCCGAAGATTTAATCATCAGGTCAATCTCCTCGAGCTGTTTGGTGTACTCAATTTTGTTCTTGCTTGTCTCTTGAGCGTTTATCTGCGGAGAAATAAGCTGATTATCCTTTTTGTACTTCGAGAGACGGGTCTCCATTACCTGCAGCTCCTTGTTCAGCGAATCTATACGCTCAATAATAAACTCCTCGGTCTGACGCGCAACCTGACGCTTATCCTCATTTGTCACCTTATTGTAGCTGTCAATTACAGCATTCAAGAAATCAACGCCCTGCTGGGGATTGGTCGTATTCACAGCCAACTGAGCCACAGAGGTCATTTTAGAAAGGGGAGCAATTACCATTGTCGACTTATGCAAACGTGTAGCAACGTCCAAAGGCAGAATAGTCACTGCCAATTCGCCGGCATACTCTTTTACCTCAGGGTTATTCTCGACAAGCACATTGCCCACGGGTGTCTCAAGGACGTAGGGGAAAGCCTCTATCGCTACATTATATTCTGTAGGCTCCAGGTCGTCCTCATTTGCGTAGCAGCTATAAGAAACGTTCGTCACGCCATTCTCGTCAATATTAAACAAGAACGAGAGCGGCTCCTCCAAGTTTGCAATAGCCGCCTTGTCGACATTGCCCGCAGCATCGGCACCGTATGCAACCTTCAGCGGGCTGTCCGCCTTATATAAAGGTATGTCGTTAAACGCCGGAATCTTATACGAGATATACATTTCGGTGTCATACACAGCCCCTTTCACTACCGACAATGAGTTTATAACCTCAATCTCATTTTCGACATTAGTGTTGTTCGACTGGAAACCAAAATCGGCAAGCATATCAGCCGAAGAGCTAAACGAGCCCTTCTCGCGGTCCTGAAGCAGAATCTTTGCAACAACATTATAAGACGGAACCGCGTTACGGAGATAGAAGAACGCCACCGCCATAAAAAGTACAAACGACAAAAGGAAAAGTTTCCAGTAAGCAAAGAAGTAAGAGATTATTTGCTTGATGCTAAAGCCCTCTTCCTCTACAACATTTGGTGCGATATTATTTTTATTCTCCATATACCCGATTATTTTAAGATGTTATACAGCAACGAAGTCAATGAAATAAGGATTGATGTTCCCGAGAACCACAACGACGTAGAAGAGCCGATATCGGAGTTCTTTGCCTTAGATTTATTAGGTGTAACGTACACTACGTCATTCTGCTGAAGATAGAAATTGGGCGAATTTATAATATTCGCGTCGTTAAGATTAACCTCGGCAATTTCCTTTTTGCCATCGGCCTTCTCGCGCAGGATTTTCACATTGTCACGCTGACCGTAGATTGTAAGGTCACGCGCCAAGGCCAGCGCCTGGAATATATTAACCTTTCCGTTCTTTATGGTGAAACTGCCCGGAGATGCAACCTCGCCCAATACCGATATTTTAAAATCGGCAAAGCGCACTGTAACCACAGGAGTTGCACTGAAAGCGCCCTTAACCTTCTCGAGAACAGTTTTCTCGGCCTCAGGTATTGACATTCCGGCAATTTTAACATTGCCGATGTTGGGAATATTCACACAACCATCATTATCGACAAGATAATTCTGAAGCACAGGCTGCGAGAGTGAGGACGTTGTTCTATCCATACTCGCAGGTGCCATAAGATTGTAAGCATACGACGAGATATTGTCCTCGGGGTTAGTCACTATGATTGTAAGCAAATCCTGAGGCATAATCTTAGCCTCGTACATACCTTGCACCGCAGCAAAGTCAATATCGGCACTATTCTGCAAATAAGGTACTTTCTTGTGCGAGGTACACGAAGATACCGCTACCACTGCCACAAGAAGAACAAGCACTGTTTTTAAACTTCTAAAAATTCTCATATCGTCATTTGTTTATTCTCAATACATTACAGCACTCTGGCAAAACACAGAGCCCCATCTTAATATTTTGCAAATATAATAAACAAATGGATAAATTGCATAAATTTTATGCTTGTTTTTCGATAAAAGCCCATTCATTGGTGTTTATCGGAGAATAATTTGAAGAATTGACATTTTTCCCGTATCTTCGCAGATAACGATAAATATACCGGACAAATAAATGAGCATTAAAAAAATTATCCTTTCCACCCTGCTTGTCATTGTGGTTGCGGGCGCTGCAACGGCGTTCATCGCTGGACAAAAATACTACCTTACACGTGTTAAGCAAGCCTCGTTGCAAGAGACCGCCTACATTTATATATCCCCAAGAGACAATGCCGGCACAGTGGGCAATGCTATTGCAAGAGTGTGCCCCGAACTTTGCAAGGGATTCAACATTCTTGCATCGCACAACAATTTTAACAGTCGCAGCCGAAGCGGGAAATATGCCATTAACAACGGCGACACAGCCAAAGACCTCTACTACCGTATAGTGAGCAACGCACAGACACCGGTAAAGTTAGTCGTTCCATCGCGCCGGGACCTACATAAATTCGTCGGCGCGGTCAGCAAGCAATTGATGATGGATTCAACCGAACTGCTGCCATTTGTCGTCCACCCCGCCTACTACACAAGAATAGGATACACCAAAGAGACCTTGCCGTCGCTCTTTATCCCCGACACCTATGAGGTTTATTGGGACATTAAGCCCGAAGACCTTATGCGTCGATTCTTAAACGAGCGTCGCAAATTCTGGAACGACGAGCGCAAGGCAAAAGCGAAGAAAATTGGAATGACGCCCGAACAGGTAGCGACGCTGGCATCAATAGTCGATGAAGAAACAAGCAACAACGCCGAAAAACCAACCGTTGCCGGATTATATATAAATAGAATAAACAAAGGGATACCCCTGCAAGCCGACCCTACCGTAAAATTTGCGCTTAACGACCCCACGCGCAGACGCATATTAAAAAAAGACCTTTCCATTGAGTCGCCCTACAACACCTACAAGCACAAAGGGCTGCCCCCCGGTCCCATAAGAATACCGTCGAAGCAAGCCATTGAAAGCGTTCTCAACTACCAAAAGCACGACTATATATTTATGTGTGCAAAGGAAGATTTCTCGGGCACCCACAATTTTGCAAAAACCCTTAAAGAACACAGCGCAAACGCCAAACGCTACCAGCAAGCACTAAACAAACTTAATATAAAAAAATAAGATATGAGACAATTAAGAGCAGTACTGCTATTGACTATTATCCTTGCAACTACCGCACTGACACAAGCGCAAGACAATCTATCGGCACTCCTGCCAATTCCCAACAGCATAAAGAATGCCGACAGCGGCAAAAGCGTTCAAATAAGCACGAAAAGCACGATAAAGAGCAATCTGCCACAGGAAGCATTCGTTGTGACTGAACTTAAACGCATTATAGCCAACCGTATGGGGCTCGAGCTTCGAACCGACAATAACAGTCGCAAGAACGCTATTGAAATTCTTATAGACAGCACACTCGCCGGAAACGAGCACTACATCCTTACAGTCGACAAGAAAGGCATAATAATAAAAGGAGCGACCGAAGGAGCACTCTTCAACGCGCTAATGACCCTTGACCAAATACTTCTGGGCGATGCACGCAACACCGCCGACAAGCGCGTGGCACACATCAGCATAGACGATGCTCCACGATTCGGGCATCGCGCCATAATGCTCGACCCGGCCCGTCATTTTCTGCCTGTAAAAGACGTGAAATTCTTCATCGACCAGATGGCACGCTTTAAATTCAACGTACTGCAATTACACCTCACCGATGACCAAGGCTGGCGCATAGAAATTAAAAGCCACCCCCGGCTCACCGAAGTTGGAGCGTTCCGCGCACCCGGCAAGAGCGACCAAGGCCCCGACAACGGCTACTACACACACGACGACATACGCGAAATTGTAGAATACGCAGCACAACGCAACATCGAGGTCATACCCGAGCTCGACATTCCGGGACATTCGGTAGCTATTCTATCGGCTTACCCCGAATTAGGCTGCGCCTTTCGTCACAGCGAAGAAAAGAATCTTGGCAGCACCACAAATATGATGCTCTGCGCTCACAACGACGATGCGTACAGAATATATGAGGATATTATAAGAGAAGTAGCAACACTATTCCCCTCTAAACATATACATCTGGGAGGAGACGAAGCGGCTGTAAAAGAAAACTGGGCAAAGTGCGACGATTGCCTCGCGATGATGAAGGAATTAGGGTACGAAAAGCCCTCACAGCTGATGATTCCGTTCTTTAACAAGATGCTCGACATTGTACGCCGCAACGGCAAAGAGCCCATTCTATGGTGCGAGCTCGACAATATATGGCCACCGGCCAACGAGTACCTTTTCCCCTACCCTGCCGACGTAATGCTTGTAACGTGGCGCAACGCCCTTACTCCCAAATGTATAGAGCTGACCCGCAAGCACGGCCACAAGCTCTTGATGGCGCCTGGCGAACACACATATCTTGACTACCCCCAGTACCCCGGCGACCTTCCCGAATTCAATAACTGGGGAATGCCCGTTACAACACTGCAAAAAAGTTACGAACTCGACCCCGGGTACGGACTTCCGGCCGAAGAACAGACACACATACAAGGCGTGATGGGCACTTTATGGGCCGAAGCCATAAAAGACATCAACCGAGTGACCTATATGACCTTTCCCCGAGGAATGGCCGTTGCCGAAGCCGGCTGGAGCAATATGGAGCATCGCAGTTGGGAGAGTTTCAAGCAGCGTATATTCCCCAATATAACAGACCTTATGAAAAGCGGCGTTTCGGTAAGAGTGCCATTTGAGATTATCGAGAGAAGGTAAGCATACCTTCTCTTCTTAAATATAAAGCCCCCGGTCATATTTAAGATTATAACAGCACACTCGCTTGCACATTTCCCTTTAACCGCACTTTGTGCGATTGAAACTTGGCTACGCTCGTTGCGTGCGTAAATAAATTTCCGCCCACTCGCTTGCACAAGCTTTCACTTTTTACTTTTCAGTTTTCCGTTTTCAGTTTCAACAGCACTTTGTGCGTATATTCCTCGGTGGTCTTTACCCTTGACGCTGTAACCTTATATTCACTCTTTTGTCTTTCTGCAATGTTCTTTTGTGGCCAAAAGAACCAAAAGCCCCGGCACACGGGAAAATCAGTCGAAGCGCCCTCTTGCTCGTAAACCGCCACAGGGCGCTGTTACTCGTCCGGACGCTTCTTGTCACTTAATGTTTCTTTCTGAAATTCCGGCGCTCCGGGACTTGCGCTGTATTGCGTTTAAAGAAAAGTTAACGGCATACAGCACAAGTTGTCCTCGCTGTCTGCCGGAATTTCAGCGGCATTGCGTTGTGATTTTAACGGTGCCGGAAGGGTATAAAAGATTACTTTTGCAATAAAAGGAACTGTGCCCAGTAGTAGGAGTAATTTCTAAAACAATGGGCAGCGTTCGGGAGTCACAGCGAAGCGACGAGGCGGCTCAACCGAAGAATGTTGCCCCGCAGGGCAACTTATGAATTAAAACTTTTTTTAATCGACGAAGCGCACAGCTATAGGTCACGCGATGTGTGGCACGGTCACACCGCGTGGGTTGCGAAAAGTGCGCGAGTCAATCAATCCCAAGAGCCACCGAATGACGGACGCGTCTGCCCGTTTTTTGCGCACT
>JAZRFF010000031.1:0-11948 GCA_045661225.1 Bacteroidaceae bacterium | reverse complement strand
GAGGGGCATCGCAGCCAGTATGGTGAGATGGGAATCAAGATGGAGAAGGCACTACCTAATGCTTGCTTTATTGCAATGACCGGAACTCCACTGATGAAGAAGGAGAAGAGTACTGCTGCAAAGTTTGGTGGTATTATTCAGCCAATTTACACCGTAGATCAAGCAGTGAAAGATGGTGCAGTAGTGCCATTGCTTTACGAGGGCCGTATGGTGCCACAAGAGGTTCACGCAGAGTCGATTGACAGGTATTTTGACCGTATTTGCGAGTGGATGACTGATGCACAGAGAGCCGACATAAAAAAGAAATTCAGTCGTGCAGACCAAGTGAACCAGGCTGAGCAGCGCGTTTATGCCATTGCGTGGGACATATCACAACATTTCCGCAAGAACTGGCAAGGCTCAAAGTTTAAGGCACAGCTGGTTGCTCCAAGAAAGCGAATTGCCATAATGTATAAGAAGTTCCTTGATGAGATAGGCATTGTATCGTCTGAGGTGCTTATAACTTCGCCAGATACGCGCGAGGGTGAGGATATTGCATTTGGCGAGACTTCCAACACTGAATTGGCTTTTTGGAAGCAGATGATGGACGAGCACGGAACCCCCAAAAAGTACGAGCAAAACATCATCAATCGCTTTAAGAATAGCGATAAACCAGAAATCATCATTGTCGTAGATAAACTGCTTACGGGTTTTGATGAGCCGAAAAATTCGGTATTGTATCTTGATCGTAAGCTTAAAGATCATACCCTGTTGCAAGCTATTGCCCGAGTGAATCGTGTGTGCGACGACAAGGAGTTTGGTTATATAGTGGACTACTATGGCGTTTTCAGCAACCTAAATGATGCGCTTGAAATATACACCGAGTTTGACCAAGAGGATCTTTCGGGAACATATACTGATATTGCAGACGAGGTGGCGAAATTACCGCAACGACATAGTGAAGTGTGGGATATTTTGCGTGAGGTTAGAAATCAAGGTGATTTAGAGGCGTATGGAGAGGTTCTGCGTGATGATGAAAAACGAGCTAACTTTTATGAGAAACTGACGGCTTATACTCGCACTCTTAAAATATCGCTTTCATCTATTGATTTCCATAAAACCACACCACAAGAGCAGATAGATCGTTATAAAAATGATTTAGCTGTATTCCTAAAACTCCGAAAGGCTGTTCAAGAGCGTTATTCAGATACGATTGATTTCTCGCAATATGAAGGTCAAATACAAAAACTTATTGACACTCATATTGAGAGTGGAGAAGTACAGATAATAACAGAGTTAGTTAATATCTTTGATAAAGAGAAATTCGCTGAAGAGGTAGAGAAGATTGTAAGCAAAGCTGCCAAAGCAGACACAATTGCCTCTCGAACAGCAAAGTATATCACAGAGAGTATGGATACTGATCCTGCATTCTTCAAAAAGTTTTCCAAAATGCTAGAGGAGACCATTGAGGAATATAAGCAGGGACGCATAAATGAGGCAGAATACTTACAGCGTGCTGAAGAGATTATGAATAAAGTATTAACTCACACAGATAGTGAAATACCCGAGTCTTTGCAAAACAACAATGCAGGTCGTGCATACTTTGGCTTAGGATTAGAAGTGTATAAGAGGGTGTGTAAAGATGCTGAGAGGTTTGATTTGACGGGGTTGGCTCTGATGACTGCAAACAAGATTGATGAAATTATAAAAGCGCATATCTACCCCGATGGCTCATTAATGGTAGATTGGACAGCCAAAGATAGGCTAATTGGCACTATGAAACTCGAAATAGAGGATTATCTAATCGATGTAGTAAAAAGAGGGTATGGCGTTCCGTTGACCTTTGATGATATGGATTCTATTATTGATAACTCGGTAGATGTCGCATCGAAATGGTTTCGCTAATGGAAGGTAAAATTATTTTTGGCTTACACGAGATTGTGTTTAGAGTAAAGTTTGCCAATCGCAAAACACTTGGTATAAAAGTTTATCCATCGGGTAATGTTGAGGTATTAGCACCTATTGACACAACAATTGCGGCAATTGAACAGCGTGTATACAGAAGGGCTCAGTGGATTTTACGCCAACAAAACTATTTCAAAGAACTTGGAGAGCGTTCTCCAGATAAAAGATTTATAAGCGGAGAATCACATTATTATCTTGGCCGCCAATTCTTATTGCGTGTTGAAGAGGGAAAGCCTAACAGCGTGCGATATAAAGGACGATATTTTGAAGTTATATGCACTCCAAAAAGTAAAGCAAAAGAGTTGATGAAAGAGTGGTATAGAATACACGCCAAATGTAAGTTTGCTGAGCATGCTGAACCAATAATTGCACGCTTTGAAAAATATGGTGTTACACCAACATCTTTACATATACAGGAGATGGAAAATCGTTGGGGAAGCTGTACCCCCAAAGGAAAAATAATTCTTAATACTCGATTGATTATGGCTCCTCGACCTTGTATTGAGTACGTGATTACTCACGAACTTTGCCATTTATTGCACCCTGACCACACAAAAGCATTTTGGGATCTACTACAAAAGGAAATGCCTGATTGGGAGAGATGGAAGAATAAATTAGAAAGATTTATGTTATAATCAATGGGGCTAAATACTGTATAACAGAGACCAGCCGCATAGAACATAAAAGAGAATTGACCTTGGACTTTATTTGAGGGAGCGTACAGGTCAATTGTTTCAAGTTTGCTGACAACTTTATTCTCATACTTTTGTCTATAAGTGCTCATGATGGCACCAAGTAGGCACCAAGTAGGCACTAAGATAGAACTAAGTTGGCACCCAGTTGATATAAGGGTGTACAAGTTAGTGCATAAGTTGTGTATAAGCTAATTTAATGATACTACCATGCAAGTGAGTATGCAAGTAACCATGCAAGTGCTCAACTTATCATATAATATGTAAAAACAGTACTTTTTCTATATTTTATGATAGGTTATGATTGTAAACCATTTTAGTAATACAGTTAGATATGAATAATTCTGTAATAGATGTTGCTTTTATTGCAGCAAAGGTAGCCGCAATAAAGAATGAAAAGGCAAGAATGATTGTTGGTGGAGCATCATTAGTATATAATGTAGCTCAAATTGCTCGTTTTCGTTCAATGATTGTAGAACTGTCTCAAATATGCAATTACATTGTATCCAAAGCTCAGATTATAGGCTCTTATACGATAGAAGAATATAATCTTGCTATTGAATGCCAACGGCAAATTGAAGAGTGTCATCAGCAGATAGTTAAACACGGGACAATGACTGTAATTGATGGTATATCTTTGCTGATTGATGCCTTTAACAATCTTAATAGAAGATAAGAATAGGGATTCCTAACTGAGGTGGAGCAAAATTTTAGTGTACCTATTTCTGTTTCAAATATTTTCACTACTTTTGCATAAAAGTAGGAACTCGACTCTGCGAGACACTGCAAAATGGTGCAGAATTTAGGTGGAGCAATAGCGGGAGATTACGTTCGTTGCGATTCTTTAATGACAAAAATAACACAAACCGAGAGTAGAGATAAACTTGTTTAATCTATGCCGAGGTGCAGTTTATTTTCGCGGGAACCGCAAAGATATAGAGCCATCTAGAAATGAAACTCATTTTCCGGTGGCACCACGAAGATTCAAAACAATAAGATGAAAATCGCTGAATTTCAACAAATTCAGTGATTTTCATCTTATTTCGACTGTGCAAAACTGGCCGATTCAGGAATTTCAATCGTGCCAAATTCGTGGTTCTTTGAGCCACAGAAAAAAGCCACGATATGATACGTAAAGCACAGATATTCACTTATTTGCATAGTGTGCGTTTCATCAAACATTAGCACTTTTGTACCACAAAAAAGTATGTAAGATGGAATCTGAAACAATGAAACTGCTCTTCGTTACAAGAAGAGCAGTTTCTGAAGAACGGCGAAGCACCTATCGTGGTCCGCGTTACTATCAACGGAGTGGCTGACGAGAATTGCTACGTTTTGCAATATTTAAAAGAATCTGACTACACATTTGTAGAAGCCTCTTCGGTAGAGTTTGACTCTTCCGTAACTCCCTTTTGAAAAACAATATCAATTTCGTCAATGCTTAATGTAGGAATTGGAACAAGACCGATATACGGTATTTCAAGAATCAGCTCCGAAACACCTCCTACCACACCACCCTCAACTAAAGGTTTATCTAGCTTAATTTTTAAAATACGCTCTTTGTCTATTGGAATTCCATTGTCGTTTATTTCATAGGCAATTTGAAAATAAGAATCATTGGCTGTTGATGCTAATTTATTTTGTGCTTCGGCTGCAGCAATCAATGGAGCAGCTACAAGATTATACATCGGCAATCCACTAAATTTATCGGCAATGTCATTTCCCGAAGCTGGTTCATTATCTACAATTTCATTTTCAGTCTCTTTTGTAGTATGCTGTATAACATTGACACCTGCGGCTAACATATTTTGAATTTCCTCCGGCAAGATTATGCAACCTGTTTCATCAATTGCAGCCTCAATATCCTTGCCATTGAAATTCATAATTACTTTTTTGTTCTCTCTACTGTCAGATTGCTGAGAATTCTTTTCTTCTGCCATAATCTTATGTTTTATCAATTATTGAATTTGCTTATTATATCCGTCTGTCAGACGTGCGACGCCTTCCGGAATTTCTTTTGCTTTGAAACGTATTGTAACGTTGCATTGATGTACAACTCATCTTGGAACAAAGGTACATTTTTTATTAACAGAAAAAAAGGGCGGTGCATTTTTTCATTATTGCAGGGTTGTATTTGAATTTGGTCTATCATCAATATGCGATATGATGAGTTCCCCTATTCCGTCATTCACCTCTTTCCCCTGCCCGTCTGCAAAGAAAGTACAGACTTCCCTGAAAAGTGAAAGGCCGGGCGTGATATTGTCTCGACATTGCAGCCGATATACCCCAAAAATCAGAAAATAAAGCAGACAACTCTTTGTTGTCTGTTAAATCAGTGTTTATTAGAATATTGGTAATGACAGCTTTTGAATCATAGAGTTTACTGGAATACCGATAGTTACCCCAATTGTGATTGTCATTATGGTTTTATGCGGTTTACTCCAACACGACAGCGAAAGTTACTCTACCCTCGTCGTTGTGTTTAAGGCGTAGTGAACCGCCGTGGAGACAGATGATTTGACGAGAGACGGCGAGGCCGATGCCTGAGCCGTCGGTTTTGGTGGTAAAGAATGGTGTGAAGATATTTTCGGCTACTTCGGCCGGTATAGCCGAGCCGTTGTTGGTAATCTCAATCTGAATGCGCTCCTCCGTATCGATTGTCGAGCGGATTGTAATTTTGCGCTCGCACTCGTAGGCGGCAAGGGCCTCGGCTGCATTTTTCAGCAGATTGACCATCACCTGCGACATCAGCGCACGGTCGGCATAGAGCATCGTATCCGCCGGCTCAATATCAACTTCTACGGCAACGCCCTCGTGCGGTATAAGCGAGAGAGCCTCATCAATGAGTTCGGAGAGGTAGAACGGTGCTTTCTGCGGTACGGGAATACGCGTAACAGCACGGAACGAATCGACAAAGCGCATCAGGCGGTCGGAGGTAGAGTGTATCGTTTCCAGGCCCTGACGTACCGTCGCAACATCGTCAGACTGGGCAAGCAGCGTATGGCTGATAGATGTTACGGGAGCCAGCGAGTTCATAATCTCGTGAGTAAGAATGCGAGTGAGTTTCTCCCACGACTCCACCTCCTTGCGGTCAAGTTCCTCGTGGATATTGCCGACAGATATAACCCTCAATCGCTTACCGTCAAACTCCATAGCCGAGCAATTGAGTACCAAGTTCTGGTCGCCAATCTCGGTAGTAAGGCGTGCGGTAAGTTGTTCGTCTGCACCTATGCGATGCATAGCCTCGCACAGTTCCTCGCTCAAGACTCGGAGTTGGTCTATATGGCTGAATCGTTCCACGCCCAAGATATTGAGAACCTTGGAGTTGGTCTGCGCCACCGTACCATTCTCCATTGCCACGACAATACCCACATTGGCGCACTCCATAATAAGTTGGAAGTACTGCTCTCGCTCCTTGATTTGCAGTTTGGCATTATCGAGGACATCTTTGATGCGGTTGAGCGACTGATTTACAAAGGCATATTTCGTGTAGCGAGAATCTTCGGCGAAACGGAACGAGTAGTCGTTATTCTGCACAGCATTAAAGACAAACATTAGTCGATGCACAATCTCGCCGTAGAGCCGGAAGAGGCGGAAGAGGCAAAAGAGAATTACGGGCACGGTGATTATAAGATAGGTGTGAGCCCCCTTTGCCCACACATATCCCGACCACGCCGCAGCGAGGATGATGACCACAATGTAGGCGATAATATTGACGTAAGGTATGTTGTGCGAGAACTTCACAATCCGTAGCGTTTAATCTTGTTGTAGAGTGTTTGGCGTGTGATGCCGAGTTGCTGAGCCACCTGCGAGAGGTTTCCGCCACACTGCGAAATGGCATTGGCTATAAGCTGTCGCTCCATATCCTCCAATGTCTGCGCCTCGGTCACGAGACGTGTGGCTGCGTGCAGTTCTATTTGCTCGGGACGAATAATATTGCCATCACACATAATCACAGCCTTTTCTATGACGTTCTGCAACTCACGGATATTGCCCTCCCACGAGTGCGCCTTGAGTATCTCCGCCGCATCGACCAGGAGCAACAATCCCTCCTTGCCGTACTTCTTGCTATAGTGCTCAATAAAGAGTTCGGCAAGGGGCACTATATCCTCCCGGCGATTGCGCAGAGGTGGGATATGTATATGTATGGTATTGATACGGAAGAGCAAATCCTGGCGGAACTCGCCCTTTGCCACCGCCTCGTGCAGGTCGCGGTTGGTTGCAGATATCAGGCGAATGTCGATAGGTTGAGGCTCGTTGGTGCCAAGGGGCGTAACAGCACGATTTTGCAGTACCGAGAGCATCTTCACTTGCATATGCAGTGGCAGATTGCCTATCTCGTCCATAAAGAGCGTCGAGCCCTTGGCTGTTATAAACTTGCCCTCGCGGTCGGCGTGCGCATCGGTAAATGCTCCCTTCTTATGTCCGAAGAGTTCGCTCTCAAACAATGTTTCGGGGATTGCACCCATATCGAGCGACACCATAGTCCTATGGCAACGCATCGACAGGCGGTGTATCTCGCGGGCAAGCATCTCTTTACCTGTACCATTCTCGCCCGTAATAAGGATATTAGCATCGGTCGCAGCTACATACTCAACCATTTTGCGTATGCGCTTCATCTCGGCACTCTCGCCCCAATACATCTCCACCTTCTGCTCAGCAACCGGCTTTGAGGCAGGCTTTTTACCTTTACCCTTTGCTGCCTTGTATGCACTCTGGAGCGTATCGATAAGTTTTGCGTTATCCCAAGGCTTAACAACAAAGTCGAAAGCTCCCTCCTTCATAGCACGCACCGCCAAATCGATATCGGCGTAGGCAGTAAAGAGTACAACTTTGGTTTCGGGATATTTCTCAAGTATCCCTCGCAGCCAATAGAGTCCTTCATTACCCGTATTTATACCCGCGTGGAAGTTCATATCAAGGAGTACCACATCGGGGTGAAATTTCTGAAACGTAGAAATAAGCGAGTTAGGCGACGGCAGTGTGATAACCTCCTCAAAGATTCCATCACACAACAACTTCACCGCCGAGAGTATCGAACGGTTATCATCAACAATTAAAAGTTTGCCAGCCTTTGCCATACCTAATTACTATGAATTTTCCTTGTGCAAAGTTACTACAAAATAGCACTATGTCAAAATTTCACACGCCGATTGTCTAATTATTAGACACTCTGCAATTCTGCCTTAAGCCATAAAACACTGATTATCAACATTTGGCACACTTTGGCACGCTTTTGGTTCTAAATCAAGCAGAAAGCGAAAATAATATGAAACGATTAAATTCAACCCTGTTAGTGTCTATTTTTTTGGCACTTGCTTGTATAACAAACCTTTCGGCACAGACACTAACTCTTGAGGAGTGTATGCGATATGCCGTGGAGAACTCAACCACCGTTGGTAAACAACAACTTGCCCTCGATGACCGCAAGGCGGACCAGGCCGAGGCTATAGGCTCGCTATTCCCCTCGATAAGCGGCTCGGTGGGTGGTGCTACAAACTTTGGTCGTGGTATAGACCCCGCAACCAACTCTTATACAAATGTAACAACTTTCAGCAACTCCTACGGGATTAGCGGTTCAATGGTCCTCTTCGATGGTTTGCAGAGCATCAACACCCTGCGTGCAGCAAAGGTTGCCCGCAAGATGGGTGCAACCGAAGCCGATATTGCCCGTGACGAGGCAGCTATGCAGACAATGTCCGCCTATATAGATGTTGTCTATTACACCGAGGCTGTGGGTATCGCCCGTGAGCTGTTGGAGGCATCGCGAAAAACATTGAAATTGGTACGCCGTCAGTTCGACCTTGGAACAAAGAGTGCTGCCGATGTGGCGGAGATTGAGTCGCAGGAGGCAAACTACGACTATCTGCTCACCACCGAGGAGAACAACCTTGCACTTGCCTATATCAAATTGCGCGAGGCAATGAACTACCCTCAAAATGAGAAGTTTGAGGTTGTTACCGACATCAACATAGAGGCGTTGCCCGTTGCAACTTCCGAGTCGGCTCTCTTGGAGTATGCCTTGGAGAATAATCCTCGTATCGTGGCAAGTCGCTACGCGACGGAGCGCAGCCGCCTAAACCTCGCAAAGGTAAAAGGCTCTTATTCACCATCGCTCTATCTCTATGGCGGTTACAATACGAGTTATTTTATCGATTTTGACAATAAGGCTGCATACGCCCCCTTCGGTACGCAGTTCTGCAACAACCGAGGCGGATATGTTCAGCTATCACTCTCGGTGCCTATCTTCTCGGGACTTAGCCGCCACTCTTCGAAGCGTCGTGCACAGAATGCCTACCGATCGGCACAGTTGGAACATATGGCCGTGCAGCGTACTGTGGAGAGTGAAGTGAGTCAGGCGTGGCAGGAAATGCAGGGCTACGGCAAGCAGTATATCCAAGGTCGGAAGAAGGTTAATGCCGCCCAACTTGCCTACGATGGCGCCGAGCGCAAATTCGAGAATGGACTAATATCGGCTCTCGACCTGCAAACAGCCGCCAACACACTACTGCAAGCTAAATCGGACAAGCTCCGTGCGCGCCTGCAATATATCATCAAGACCCGTATGGTCAATTACTACAACGGAGAACCGTTTGTAAAATAGTGATAACAAATAATACTCAAAAAAATATGGATATCAAATTAGAAAAGAAGAAAGGATGGCGAGCCATCTTTCAACGCAAAAACCTTGTGTGGGTGGGCGCAACTGCTCTCGTAGGATTCATTGGCTGGCTTGCGTTGCGTGACAACTCCTCGACCTTGCGTGTCGATGCCCAACTGCTCACCATCTCGACGGTTAATGAGGGTGAGTTCAACGACTATGTACGCCTTACCGGCAACGTTCAGCCTATGACCACCGTTCAGCTATCCCCGCTTGAATCGGGTGTTGTAGAGCGCATCGTAGCCGAGGAGGGTACATCAGTGAAGCGTGGCGATGTTATTTTGGAACTATCGAACAACTCGCTATCGATGCAGATTTTACAATCGGAGGCCGACCTTGCCGAAAAGCAGAACATCTTGCGTAACACAATGATTTCGATGGAGCAGGAGCGTTTGGCACTCCGTCAGGAGAAGTTGCAACTCGACCTCGAAGTTAGCCGCCTACACCGCACCTATCAGCAGAACGAAAGCCTCTACAACGACAATCTCTTGGCGCGTGAGGAGTACTTGCGCTCGAAGGAGGATTATGAGTTGGCTGTGCGCAAGCGCGACCTGGTCTTGGAGCGGCAGAAGCAGGATTCGCTATACCGTACCTCGCAGGTGGCACAGATGGAGGAGAGCCTACGCTCAATGCAACTCAATATGCAACTTATCCGCCAGCGAGTGGATAACCTAAAAGTGAAAGCCCCTATCGACGGCGAGGTGGGTATGTTAGATGCCGTGCTCGGCCAGTCGTTGCAGCAGGGTGCAAATATCGGTCAGGTGAACGACCTTACCACCTACAAGGTGCAGGCGCAGATTGACGAGCACTATATAGACCGCATCACGACGGGGCTTGTAGCGACCTTCGAGCGTCAGGACACCCAATTTGAGATGGCCTTGCGAAAAGTGTATCCCGAAGTAAGAAATGGTCAGTTTAAGGCAGACTTCCGTTTCAGCGGCGCTGCGCCCGAGAATATCCGTAGCGGTCAGACCTACTACCTCAACTTGCAGTTGGGCGAGGCTGCCGAGGCAATTCTGATACCTCGTGGCTCGTTCTATCAGGCGACGGGCGGTCGTTGGATCTATGTTGTCGATGCTTCGGGCGAGAAAGCCTACCGCCGAGAGATTCGCATCGGCAGACAGAATCCGCAGTATTATGAGGTGTTCGAGGGCCTTCAAGTTGGCGAAAAAGTTATAACTTCGTCGTATGATAACTTTGGCGAGAATGAAGTGCTAATTTTGAATAGATAAAATTTAAGGAACTATGTATATCAGAAATTTTCTAACCCTACTACGCCGTTACACCACATCTTCGGTGCTAAATATTGTGGGTATGGCAGTAGCCTTTGCAGCGGTATATCTTATCGCCGTGCAGGTAACTTTGGACCTATCTTATAATCGTGTTATTAAGAATTCGGAGCGCATCTATCGCTTGGAACACCCATCGTGGTCAG
This sequence comes from Bacteroidaceae bacterium, assembly GCA_045661225.1. GTDB lineage: Bacteria > Bacteroidota > Bacteroidia > Bacteroidales > Bacteroidaceae > HGM04593. The sequence continues at coordinate 1,216 of JAZRFF010000031.1, read as the reverse complement.
AAGAGGGTCGCTGGGAATGGTATTGGAATCGACGCATCCCTATGGAGATGTGCGCCGTATGTCCCGAGGTGGAGGCTTCTGGTGCTATTGATATTATAGGCAGTTATGGTAATTCGCAATACCAAAATGAATACTCTATCAAGCGCAACTCAACGATTGAGAATTTCAACATCAGCGTCTGTGGCACAGAACTTAATGGTTTGGCAGTATTCCCCTTCGAGTTTATAGCAGGAGGTATCGACGAGGAGTTCAAGGCTAACTATGGTATGATTATCTCGGAGAGTGTAGCCAAGCGTTGTAACCTGAAAGTTGGCGACAGAATTAACTATGGTCGTGGTGCTGTAAATCAGGCACAATGCATCATTTCGGGTATTTACAAGGATTTCCCACAACCTTCAACAATGGCATATAGCGAGGCTTATGTGATTATGCCCGAGGCTACGCCTTCTGAAGAGAATAATTGGGGAAACTCCTACTATGTATTACTTCGTGAGGGTGCTTCTCGCGAGGAGGCGGAGCAGCGGATGCTCGACTATGTGAAAAACGACTGCGAGAAACGAGGATTTTCAGAAGAGGAGTACAAGCGACAACTGGAACGTATTACTCCTCGTTTAACCCCGATTGCCGTCCTTTACTTTGCCGATGATACCTCGCCGGAGTGGATGCACGGCAGCCGTACAACGACCTACACGCTCATCGCTATTGCTGTGTTGATTCTCATAATCTCGTTTATCAACTTTGTAAACTTCTTCTTCGCGTTGATACCGAGCCGAATCCGCGCGGTGAACAACTACAAAATCTTTGGTGCGCCTACTGCAAAGTTGCGACTAAATTTCCTCTTTGAAACGGTAGGTTTGATTCTCATATCGTTGTTTGGTGCGGCCGTTATTGTGGTGCTCTTTGCCAATACACCACTTAAAGAGTATATCTCAACCTCGGTGGCTATTGATGAAAATTGGATGATTGCAGGTGCAATGGTTGTTGGCACACTGCTTTTGGGAGTCCTTGTTTCACTCTATCCTGCGTGGTATATCACAAAGTTCTCACCCGCATTTGTTATCAAGGGTGATTTCTCGGCATCAAAGTCTGGTCGTATCCTACGCTATACGCTTGTGGGCGTGCAGTACACAATCTCTATTGTGCTGATTATCTGCTCGCTGTTTGTCTATCGTCAGCACCAATATATGCTTACGAAAGAGATGGGCTTCGACAAAGA
>JAZRFF010000030.1:0-22068 GCA_045661225.1 Bacteroidaceae bacterium | reverse complement strand
TCCTAAGACCGCTTGGCCTCCGACTTAAATATAAAGCTTGCTTTAATATTTTTCACAGGGAGTGCAGAAAATCTTAGAGATTTATCTCAAAGATACAAACGAGCGAGAAATATAAAGCTTGCTTTAATATTTTTCACAGCGAGTGCAGAAAATCTTCGAGATTTATCTCAAAGATATAAACAACAAGCAAAAAGTGTGACATTATGTCATAATAAAGAGAAACTGACATTAACAAGAACCCGCAACGTCCCGAATGGCACATTTTTTGCTCTTCACCTTGTAAAAGATGTAATTTATTCGATTTTTATACAGAGAGTTTATCAATTTATTGCTACCTTTGTAAATTACAAGAAGATTGCTCGCACCGAGCAGACAACAAAAGCGAATTAAGAAAATAATAAAAAAACAAAATATATGGGTTTTAACGAATTTATAAGTAAACTATTCGGAAATAAAGCAAGCCGAGATATGCGCGAGATTCAGCCTTGGGTAAACAAAGTCAAGGCCGTATATCCACAGATATCGGCATTGAGTAACGACGAACTGCGTGCCGCATCGGCAGCCCTCAAGGCAAAGATTCAAGGTTCTGTAACCGCGCAACGCGCAAAGATTGCCGAACTGAAAGCCGGCATCGAGGAGATTGAGCTTGAAAAAAGAGAAGCAGTGTTCAACCAAATTGACAAGTTGGAAAAAGAGGTGCTCGAAGTGCTCGACAAAGCATTAGACGAGGCTCTGCCCGAGGCATTCGCTATTGTAAAGGACAGCGCACGCCGATTCGCCGAGAACGAGACAATAGAGGTTACCGCAACCGAATTTGACCGCAATTTAGCTGCGAAGTTCGACTTTGTAAGTATTGACGGCGACAAGGCCATCTACCGCAACCACTGGCAAGCCGGCGGAAACGACACCGTGTGGGATATGGTACACTACGACGTCCAGCTTTTCGGCGGTACAGTGCTTCACAAAGGCAAAATTGCCGAGATGGCAACCGGTGAGGGTAAAACTCTTGTTGCAACGCTGCCGGTATTCCTGAACGCCCTCACAGGTAACGGCGTGCACGTGGTTACCGTGAACGATTATCTTGCCAAGCGCGACTCGGAGTGGTTGGGACCGCTCTATATGTTCCACGGACTGAGCGTAGACTGCATTGACAAGCACCAGCCCAATTCGGACGCTCGTCGCAACGCCTACCTTGCCGACATCACATTCGGTACAAACAACGAATTCGGATTCGACTACCTGCGCGACAATATGGCAACACAACCCGAAGACGTTGTACAGCGTCAGCATAACTTTGCCATTGTCGACGAGGTCGATTCGGTGCTTATAGACGACGCGCGTACACCGCTCATTATTTCGGGCCCCGTTCCGCGCAACGAGGACCAGATGTTCGAAGAGTACCGCCCATTGGTCGAGAACCTTGTCGAGGCACAGAAGAAACTTGCGACACAGCTGCTCGCCGAGGCACGCACAAAAATATATTCAAGCAACAAAGACGAAGTTACCGAGGGCTACCTTGCACTTTTCCGCAGCCACAAAGCTCTGCCAAAGAACAAGCCCCTTATTAAACTACTCAGCGAACAGGGCGTAAAGATGGGTATGCTCAAGACCGAGGAGTATTATATTGAGCAGAACAACAAACGTATGCCCGAGGCCGTTGAGCCGCTATACTTTGTCATCGACGAGAAGATGAACAGCGTAGACCTCACCGACAAAGGTATAGAGCTTATATCGGGACACACCAACGACCCGCAGTTCTTCGTGCTCCCCGACATTGCTACCGAAATGTCGGAACTCGAGAACGACGCAACACTCAGCGGCGAGGAAAAGAGCGCAAAGAAAGAACAGATGCTCACCAATTATGCTGTAAAATCGGAACGCGTACACACAATAAACCAGTTGCTGAAGGCTTATACAATGTTCGACCGAGACGTCGAGTACGTTGTCACCGAGGACGGACAGGTAAAGATTGTCGACGAACAGACAGGACGTATTATGGAAGGCCGTCGATATTCGGACGGTCTACACCAGGCCATCGAGGCCAAAGAGCGCGTGAAGGTAGAGGCCGCATCGCAGACTTTCGCTACAATCACACTGCAGAATTACTTCCGTATGTACCCCAAGCTCGCAGGTATGACCGGTACAGCCGAGACCGAGGCTGGCGAGTTTTGGGATATATACAAATTGGACGTGGTGGTAATACCCACCAACCGTCCGATTGCCCGCAACGATATGAACGACCGCATATACCGCACAAAACGCGAAAAGTACAACGCCGTAATTGAGGAGATTGACAAGCTCGTCAAGGAGGGACGTCCGGTACTTGTGGGTACAACATCGGTCGAGATTTCTGAGCTTTTGAGCCGATTGCTTTCAATACGCAAAATACCGCACAACGTGCTTAACGCCAAGCTGCACCAGCGTGAGGCCGACATTGTTGCAAAAGCCGGACTTTCGGGAACGGTGACCATTGCCACCAATATGGCCGGCCGTGGTACCGACATCAAGCTGAGCAAAGAGGTGCGCGACGCAGGTGGTCTTGCAATCATCGGTACCGAGCGACACGAGTCACGTCGCGTCGACCGCCAGTTGCGCGGACGCGCCGGACGTCAGGGCGACCCGGGTTCTTCGGTATTCTTTGTATCACTCGAGGATAATCTTATGCGTCTGTTCGGTTCGGACCGCATTGCAAAGACACTCGACCGATTCGGATTCAAAGAGGGAGATATGATTGAGCACTCAATGATATCAAAATCAATTGAGCGTGCACAGAAAAAGGTCGAGGAGAACAACTTCGGCATTCGCAAACGCTTGCTCGAGTATGACGACGTGATGAACAAACAGCGTACCGTTGTATACACCAAGCGCCGTCACGCACTTGTAGGAGAGCGCATAGGAATGGACATTGTCAATATGATGTGGGACCGTTGTTTCCACATTGCCGAAGATTTCCTGTACGAAGACGCAAAAATGGAGATGCTGCGCCTGATGGCTACCGAGCTTCCGCTTACCGAGGAGCAGTTCAACAGTATGGACAGCGAGGAGAAGGCCGAAAAGTGCTTCGAGACGGTTATGGAGAGCTTCAAGCAGCGCACAGAGCGTATGGCAACACTGGCAATGCCTTTCTTTGAGTTCCTGTACACCAAGCGCCCCGAAATGATGGACAAGAACGTAATTGTACCCATTGTCGACGGTCGCCACAAGTACCACATTCCGGTAAACGTGAAACTGGCATACGAGAGCAGGGGCAAAGAGATTATCAAGTGCTTCGAAAAGGCGATACTGTTACACACAATAGACAACGCCTGGAAAGAGAACCTGCGCGACCTCGACGAGCTCAAGCACTCGGTTCAGAACGCAAGCTACGAGCAGAAAGACCCGTTGCTTATATTCAAGCTGGAGTCGGTAACACTGTTCGACAAGATGATTGACAAAATCAACGACCAGACAGTGTCGGTACTCACACGCTGCCAGCTCGACATTGAGCCTCAACAGCAGGAGAACGTCAGAGTGGCACCCGACCCCAAGGCAAACAGACCCAAGCCCAAGTATAACGAGAGTAAAGTCGACCTTAACGACCCCAACCAACAGGCAGCGGCACAGCACGACACCCGCGAGAACCAGAAGCGCGAACCTATACGCGTCGAGAAAAGCGTGGGACGCAACGACCCTTGCCCCTGCGGCAGCGGCAAAAAGTACAAAAACTGTCACGGTAAAAACATTTAAAAGATAGCGACTATGTCATTGAGCAGAGAAACACACAAGCACCTCGAGGAGAGCATCGAAAAGATGGCAAAGGCTTTTGTCACAGCCGAAGAGACAAAAGTAACAGACTTCCACATTAAGGTAAACGGCGAGAATGGAGAGTTAACCATCGACGACGATGACAACAACCCTCTCGCGCGCGTACATATTATAGAATGGGAAGGCGTACACGACGAAGAGGTGTTCGAAAAAGAGTTGCGCACCGTCCTGAGCAATATGCAAGAGTCCGGCGCATTCGACAATTTAAACATCGCAAAGCCCTACTCGTTTGTACTTACCGACGAGGAGGACCAAGCAATTGTGGACCTGCTCATTATTGACGACGACACGCTAATCCTGAGCGAGGATATTCTCAAAGGATTCGACGAGGAGATGAACGAGTTTTTAAAACATCTGCTCGAAGATTAACTCCGAACCTGAATTCACACCCACTCCCTCGGCACGCCGAGGGAGTGTTTTTTTTTATACCGGACACCCGCAAGGAAAACGCTCTACGGCACATAATCGATTCGGAATTTTACATAACCCATACTCTATTTTATAAAAAACATTAAATAGAAAAATTATATAGAAAACTTTTTTGCAGCAAAAAGTTTTCGCCGTATCTTTGCAAACGATTAAGAAATTAGGAGCAGTGAAAGAGGATATAAACAAAAGCGAAGTACGCAATTTAATAATCACGACAGCATTGACGCTGTTTATCGAGAGGGGAATAAAAGAGGTAAAGATGGACGATATAGCCCAGCATCTCTCAATCTCGAAGCGTACTATTTATGAGCTTTTCACTGACAAGGAGCAACTGCTGCACGAGGCAATAAAACTGCAAAGCGAGACAATGCGCGAGAATGCGAAAAAACTCATACGCTGCGCAAACAACACGCTCGAAATAATATTAGGGCTCTACAACCTCTATTTAGAAAAATTAAAAAAGGTAAACAAAAACTTTTTCAAAGAACTTCTGCGTTACCCCGAAATATGCAAAAGCAACAGGGAACAGGAAACAACAAACAACAAGCAGTTCATTGCCTGGATGGAAATGGGGCGCAAACAAGGACTGTTCCGCAAAGACGCCAATTTTGAAATTCTGTTATTCATACTGCGACGCGACCTTGAAACAATTTTTATGGTCAATATGCAGGCCGAAAAGAACGAACTAAGCAAATACACTCCCGACGAATTGGGACGTATGCTCATACTGTTCTACCTGCGCGGAATTTCCACCGCCAAAGGATTGGAAATTATTGAAGAATACTTGAATAAAAACGAAACAACCAAATAATTATTATGAACCTAAGAATGAGATTAAAAACAGTGGTAGCATTGCTGGCACTATCCTTCACTGCGGTTTACGCACAGGAGGAAGCCCCCACAATGCACCTCACACTCGACAAGGCTATTGAACTTGCGCTGAGTGACAACCCTACAATGAAGGTTGCCGAGAAGGAGATTGAGTTGAAAGAGGTTTCCAAAAAAGAGGCGTGGCAGAACCTACTACCAACAGTAACTCTTGATGGAACAATCAGTTACAACATCAAGGTTGCCGAAATGAAGACAAGCTTCGGTAGCTTCAAGATGGGTTTTGACGACTCGAACACCTGGAACGGCGCATTACAGGTGGTGCTGCCCCTTTACGCACCTGCGGTATACAAGACTATGAGCCTTACCGAAAGCGACCTGCAGCTTGCCGTAGAGAAGAGCCGCGGTTCAAAGATTGACCTTGTGAACCAGGTTACAAAGGCATATTACCAATTGATGCTCGCTCAGGACTCATACGACGTACTTAACGAGAATTACCGTCTGGCCGAGACAAACTTTAACGTTGTCAACGCAATGTACGAGCAGGGACGCGTAAGCGAGTACGACAAGATAAGCGCCGAGGTGCAGAAGAACAGCGCGTGGCCATCAGTCATCAGCGGAAGAAACGCTGTCGAGATTGCAAAATTGCAGCTGAAGGTGCTTATGGGAATTACCGCCGACGTAAATCTTGTGATAGACGACAACCTAAAGAATCACGAGGAAGAGATGGCGCTTACCGCAGCTACAAGCATAGACCTCACAAACAACTCCACACTGCGCCAGATTGATATGCAGGGCGAGCTTCTGAACAAACAGCGCAAGCTGCTGAAGACCTCGTTCATTCCGACAATAGCGCTTGTCGGCAGTTACCAGTATCAGTCAATGTCGAACACAAACTGGGAGTTCTATCACTTCAACTGGAGCAACGCTTCGTCACTAACCCTGTCGGTCAGCATACCTATTTACAAGGCAAGCAACTTCACAGGCCTCAAGACAAACAAAATCCAGCAATACCAGTTGGCCGAGACAAGACTCAACACTGAGCGTATGCTCAATATGCAGGCAAAGAGCTTCATAGACAATATGGAGAAAAGCGCCGAGCAGCTCGAGAGCAACAAGAAGGCTGTAGAGTTGGCCGAGAAAGGATTGGAAATCAGCCAGAAGCGTTACGACGTTGGACGCGGTACAATCCTTGAGCTGACAAACTCACAGGTATCGCTCACAAACGTAAAATTGTCGTACAACAACACAATATACGACTATCTGATTGCAAAATCGGAATTAAACACAGTAATGGGAAAAGAATAATAAAAATTACATATCTATGAAAAAGAATCTGACATTCATTGCTATGCTCGCTGTTGCGTTCCTTGCTTCTTGCGGCGGTTCAGAGAGCACAGAGCAGGCTAATGCACAAAAAGTGATTGAAAAGCCAAAGGTAAGAATCGCAAAGGTACAGAGCGAGGAGGTTGAGCAGTTCGAGGTTTACTCTACAACAGTGGAGGCCGAGGTTAAAAACAACATTATCCCCAATTCACCTCTGCGTATCGAGGAGATTCTCGTTGAGGTTGGCGACAACGTAAAGAAGGGACAGAAGCTTGTAAACCTTGACGCAAGCAGCCTCGACCAGCTTAAGTTACAGGTCGAGAACCAGACTATCGACTTTAAGCGCGTCGAAGAACTTTACAAAATTGGCGGTGCATCAAAAGCCGAGTACGACAATGCAAAGACACAGCTCGAGGTTAACAAGAAGGTTCTTGCCAATCGTCTCGAGAATACAGTGCTTGTAAGCCCCATCGATGGTGTAATTTCGGCACGCAACTACGACAACGGCGATATGTACAGCGGTGCTCCTATCCTCGTGGTTGAGCAGATTTCACCTGTAAAGATGAAGATTAACGTCAGCGAGGCACGCTACGCCGAGACAAACAAGAAACTCGACGTCAAATTGCAGTTCAGCCCATTCGGCGAGGAGCAGTTCAACGGCCGTATCGACATCATCTACCCCACAATCAATGCCGCATCGCACACATTCCCCGTTGAGATTAAGCTCGACAACAAAGATGCACGCGTGCGTCCGGGTATGTTCGGTAGAGCAACTGTAAACTACGGCACAAAGAACCGTGTGGTTGTTCCCGACGTTGCCGTAATAAAACAGGCCGGCAGTGGCGATTTCTATGTTTACACATACGCCGACGGTAAGGTAAAGAACAACAAAGTTGAGCTTGGTCAGCGCATTGGCGACCGCTACGAACTTATCTCGGGTATCGAGAACGGCAGTATGGTTGTTGTAGCAGGACAGTCTGCACTTAGCAACGGTGCCGAGGTTGAGGTAATTGAATAAGAAACACAAAAAAACTGAAAAAAAATGAGTTTATATGAAAGTGCTGTAAAGAGACCGATTATGACATCGCTTTGCTTCCTTGCAATAGCGTTGTTCGGACTCTTTTCGTTCTCGAAACTCCCTATCGACCTGATGCCGGATATCGAGACAAACACAATTATGGTGTTTACATACTACAATGGAGCCAGTGCCGAGGACGTCGAGAATAACGTTTCACGCCCATTGGAGAACACCCTCAACGCAGTTGAGCACCTAAAGCATATTAGTTCCGATTCGCGTGAGAATGTATCGGTTATCACCCTTGAGTTTGAATATGGTTACTCAATAGATGACTTGACCAACGACGTACGCGACAAATTGGATATGGTAGCATCGGCACTGCCCGATGATGCAAACAACCCAATCATCTTCAAATTCTCTACCGATATGATTCCTATTATGATGATATCGGTAAAGGCCGAAGAGAGCCAGGCTGCACTTAACAAGATTCTCGATGACAATGTAGTGAACCCGCTTGCGCGTATAGACGGTGTTGGTACAGTGTCAATCTCGGGTGCACCTGAGCGCGAGATAAACGTCTATATGGACCCGGCGAAGATGGAGGCTTACAACATTCCGGTCGAGTCGGTAAGCGCAGCAATAGGCGCCGAGAACCGCAATATCCCCGGCGGTACATTCGATATCGGTAACAATACTTACGCACTGCGCGTCGAGGGAGAATTTGCATCGCCTACAGAGATGTACGACATTGTTGTGGGTAACTACAATGGTGTAAATATATTCCTCAAGGACATTGCAACCATTCACGACGGCTTGCAGGAGCGTGCACAGGAGACATTCACCGACGGACAGCAGGGTGCAATGATTGTGGTACAGAAGCAGTCGGGTGCAAACTCGGTTAAAATTTCACAGTCTATACGCGAGGCACTGCCTGAACTACAGAAGCGTCTGCCCTCGGACGTAAAACTCGATATCATCGTCGATTCATCGGAGAATATTCTCCAAACAGTTGACACACTTTCGGGAACAATTATGGACGCGCTTGTGTTCGTGGTACTCGTGGTGTTCATCTTCCTTGGACGTTGGAGAGCTACAATCATCGTGGCCATCACAATTCCGTTCTCGCTCATTGCGTCATTCATCTACCTGTACGCAACAGGAGGTTCAATAAATATGATATCTCTCTCTTGTTTGAGTATTGCTATCGGTTCGGTTGTGGACGACGCCATTGTGGTGCTCGAGAATGTCACAACCCACATTGAACGCGGTTCAAGCCCGCAGAATGCGGCTATACACGGTACAAACGAGGTGGGTGTATCGGTTATCGCATCGACCCTGACTATGTTTGCGGTATTCTTCCCGCTGACAATGGTTACCGGTATGGCGGGAGTGCTCTTCAAGCAGTTGGGCTGGATGATGTGTGTCATTATGCTTATCTCACTTGTTGCTTCACTGACACTTACACCTATGATGTGTGCCAAGATGCTCAAACTGCAGAAAAAGCAGAGCAAGATTTTCATAATGTTCTACAAGCCCATACAGAAGGTTCTCGATGCTATTGACAATGGATACGCAGCAATAATCAACTGGGGTATGCGTCACCGCTGGACTGTGTTGCTGTGCTGTCTCACGCTATTTGTGCTGAGTTTGTTCTGCGCCAAGGGCCTGAAGAGTGAGTTCTTCCCGTCGAATGACGGTGCGCGTGCCAGCGCTACCATACAGCTGCCTGTAGGCACACACATAAACACTTCTAAAGAGGTTGCGCTAAAATTAAGCAGAATCTGGAAGGAGCGTTACGGCGACGATATGAGAGCTTGTAACTTCTCGGTGGGCCAGGCAAGCGAGGATAACACATTCGCATCGTTGAGCGACAACGGTACACACATCATCAGCTTCAATATGTCATTCGTTCCATCAAACGAGCGCGAGTTGACAATGGACCAGATGAGTGACCAGATGCGTGCCGATATGAAGATGTTCCCCGAGATTACAAAATTCAACATCACAGCCGGACAGGGCGGTATGGGCGGACAGAGTATGGCTTCGTTCGAGATTTACGGATACGACTTTGCAACTACCGACCGCTTGGCAAAGGCGCTCTCTGACTCTTTGCGCAAGAGCGACAAGATTACTCAGGTAAACATTAGCCGCAGCGACTACCAGCCGCAGTACCGCGTCGACTTCGACCGCGAGAAACTGGCGATGCACGGCTTGAACCTCAGTACAGCAGCCACATACATTCGTAACCGCTACAATGGTGCGCTTGCGACATTCTACCGCGAGGACGGTGAGGAGTACGATGTAAAAGTGCGCTACAACCCCGAGTCACGCCAGAGCCTCAGCGACATTGAGAACATTAAGCTAATGGGCAAGAACGGCCCGGTAAGCGTTAAAGAGGTTGGTAAGGTCGTTATGAACGAAATGCCTCCGACCATTGAGCGTAAGGACCGTGAGCGTATAGTTACCGTCGATGCGGTTATGGCTGCCGGCGCTGCATTGAGCGAAGGTGTGGAATATGGACAAAAGGTTATTGACAATATGGAGATTCCTTCGGGTATCGCCATTGAGGTTGCCGGTTCATACGAGGACCAGATGGAATCGAACCGCGACCTCGGACAGCTTGCGATAATTATTCTCGTGCTGGTGTTCATTGTGATGGCATCGCAGTTCGAGTCGCTCACCTATCCGTTTATCCTTATGTTCTCGGTGTTGTTCGCTCTTAGCGGTGTGCTTCTTGCACTCTTTGCGACAAACTCGAACATTAACATTATGTCTATACTCGGTGCGATTATGCTCATCGGTATGGTTGTAAAGAACGGTATTGTGCTCATTGACTACATTATGTTGTTGCGTGAACGTGGATTAGGCATTATCGCTGCCTGCGTGGGTGCTGCAAAGAGCCGTCTGCGTCCCGTGCTTATGACAACTTGTACCACTATTCTGGGTATGATTCCTATGGCTGTCAGCACCGGTGTTGGTGCCGAGATGTGGCGTCCGCTTGGTATTGCAGTCATCGGTGGTCTTACAATATCGACAATAATGACCCTTATCTACGTACCCGCAATGTACGGAGTGTTTGCAGCTATCGGTGTCAAGCGCAAGCGCAAGGCTATCAGAAAACAGCGCGAGCTGAACAAATACTGGAAGGCTCACAAGCACGAGGAGCAACTCAAGCACAAGGATAAGTAAACAATAAATAACACGCCTTTCGCGGGGTTACCCGCGAAAGGTACAAAAAGATAAAAAATGAAGAGTATTTTTATTACATTCGATATTTCGCACAAAGATGCAGTCATTGAGCTGCTGACACACAACAACTGTCGCGGATTCTCATTCTTTGACCAGATGCAGGGACGAGGCAGCGTGAACGGCGAGCCTCACTACGGCACACACGCTTGGCCTTCGATGTGCGGCTCAATAATAGCCATTGTCGATGACTCTGCAATAGACCCGTTGCTTGCCGGTATAAAGGCGCTTGACGAAGATTCGCCGCAGCTGGGTATCAGAGCCTTTGTCTGGAACATAGAAAAGAGCTACTAAACGGTAGCACATAACATAAAAAAATCCTCCTTGTGCACAAGGAGGATTTTTTTATTTACAAGAATCCGCTGAAGCGCGGCACTCTTTTGCAAACTATCAGGCATCGCCTATGATTAAGCACGCCGAAACCGACCGGCAACACCCGAGGTTATCTTCAGAACACCCTCAAGCTGTTGTCGTTAGGGCGACGTATGTGCAACAGACGTGCCATTTCGGCAGCAAGGATATTTGCAGGGGTCATACTCTCGACAACACCCGACGCAACCCCGCAACCGTAAAGCACTACCGGGAACATCACCGGTGTGCGATAAGTGGTGTTTGCCTCGGACACGACGTCGGGAGCGATTCTCCAACCCGGCATAAGACGTATCCACACATCGCCCGAACTTGAAGGGTTGTAACCGTTCTTCACATATTGCATTTCGGGGCTGAGCATACCGCCAAGGCGATAGATTGTAAAGACGTCCTCTACTCCATCGACAGACTTGAGAAATTCCACTGTGTGCGCCACAACATCAAGTTTGTCGAGTTTCATATTCTCTATAACCTTGCGGTTGAGGTATAATTGCGGCCCGTAGATACCTTCGACATAATCGGCTTTACCGAATTTTGCACTCAGATACACATTCAACAACCCTTTTATACGGTCCATATATATTGTCCCCGACGGCAAGCGATACTTTGCACCGTCCTCGCTGCTCTCTATCACATACCCTGTCGAAGAGAGAGAGACGACAATATTTTCAAGACCTATGCGTTTATCGAGATAGTCGAGAAGGTCGGCTATATTCCTGTCGAGACGGGCATACATATCTTGAATTTCAACAGGACGCTCCTCCATTGAGGCGCCTTTGTAGTTTCCGGCGTAATAGGTGAGCGACAAGCAGTCGGCAATGTCGTCCTGACCCGCCAACGAGGCCTCAAGATAGGCTTTTGCAATCTCATTAACCTCGTCGTTTATGCAAGCCGACGTTTTATACTCACGAATATTCTTCAAGCCATTAAATGAGTACGAGAAAGCGTCGGGAGCCTCATCGCCGAAGTTATGATACTGCTCGGTTGGGAAAAGCGGCACCCATTTGCTTGAGCGGCCACGCACCTCTTTGTTTTTCTCGGCTGCCCACGCCGGATAAAGGCCATAATAGCTTGAACTGCACCAATACCCTGTAGAGTTATTTTTCCACAGGACAGCGTCGGCTGCGTGACCTCCGGCAAGCACCGCTGCGTCCTCGTCGGGAGCTATTGAGCAGATTATCGCTTTTCCGCGCGTTGCGCGTTTCATCTCGTCGGTAACGGTTATAGCCTTCAGCCTGGCCGGAGACATTGGCAGATTGGTGTAAACGCCTTTGTACTTATTGTCCTCGACACTGTTCACGATGCGCAGCGACGAACGGTCGAGCCAGCGTTCACCGACAATACCGTTAACATAAGGCATTGTACCGGTTACAAGCGTTGCCACGGCCGACGCTCGGTCTATATTCTCGAACGAGTAGTAAGCGTTTGGATAGACACGACCATCGGCAAGAAGGCGTTTAAAGCCACCTTCGCCATAAAGGTCGCTGAACTCGTACAGAAAATCGGTCCGCAACTGGTCTACGGTTATGTTTAGGTACAATTTCGGAGAGTGTATATTCTGCTGTGCGAACAACGGCATCACACCAAGCAGTAAAAAGGCTAAACAATATTTAATTCGCATATTCTTTCTTTATATATGTAGAACAATGAACGTGCAAGCAGTGCTGCGGCACAGAAATAAAGCGGTGCAGGATAGGACTGTAGGCCTGCAAGAGCCGACGCGACAAAAAGCGCGACAAAAGCAACCTGAACCCAGGCAAGAGCGGGCGCCTTGTGCCTGACAGCACGATAGAGCATCACCGGCATAAGCAGCAACACCAATGGGTTCAAAAGTAATACAGCGTAGTTGGCATCGACAGCCGGGTGTTCCGAGAAGAGCCCCATAAAGAGCAGCAACATTCCCGCAACCCCCTGAAGGGTCATCAGAAGCACGTCGTACCACCAATAGGTCTTGCGCGAGCGAACCTCGCACAGCATCACGACAAGCGTGAACAGCAACAGCAGCAACGACGCATTGAACGGTGTGAAATTACTCCTTACCTTGTGTGGCTTATTCTCGGCAAGCAGGAGATTCGTCTCAACAACAAGAGGCTCTTTCGCGCCCTCCCCTCCTTGTATCGCAGCGCCGGCAAAGTCGGCCATAAGATTCTGAGGAATAAACTGCAAAGCCTTGCGTGAAGCCTTCTCATCGACATCGGAGCCCATAAGCAGGTCTATTCCAAAGGCGTACCAGGGGTGAGCGTTCGTCAGGGCTGCAAGCGCTTCGCGAAAAGTCTCTACAGGCACCCCCTCCCCGGCATAAACAATCTCCTTGCCGCCAAGAGCCTCAAGAACCTTGTCACGCGCCTTGGTGGTGCAGTTTGCATAGAAGTAGTTGTACCGATAAACCCGGTTTGCCAGACGACAATTATCGACAAGCAGCGCCAACAAGGCCTCTTCCTCGGCCGGAGCAAGATTCAGCACCTGCTCCACAACCGACGAACCACGGTCGGCATACTCAACCAAAAAACCGTCATACGAGACAGTTCCCACCATATAGTCAGTCTGCCCGAGAATGAAACGCCATACAAAATTCGGCTCAGCAAAACTGAAATACCCGTAATTAAACACAATGTCAACGCCCTTCTCCTTGTCCACATAGCGGAGCGCTGTATGTCCGAAAAGAGAATAAGCCTCATCGCCCGGAGAACAAGTCAACAGACTGAACCTTGCATCGCCGGCCCTTGACGAAAGTGCAAACAACAGATAGAATAATGAAAATAAGAGAAACTTTTTCACTTTATAAAAATTTATCGATTCATCAGGAGAGGACCATAACAGAGAGCCAAACACTCCATTGTGCGAAGATACACAAAAGCAAGCGATTTTCGCACCTAAGTTACTGTAAAAATTTAATCAAGAACCAAGAGAAAGCCAGCAGGCAAGCTAAAACAGAAACTAAACAAATAATAAACTTTATATCTTGCTAAAGAACTTAAATTGCAGTATCTTTGCACGGAATTTCAAAAAACCATAGATTTTGAACCTTATTGTTGACATAGGAAACAACAGCGCAAAGTACTTTCTATTCAATGGAGAGCAGATTATACTGCACACTCGCAAAAGCAGCGGTTCGTACGAAATTCTCAAAGAGTGGAGCGAAAATTTTGACATCGAGGGTATTATTGTATCATCGGTCATTGACATTGACAACAGTGCCAAGGCCGAGTTTGAAGCTTTAGGCTGCCCGGTACATTGGTTCAACGGCGAGACGCCTACCCCCTTGACAATAGACTACAAAACGCCACATACATTGGGAAGCGACAGGCTTGCAGCTGCCGTAGGAGCGTGGCACGAAGCTCCCGGTCGGAATTTATTGGTAATAGACAGCGGAAGCGCAATAACCATAGACCTGATAACAAAAGACGGACACTACAAAGGTGGCAACATAGCCCCGGGCATAAAGATGCGTCTGAGAGCTTTGCACGACTACACCGGCAGGTTGCCTTTAGTGGAAAAAGAGGGGGAACTTCCCGCCATTGGACACGACACCGAGACTGCCATACGCTGCGGAGTGATAAAAGGAATATGCCACGAGATTGACGGATATATTGACGATTTTCAACAAAAATATGGCAATCTTTTGGTTTTTTTAACGGGTGGAGACGAAAAAACGTTGCAAAATAACATAAAAAATCGCATCTTTGCAGACAAATATCTAGTCGCTAAGGGACTGAACAGAATTTTACTCGACTATTGCAATGAATAAAAAGATAATAACACTGATTATAGCCCTGCTCGCAGTTTTTGGAGCAAAAGCCGACAACGGCAGTAATTCGCCGTACTCTCGTTACGGTGTGGGCACTCTTTCAAACCAGAGTTTAGGCATAAACCGTCAGATGGGCGGGTTAGGCTACGGAGTGCGCAACAAGAAATTCATAAATATCCTTAACCCGGCATCATTCTCACAGGCCGACTCTGTGACAATGTTGTTCGAAGCAGGCTTTTCGCTGCAGAATGTAAATTTCGAGGAAAATAACAAAAGAATAAACGCCAAGAACGCAAGTTTCGACTATATAGCCCTGGAATTCCGTTTGTGCAAAGGCTTGGGTATGTCGGCAGGATTCCTCCCCTACTCAACCGTCGGTTACTCATTCAGCAACGTATCGAACGAGGGCAAGAACGAGGCAAGCACCAACACTTTCACCGGTTCGGGCGGCATTTACCAACCATTCATCGGTATTGGCTGGCAACCATTCAAATGGTTTGCCATTGGCGCTACGGGTTCATATATATATGGCGATATTACACACGACGTTACAAGCGTGTTCACAAACAGCACCAACGTATCAAAGTCGTACAATGTGACATTAAGCAGCTACAAGGTTGACTTCGGCGCACAGTTTATTGCACAAATGGGCAAAAAGCACAGTCTCGTTCTTGGAACCACATATTCACTCGGTCACGATATGCACGCAAATGCAAAAATAACAAAAGCAAATGCATCGCAAACAACAACCGAGGATATACCGGAGAGCAGTTTTAAAATGCCGCACACATATGGTGCCGGCTTTGTATACAATTACAACGACAAATTCAAGATTGGTGCCGACTACACTTTGCAACAGTGGAGCACATCGACATTCCTTGGAGAGGAAAAAGGTATCGATTGCAGCAAAATTTCACTGGGAGCAGAGTTTACCCCCGAAGAGGCGTCAGGCAACTTCTTCAAGAGAATGAGCTACAGAGCAGGTCTCAACTACGCACAGCCATACACCGAAGTAAAAGGAGTTAAGGGCTGCGAAGAATTTGGAGCAAGCGTGGGTCTCTCTATACCATTCCTCGTGAACAGGAACAGAGGCAGTTACGCAACAGTGCACCTGTCGGGAGAATACATACACAAAAGACCCCACTCGACAGAACTTATTACCGAAAACTACTTCAGAATAAACATCGGCATTACGTTCAATGAAAACTGGTTCGTAAAGATGAAGGTTAGATAACTACAGGATAAAAACTATAAGTAAAAGTAATAAAATGAAGAAATTGATTTTTGCAATTCTTGTACTTGTAGCAGCAAGTGCAAGCGCACAAAACGGAATCACAAACGATTTCCGTTTCGGACAGGGAGAGGACAGTCTCAGATGTATAGAGACAATAACCATTGTGAATGTAAACCTCAACAACAAAGACTACGCGACAGCATACGAAGCGTGGAAAACCATCTACGACGAGTTCCCCGTTGCACGTGTCGACACATACACCAACGGTATCAAGCTTCTCACAGAGCTTATAAAGAAAGAGAGTGACGCCGCAAAGAAAGAGGCATACATTGACGAGCTTCTCGGTGTATACGACCAGGAGATTAAATACATTGACAAGCTGCAGCAGATTACAAAGACACGTCTCTCGGTCGGTCAATTGTACGGACGTAAAGCCAGAGAGCTTATAAAGTACCGCAGCAACACTCCGGTAGACACAATCTACGCAATGCTCGCAAAATCGGTGGAAATGGAGAAAGGTATGTCTGAATATTCAGTAACAGAGAGCTTTATGAAGTACTCTGCGCTCAAGTACAAACAAGACAAGAGCCACAGCGAACAAATTATTGAAGACTACCTCAATGCTTCGGTTTACATTGTAGAGGTTCTTGACAAGTACCACGACAATATAGAAAAGTGCGAAGCAAAGTACAGAGAGCAGGGTAACCCACGCGATAGTCTCAATGCCATTGTATATGGCAAGATGATTGATGCTTCACGTATTTCAAAGAGCAACATCGACGCATATTTCATCAACAGCGGTGCTGCATCGTGCGAGGACCTGAGCAACATCTACGCCCCCACTATCGAGGCCAACAAGGACAACATCGAGTACCTCACCAAGGTAATCTCGGTTATGAGTATGCTTAAGTGTACCAACGAGGACGCTTACCTCACTGCTTCGGAGTACGCTCACGCCATTGAGCCTAACGCCAAGGCTGCGATGGGTTGCGGTTACCGTTACTACAAGAGAGGCGAGATTGACAAGGCGCTTGAATATTTTGACCAGGCCATCGAGCTTGAGACAAGTACCACCACAAAGGCGGAATTGTGCTACAAGGTTGGTCTTATACACCTGAGTCTCAAGAACTACTCAAAGGCTCGCGTATACGCAAACAAGGCTCTTGGCTTCAACTCAAAGTATGGCCAGCCGCATATTCTCATTGCACAGTGCTACAGCGCTTCGCCCAAATGGTGTGACGATGAGGTTATGAATGCTTGTACATATTATGTATGCCTTGACCGTCTTGACCGCGCAAAGGCTGTTGACCCTTCTGTAAAGAGAGAAGCCGACAAACTTATCAACATCTACAGCAAGCACGTACCCGACGTACAAGGACTCTTTATGAGAGGTTACGAGGCTGGTAAAGTTGTCAATGTAGGCGGCTGGATAAATGAGACTACTAAGATTCGCTAAGAAAAGCATAGAAACAGTGTGTACAACAATCGCCGTGCCGGCGATTGTTGTACTACTTTTGCTCATATCGTGCAACGAGGCAAAAGAGACTGCCCCAGCAGTCGAGAACCGCGACTCGCTGGCCTTAATGAGCACATACGGCGTGAGCACCATAATAAGCGATTCCGGACGCATAAGCTACAAGATTGACACCGACGAGTGGCTCATATTCGACAGGCGCAACCCGCCCTACTGGGCTTTCGAAAAAGGCGTATACCTTGAAAAGTACGACAAAGATATGAATATAGAAGCGACCATCGAGTGCGACACCGCCTACTACTACAGCGAACAAAAGTTGTGGAAACTCATAAGCAATGTAAACATTAAAAACCCCAAAAACGAGCGTTTCTTTACCGACCTTATGTATTGGGACCAGAAAGAGGAACAAATTTATTCCGACGCATACATAAGAATAGAGCAAGAAGACCAAGTAACCGAAGGAGTAGGTTTCTCTTCGAACCAGAATATGACACTTTGGGAAATTAAGAACACCAAAGGAATATACACTATTAAAGAAGACTGAAATGACAACGACCATACTGTGGCTAATAGTAGTGATTATGTTTTCCGCACTCTTTTCGGGTATGGAAATTGCCTTTGTCTCCTCGAACAAGCTGCTGCACGGAATAGACAACAACAATCGCTCTGCATCGGCCTGGATTATAGACAAATTCTATGCAAACAGCAATAATTTCATATCGACATTACTTGTAGGCAACAACATTGTCCTTGTCATCTACGGTATGCTTATGGCAAAGTTGCTCAATGCAACTATACTTTCGGGACTCACGCATCTGGAATCCGTAAGACTGCTGCTCGAGACAATAATATCGACAATAGTCATAATATTTACCGGCGAATTTATTCCCAAGGCATTGTTCAGGATAGACCCAAACAGTTCACTCAAGAAGTTCGCAATAATAACATACCCCATTTATATATTCCTCTACCCCTTTTCAAGGTTCACAACCCTGTGTTCGTACTTTATTATGCGCCTTTTCAACATAAAGATAAAGGACGAAGTACGCGACACGACATTTACAAAGACAGAGCTCAACAACCTTATACAGACATCGATAGAGAACGCCGACAAGGAAGAGGAGATAGACAACGACGTACGCATTTTCCAAAATGCGCTCGACTTTTCGAGCATAAAAGTAAGAGACTGCCTTGTACCGCGTACCGAAATTGAGGCCGTCGAAATAAACACTCCGCTCGAGGAACTGAAATCCGTTTTCATTGAATCGGGACACTCCAAAATAGTTGTATACAAGGATAATATTGACAATATCATAGGCTACATTCACTCTTCTGAACTTTTTCGTTTAGGCAAAAAGTGGCAACAGAAGATATGTAAAATGCCATACGTCCCCGAAACGCTTTCAGCACAGAAACTTATGCGCATACTGATGCAGCAGAAGAAGTCGCTCGCTGTTGTTGTAGACGAATTTGGAGGTACATCGGGTATAATATCACTCGAGGACCTTGTCGAGGAGATTATAGGCGAGGTCGAGGACGAGCACGACAACCAGAACCTTGTAGCCAAAAAAATCGGTGACAACGAATACATTTTATCGGGACGTTTGGAAATTGAGCGCATAAATGAAATGTTCGACATAGACATTCCCGAATCGGACGACTACCAGACACTTGGAGGCTTTATCCTTGCCCACCACCAACGCTTTCCACAGCTTAACGAAACCATTGTGATAGACAAATACCGCATAAGAACCATCAAACAGCGAAGCACAAAAATAGAACTTGTAAAGTTAAGCATCGGCGGCAAACACCAGGAGAAATAAAACGGGAAGATACTAAAGTCGAAGCAAATTCATAAAAAAAGACAATATAATGCTATAAAAAGCGCTATTTTGTCTTTTTTTTACGCAAGTTTTTTTATTATTTATAACAAAATATTCAAAGCGTTTTACTAACTTTGCGAAGTTTAATGCAAAAAATTTAAAATAAAAAATATCTAATTATGGCAACACTACAAAAATTACGTAACAAAGGTCCGCTTTTGGTAATCTTCGTGGGTCTTGCATTGTTTGCATTCATTGCAGGCGATGCCGTAAAACTGTTCGAAACAAACTCAATCGAGACCTCTGTCGGTACAGTCGGAGAACAAGAGATTGAAGCAATGGAGTATCAGCAGGTTTACAACGAACTCGACGCATTCTGCAAAGTATCAGGCATTGAGTTACCCGAAGAGGACAAAAAAACCGTTATTTGGGAACTGCTCTCAAACAGCGCTATTTACAACAACTACGCCGAAGAAATTGGCTACACCGTAACTCCCGAGGAGCTTAACCACGTGCTTACCAACGGCAAGAGCAATTTTGTCAACAGCACAGTACACCCTTCAAGCCCGTTCCGCGGAGGCGCAAGCTTCAATATGGAGTTCCTCGCCGAGGTGCTTAAAGTGTACGAAGAGCAGACAAGCACAGGTCAGTTAGACCCCAATGTGGCTACATTCTACAACTGCTGGAAGTATATGGAGCGCGAGATTGTACTCGAGATTACCCGCAACAAGGTTAACTCTATCGTCGCAAACGCTACAATTGCCAACCCCGCGGTTGCACAGAAGAATTTCGACCTCAACAACAACACATACACTCTTGACGTAGCACTCTACCCCTACAACAAGATTAACCGCGACAGCATCAATGTAAGCGATGCCGAGATTGCCGCATACCAGAAAAAGAACAAAAACAACCCTGTATTCACAAACAACGAGGAGACACGAGACATTCGCTACATTCTCGCTGTTGTAAGACCCAGCGCCGAAGACCTCGCTGCAATCAAAAAAGATATGCAGAGCTACGCGGACACTCTCAAAGCCGGTTACAACAACTACAGCAAGCTTGTTCGTTTCTCACGCAGCATAGCACCTTTCAACAACCTTCTTCTGCCCAAGAGCCTCTTGGACCAGACAATCATCAGCCACATCGAGAATGCCGATGTTAACGAGGTTGTAGGTCCCGTTGACAATGCTATTGCAACAGGCAACAAGCAGATAAGCACTCTTGATGTATATATGAACATTGAGAAAGCCGAGATTCCCGAGACAATCACTCTGCGCGCCATCAATTTCAGCGATACCGACAAGGCTGTTGCCGACAGCTTGTTGAACATTCTGAACAACGGTGCAGACTTCAAGGCTGTAGTAAGCAACTACGAAAATGTATTCGACTCACTCACAATCAACACCTCTAATGCAAACGACATTATGGGATTGTTCGACGACATTGAGAGCCAGAAAGACATTTACAATGCACCTGTGGGTAAATACATTATTACAGACATCAACGTTCGTGGCTACAACGGCAAGCTTCTGTTCCAGGTTATGGACAAGAAGGGCACAACTACCGCTTACAACACACTTGTAATCAGACGCGAAAAAGCATTCAGCAACGAGACATACAACGAGACATACGACCAGTTCTGCAAATTCGTTGGCAGTTGCAACAACCTCAAGGAGTTTGAGGAGAAGTACACAGCCGAGGCTAACAACAATTTTGCATTCTTCCCCGAGAAGATGGTTACAACCGGTGCTACAAGAATTGCACGCGTGCCAAAGACCGCAGACTTCATCGACTGGATATTCAATGAAAATACCCAAATAGGACAAATTTCAGATATCAGAAAGTGTGGCGAAGACGATTGCTTTATGGCTGTCGTACTCGAGAATGTAAACGCCAAGGGTGAGAGAAACATCGACAGCGAAATTGCAGTCGGATACACCATTAAAGACTTTGTGACAAACGAAATTAAGAACGAGAAAGCTGTTGAGTTTGCTATTGCCGAGATGAAGGACAAGGCTTTCGACGCTCTTAAGTCGAACAGCAACATTTCGACCTACACCGTTGACCAGGTTGAATTCAGCAAGCCCACAAACGTATCATCTACACTATCGGACGAAGCAAACATCAGCGCAGTAGCAGCAACCCTCAACGTAGGCGAGACAAGCGCACCGTTCAAGGGCGAAAATGGTGTTTACGTCATTAAGGCTACAGCCAAGAACGCCAAGAACGCCACATTCAACGCTACAGCCGAGAAGCAGAATATTGAGTCACCGCTCAACGCAAACTACTCGGTAAGCGCACTCCAGAGCGCTCTCAGCAAGCTCTATCCCAAAGAGAATAAAGTTTACAAACACTTCTAATAACAAGAAATATTGTAAATAACATAAATCGGCAGCCCAAAGGCTGCCGATTTATGTTATATCACCTATCAAAGTTCCACACTCACAGAATTGCATAGCTTAATTAGAACTATGCAAAAGCAACGCCCAAGATAATATTTTATATCACCTCCAACTTTTGCAGGTGAGCCCAGGCAACCTGGCTCACCTGCAAAGTCTGGGGGGCTAAGCAAAAAGTTTTGTCAATCTGTAGAAGAAAAATTTTAAATCAGTAACACCTCTAAGTTGTGCCCTAAATGCTTTGATTTTAGCATTAAAACTTTCAGCAAAAGCATTTGTAGAGCGATTGACGAAGTAGTTGAGTATTTCCTCATAATGTTCGTATATTGTTCCGGCAATTGTATTGAATGACACAAAGCCACTGTTA
>JAZRFF010000029.1:0-19617 GCA_045661225.1 Bacteroidaceae bacterium | reverse complement strand
ATCTTGAAATTTTCAATGAAACCTGATGGCAATATCAAACGGGCTAATTCCAGTAGTATTTTTTCGTCTTGCATAGTACTTTATTTTAACTATGCGAAGATAATATTTTTATATCACCCCCACAACTTTTGCAGGTGAGCCGGCAACCTCCATTCAAGCATATATAAAAAAGAAGCGAGCAACAATTGTTGCTCGCTTGCTCTTCAGGTAGGACTTGAACCTACGACCCCCTGATTAACAGTCAGGTGCTCTAACCGACTGAGCTACTGAAGAATTTTTGGAGTTTTTATTAAAAAAGCGAGTCTCCTGCTCGCTTGCTCTTCAGGTAGGACTTGAACCTACGACCCCCTGATTAACAGTCAGGTGCTCTAACCGACTGAGCTACTGAAGAATTTTGTCACCCCTTTCGGTTTGACGTTGCAAAAGTAGTACATCTTTTTTTATCGTGCAATTTTTTTTGCTTTTTTTTCGGCGAAATAGTAAAAAAAGAGTAATCGGCACAAAAAACAGGGCAAAAATCAATAAAAATAAGGTTCGATAATAGTTTTATAAGAGAGTAAAAGAGTATCTTCGCGTGATGAAACAAACAAACTGATTATATAAATGAAAAAAGCATACACACTAAAGACTTTTCTTCTAGCGCTATTGCTGGTTATTCCGCTTAGCGGCAATGCCGATGACAAGCATAAATTCCGCCTTGCTCGCCAGCTAAGCACTTTCAACTCCATAGTAAGAGACCTTAACCTGTTTTACGTCGACAGCATAATGCCCGACAAGGTTATTAAAAAGGCTATCGACGCTATGCTGGGCAACCTGGACCCTTACACAGTCTACTACCCCGAGGAAGATAGCGAGGAGCTCAAGATGATGACCACGGGAAAATATGCCGGCGTGGGTTCAATAGTACGTTTCCACACTCTAAAGAACACCACAGTCTTTGCCGGTCCCTATGAAGGTATGCCGGCACACAAGGCCGGCATAAGAACAGGCGATGCAATAGTATCCATTGACGGCACGCCGGTAAAAGGAATGAGCGTCGACAGTGTAAGCAACCTGCTCCGAGGCGAACCGGGAAGCAGACTCACCATTGTCGTCGAACGACTCGGCTGCAAAAAAGAACTTACTTTTAAAATAGAGAGAGAGAGCATAGCCCTGCCTGCAATAAATTATTACGGAATACACAACGGCAACGTAGGGTATATATCCTTAACGAGTTTCACCGAGAATTGCTCTAAGGATATGCGCCGAGCCGTAGTAGACCTAAAGAAGCAGGGTGCCGAATCGTTTATAATAGACCTTAGGAACAACGGCGGAGGCCTGCTTAATGAAGCTGTAGAGATTGTAAACCTTTTTGTTCCGAAAGGCAAGGTAATTGTAACCACCAAAGGCAAAATAAAACAGTCGAACGAAACATACGAGACCAAACGCGAGCCGATAGATACGGAGTCGCCCATAATAGTGCTTGTAAACGGACAGACTGCATCGGCATCGGAAATTGTAGCAGGCGCATTGCAGGATTTTGACCGCGCAGTCATTGTTGGTTCACGCACATTCGGCAAAGGACTTGTACAAAGCACGCGACAGGTAAACGGAGGCTACCTGAAGCTCACCACAGCAAAATACTACATTCCAAGCGGACGTTGCGTGCAAGCGCTTGACTATTCGCACGTTATTGACGACGGAAGGACCTCTCGTATCCCCGACAGCCTCACAAACATATTCCACACAGCAGCCGGACGCGAGGTGCGTGACGGCGGCGGCATACGTCCCGATGTCGAACCCAAAAGCGAGGAGCTGTCGACCCTGCTCTATCACCTTGAGAAAGATATGGCAATATTCGATTTTGCCGGCGAATTTTGCCTAAGACACGACACCATTGAGAGCCCTCAGACTTTTACAATCGATGACAGGACATACGAGGATTTCAAAAAGTTTCTTAAGGAACGTAATTTCAGTTACGACCTCTTGAGCGCGAAAATAGTTGCCGACCTCAAGAAAATGGCAAAAATTGAGGGATACGAAGAGATTATAAAAGACGAAATTGAAAGTCTGGAGAAAAAACTGCTCGCCAACATCGACCACTCGCTGACACACTTCGACAAATATGTAAAAGAACTTCTTGCCGACGAGATTATCAAACGATACTACGGCGAAAGAGGCGAGATTATATACAGTCTGCGTGAAGACACTGACATTGAAGAGAGTTGCAACATTTTTGCAAACAAGAACCGATATAGCGAAATACTCGCACCCGATAAACAATAACAAACAAAAAACAAGCGTCGCAATTGCGGCGCTTGTTGCATAAAAGTTCCACTTACCACAAGCGGCGTTGTCCGGACTAATCGATAAAGCGCACATCGACAGAATCGTCAAGTATGCCGACAAGAATATTAGAGACATCGTCCAGTTCCACATCAAGAGTATCGCCGCATTCAGCACCGACAACACGCAACAACGACCCAGGAGTGAAGTGAGGCGTCTCACGCACCGCCATCTTGCCATCGGCAAAAACCGAATCAAGGGTAAAATAGCGATTAACCATCAGCACTGTATCAGCCTCTATATTGTTTGTTGAATACAAAAGGCTATCGTCAAGGAATATATCACACGAACGCCCCTGCGAGGAAGGAGTAAAAGAGAATGAATAAACAAACATTTTCGACTGCATTTTGCTTGCTGCCTCACTCATTGCATAATAGGTAAAAAGCACTATTACAAGCAGCAACACCGCAAAAAAGCAGACACTGCCAAAAAGAAACCTCATATTGGAATTTGTACTTTTATTAACTCTCATACCAAACATATTTAGAGCGCGAATATACACATTATAGCCGACGTCCACAAAAAGTTCAGCCATTATATGACACACTATAATAATAAATCACAAAAAGAGAGAAAAAAGAGAGAAACATTTGCACAAGCGACTATTTATTAGTAAATTTGCAGAGTATTGATGATGATGAGGGGCCGACAAGCCCCTCTTTTTTATACACACGAATGGAAGCGGGGTTGCGACACCCCACCCACAACAAACGCAGAATCATATTTTACATTAAATTATACAAATCTATATGATTGACAGACAACAGGTAATTGACTTGACAAACGAATGGCTTGCCAACAAGGAGTATTTTTTGGTAGATGTAGTGATTAGCAAGGACGACAAAATCACAGTCGAAATAGACCACGCCGAAGGTGTTTGGATTGAGGACTGTGCCGAACTGAGCCGCCACATTGAAAACGGTCTAAACCGCGAAACCGATGATTACGAGCTTGAAGTTGGTTCGGCCGGCCTTGGACAACCGTTTAAGGTGCTGCAACAGTACCTGAACCACATAGGGTTAGAGGTTGAAGTTCTCACAAAAGAAGGCAAGAAGCTAAAAGGCATACTCAAAGAGGCCACTCCCGAGAAGTTTACCGTTGCAGTCAGCAAAAAAGAGAAAAAAGAGGGCGCAAAACGTCCGCAAATTATCGAAGAGGAGATTAGCTTCTCATACGATAGCGTTAAGTACACGAAGTATATTATAAATTTTAAATAAAATGGCAAAGAAAGAAGAAACAATCAGCCTTCTTGATACATTTCAAGAATTCAAAGAGTCGAAGAACATCGACCGCACAACAATGATCAGCGTGCTCGAAGAGAGCTTCCGCAAAGTAATTGTAAACCTGTTCGGCACCGACGAGAACTACTCGGTAATCGTCAATCCCGACCGTGGCGACTTTGAGATTCAGCGTCGTCGAATCGTTGTTGCCGACAATGAGGTTAAAGACAGCAACTTCGAGATTGCACTCAGCGAGGCGCAGCTCATAGACGAGACTTTCGAGGAGGGCGAAGAGGTTAGTGAGATTGTAAACTTTGCCGAGTTCGGCCGTCGCGCAATCCTGAACCTTCGTCAGACACTCGCTTCAAAGATTTTGGAACTTGAGAAAGACAGCCTTTACAACAAATACAGCGAGAAAGTCGGTCAGATTGTAAGCGCTGAAGTATATCAGATTTGGAAAAAAGAGTTATTGCTTGTCGATGACGAGGGCAACGAGCTCATTCTCCCCAAAAGCGAGCAAATTCCAAGCGACTTCTACCGCAAGGGCGACAATGTACGCGCAGTTGTTGCACGTGTCGACAACCAGAACAACAACCCCAAGATTATCCTCAGCCGCACATCGCCAATGTTCCTGCAGCGTCTGTTCGAGCTTGAGGTTCCCGAGATTAACGACGGTCTCATCACAATAAAGAAAATTGCCCGCATTCCCGGAAAGCGTGCAAAGATTGCCGTTGAGACATACGACGAGCGTATTGACCCTGTTGGCGCTTGTGTCGGCGTGAAAGGCTCACGTATTCACGGAATAGTACGAGAATTGCGCAACGAGAATATCGACGTTATTCCGTTCACATCGAACATAGAGCTTTTCATCAAACGCGCACTGAGTCCTGCAAAGATTCAGGAAATTACACTCGACGAAGAGAAACGCGTAGCCGACGTGAACCTCAAGAAAGAGGAGGTGTCACTTGCCATTGGTAAAGATGGTCTCAACATTAAGCTCGCAAGTATGATTACAGAGTATACAATCAACGTATACCGTGAGATTGACACACAGCAAGAGGACGACATCTACCTTGACGAGTTTGCCGACGAGATTGAAGAGTGGGTAATTGAGGCTATCAAGAAGATTGGCCTCGACACAGCCAAGGCTGTACTTAACGCTCCAAGAGAGGTGCTCATTGAAAAAGCCGACCTTGAGGAGGATACTGTTGACCACGTAATCGAAGTTCTAAGAGCAGAATTCGAGGACGAGTACGACAATGAATAAAAAACAATCCTAAAAGAAAGTATCACGAATGAAGATAAGATTAAATAAAGTACAGAAAGAACTCAATTTGGGCTTGAGTACCATCGTGGAATTCTTGCAGAAAAAGGGGTTTGAGATTAAGGAGGACCCCAATGCTGTAGTTCCCGAAGAGGGTTACAATATGCTCATCGAAGAGTTCAGTGCCGACAAAAAGGCCCGCATACAATCCGACAATTTCACCAAGGAGCGTCAGAACAAAGAGAAGCCCAAGGGTGTCGCGCTTGAAGAGGAGCCAAAGAAGGAGGAGGAAAAGCCGGCAACGGCTCCAGCCCCCAAGCCCATCGAGGAGCCCAAGAAAGAGGAACCGAAGAAGGAGGAACCCAAAATAAAGGTTACCGGTCGAATTGACCTTGATGCCCTTAACAAGAAGAAGGCTCCTGTTGTCAAGAAAGAGGAAGCAAAGCCCGTTGTCAAGCCCGAGCCTGTTGCAGCAGAACCTGTTGCAATTGAAGAAAAGCCCGTAGTCGCAGAACCTGCGAAGCAAGAAGTTCCTGCAGCCGAAGAGCCTAAGGCGCAGTTAACCCAGGTTGAAGAAGTTGCTCCTAAACTAAACATCATAGGACAGATAGACCTTTCTACCATCAACCAGTCTACTCGCCCCAAGAAGAAGAGCAAAGAGGAAAAGCGCAAGGAACGCGAAGAGAAAGACAAACAACGCGAAGAGCAGCGCAAACAGCAACGCGACACACAGCGTCAGCAGAATGGAAATGCGAATGACGGTGGCGACAAGAAGAAAAAGCGCCAGCGCATAAACAGTCAGCGTGTCGACATAAACGATGTTAAGGAGAATGGTGGCGACAACAAAGAGTGGAGCGCAAACCGCAACAAGAGCAACAACAACCCCTCACAGGGCAGCCGCAAAGACCGCGACCGTCAGCATAAGCGTTTCGACAAGAGCGACGTAAGCGACGAGGACGTATCGAAGCAGATTCGCGAGACCCTCGACCGTCTCACAAACCGCGGCAAGAGCAACAAATCGGCTAAATACCGCAAGGAGAAACGCGATATGGCCGCTGAGCGTCAAATGCAACAGATGAGTGAGGAGATGGAACAAAGCAAAGTATTGCAGTTGACAGAATTCGTTACTGCCAATGAACTTGCAAGTATGATGAACATCTCTGTCACACAGGTTATTGCAACCTGTATGAGCATTGGAATTATGGTTTCTATCAACCAGCGCCTCGATGCCGAGACCATCAACATTGTTGCCGAAGAGTTCGGTTTTACAACAGAATATGTAAGTGCCGAGGTTGCCAATGCTATTGAGGAGGACGCCGACAACGAAGAGGATCTTGAGCCACGCGCACCTATTATTACCGTAATGGGACACGTCGACCACGGTAAGACATCGTTGCTCGACTATATACGTAAAGCAAACGTTATTGCCGGCGAGGCCGGAGGTATCACACAGCACATTGGTGCATATAATGTCAAGATGGAGAGCGGCAAACGCATCACATTCCTTGACACACCGGGTCACGAGGCCTTTACTGCAATGCGTGCTCGCGGAGCGAAAATTACCGACATTGTAATTATCATCATCGCTGCCGACGACAATGTGATGCCCCAGACCAAAGAAGCCATCAACCACGCTATGGCCGCAGGTGTTCCCATTGTGTTCGCATTCAACAAGTGCGACAAGCCCACAGCCGACCCCAACCGCATAAAAGAGGAGCTTGCAAACCTCAATATGCTTGTAGAGGACTGGGGAGGCAAATACCAGTGTCAGGAAATTTCGGCCAAGAAAGGTATGGGTGTCGAGGAACTTATGGAAAAGGTACTTCTTGAAGCTGAGCTTCTTGACCTAAAAGCGAACCCCAACCGTAAGGCTACCGGTTCGGTCATAGAGTCTACCCTTGACAAGGGTCGCGGTTATGTTGCCACCGTGCTTGTACAGAATGGTACACTGAAGGTCGGTGACATTGTCGTTGCCGGAACACAATGGGGTAAGGTAAAGGCCATCTTCAACGAGCGCAACCAGCGCATCAAGGAGATTCGTCCAGCCGAGCCTGCACTTATCCTTGGACTTAATGGTGCACCCGCAGCCGGTGACACATTCAATGTTGTCGAGAGCGAGCGTGAAGCACGCGAAATTACCGGCAAGCGCGAACAGTTACAGCGTGAGCAGGGTCTTCGCACACAGAAAATGCTTACACTCGACGAGGTTGGCCGCCGCATAGCATTGGGTAACTTCCAAACACTCAACATAATTGTCAAGGGTGACGTGGACGGCTCTATCGAAGCACTCAGCGACTCACTCATCAAGCTATCGACCGAGAATATTCAGGTTAATGTCATACACAAGGCAGTCGGACAGATTTCGGAAAGCGACGTAAGCCTTGCTGCGGCATCGGACGCCATCATCGTCGGTTTCCAGGTACGTCCTTCGGTTACCGCCCGTAAAGTTGCCGAGAACGAGGGAGTGGATATTCGCATCTACTCTATCATCTACGATGCAATAGAGGAGGTTAAGGCTGCTATGGAGGGTATGCTTGCGCCCATCGTCAAGGAGGAGATTACCGCCACCATCGAGGTACGCGAGACATTCCACATCAGCAAGGTGGGTACAGTTGCCGGCTGTATGGTACGTGAGGGTAAAGTCAAGCGCACCGACCGTGCACGTCTCATTCGCGACGGTATTGTTATTCACACAGGCTCTCTTGCAGCGCTCAAGCGCTTCAAGGAGGACGTCAAGGAAGTTGGAACAAACTTTGAGTGCGGTATAAGCCTTACATCACAGGACGACATTAAGGTTGGAGATATCATTGAGACCTTTGTTGAGGTTGAGGTTAAACAAAAACTCTAATTCCTAAGAAAATAATGAACAGTGTAGATATAATCTTTGCCGTAGCTGCCCTAATAGGTATAATCTACGGCTTAAAGACCGGATTAGTAAAGCAGTTGTCACTTGGAGCAGGTATAATAATAGGCCTGCTCCAGGCTGCAATATTCTACCGTCAGGCCGGAGAGTGGATTAAAAGCCTTTCGGGTTGGGAAGAATGGATATGTAATATTGTAGGTTATGTAGGCATTGTACTTATTGTGGCTATTGCACTCAACCTATTGGGCCTGTTGCTGAGATGGTTGCTCAAGGTAGTACTTTTAGGTATTGTAGACAGGATTGCCGGCGCTACATTTTCGGCGGCTATAGCCTTGGGTATTGCAGTCTTTGCTATAAACACCAGTGAAAAGTTCATTCCCGACAACGAGGTAACCGGCAAAACCAAGCAGAAGGAATCATTGTTATACAAGGACATTGCAGCACTTACCTATACAATCATAGACGAGGTGAAGGAAGAAGTTGATTTTGATTGATGAAAAAGAGCAACAATATTTTGAAAAAACTGGCAAACAAGGCATACGAGTTCGGGTTTGTCAGTAAAATCAAAACGGAAATAATAGAGAGCGGTCTCAACGAAGAGGTCATAAGGCTCATTTCTAAAAAGAAAAACGAGCCCGAGTGGTTGCTTGAGTTCCGTTTGGAGGCCTACAGGTATTGGCTGACGCTTAAGATGCCCACCTGGGCGCACCTGAATATTCCACCTATAGACTACCAGGCAATATCCTATTATGCCGACCCTCTGAAAAAGAGCAAAGAGAACAAGAATAAGGAAATTGACCCGGAGTTGATGAAGACCTTCGAAAAGTTAGGCATTCCTCTTGAGGAACGTCTCGCCCTGAGCGGTACAGCTGTGGACGCCGTAATGGATTCAGTGTCGGTAAAGACTACATTCAAGGAGGAACTCAAGGAAAAAGGGATAATATTCTGCTCAATGAGCGAGGCCGTTCAAGAGTACCCCGACCTTGTGCGTCGGTACCTTGGTTCAGTGGTCAACTACCGCGACAATTTCTACGCAGCACTGAATACCGCCGTGTTCAGTGACGGGTCGTTCGTGTACATTCCCAAGGGGGTACGTTGCCCTATGGAGCTATCGACATATTTTCGCATAAACGCCGCTAACACCGGACAGTTCGAACGTACGCTCATAGTAGCCGACGACGATAGTTATGTGTCATATCTTGAAGGGTGTACAGCACCTATGCGCGATGAGAATCAATTGCACGCAGCCATTGTTGAGATTATAGTAAACGAAAATGCCGAAGTAAAGTACAGCACCGTACAGAACTGGTACCCCGGAGACACCGAGGGCAAAGGCGGTGTGTACAACTTTGTGACCAAGCGCGGCGACTGCCGCGGCAGGAACAGCAAACTCTCGTGGACACAGGTCGAGACCGGTTCGGCAATAACGTGGAAGTACCCCAGTTGCATTCTGCGCGGCGACAATTCACAGGGAGAGTTCTATTCGGTAGCACTCACAAATAATTTCCAGCAAGCCGACACCGGAACAAAGATGATACATCTTGGCAAGAACACCAAGAGCACCATCATCAGCAAGGGAATATCGGCCGGCCGCAGCCAGAACTCGTACCGCGGTTTAGTACGTGTGAGCAAGAATGCCGATGGTGCACGCAACTACAGCCAGTGCGACTCGCTGTTGCTCGGCGACAAATGCGGTGCACACACATTCCCCTATATGGACATACACAACAACAGCGCAGTCATTGAGCACGAAGCAACCACCTCGAAGATTTCCGAGGACCAGCTTTTCTACTGCAACCAACGCGGTATAGGCACCGAGGAGGCTATCGGTCTCATTGTGAACGGATACGCCAAGGAGGTACTCAACAAACTACCTATGGAATTTGCCATTGAGGCACAAAAATTGCTCAGCGTTTCCCTTGAGGGTGCCGTTGGGTAAAAAAACAATGAATATATGGAGAATTTATTGGAAATAAGAAACCTGCACGCAACCATTGACGGCAAGGAGATTCTAAAAGGAATAGACCTTATTGTCAAGGCGGGCGAGGTACACGCTATAATGGGGCCCAACGGTTCGGGCAAGAGCACACTGAGCAACGTTCTTGTCGGGCACCCTGCATACACAGTAACCGAGGGCGAGGTATACTACAAAGGCAAGAACCTGCTCGAACTGTCCCCCGAGGAACGCAGCCACGAAGGTCTGTTCCTCTCGTTTCAGTACCCTGTGGAAATTCCCGGAGTGAGCATCACCAACTTTATGCGTGCGGCGATAAACGCCAAACGTCAATATTTGGGACAAGAGCCTATGAACGCCACAGAGTTCCTTAAGATGATGCGCGAAAAGCGTGCTCTTGTAAACCTCGACAGCAAGCTGGCCAACCGTTCAGTCAACGAAGGATTCAGTGGTGGCGAAAAGAAACGTAACGAGATATTCCAGATGGCGATGCTCGAGCCTACGCTAAGCATACTCGACGAGACCGACTCAGGACTTGACATCGACGCGTTGCGCATTGTAGCCGAAGGAGTGAACAAGCTCAAGCGCAATGACACATCGAGCCTTGTCATCACCCACTATCAAAGGCTGCTCGATTACATAAAGCCCGATATTGTACACGTACTCTACAACGGTAGAATTGTAAAGACCGCCGGTCCTGAGCTTGTGATGGAGCTCGAGGAGCGCGGCTATGACTGGATTAAAAACGAGCACCAGCAATGAGCCACGAACAGGAGTACATAGAAATTTTTGAGCAGAACAGGGTGCTCATCGAAGAGCCTTGCGCGGCGTTGCTCAACGCCGCACGAACCGATGCGTTCGACAAGTTCAAAGCAAAGGGCCTACCGGGCATCAAGGACGAGGAGTGGTTACACAGCGACGTTACCAGGAAGTTTGCCACGAACTATGGTATGAACCTAAGACGAGTGCCCGTAAAAGGCGACACTCACGGTATTTTCACTTGCGATGTACCCAATCTCAAGACCCACCAGGCGTTCATCATCAACGACACGTTCCGCGACGACAACACCACAGGCCACAGCCTGCCCGACGGAGTGATACTCGCCGGACTGAACGAACTTGCCACAAGCAACCCGGCCCTTATAAAAAATTACTACAACACTCTTGCCGCTAACGGCGACAGCATCGCGCAATTCAATACAATGTTTGCTCAAGATGGAATAGTGTTATACGTTCCTAAAAACTGCATTGTTGAGGAGAGTATTCAAATTGTAACACTGCTACAAGCCAATGTAGAGATGCTGTCAAACCGCCGACTGCTGATAATACTCGAGGAGAACAGCCGTGCAAGCCTGCTCGTCTGCGACCACTCGTCAATGGAGAAGGAAACACTTTCGACACAGGTCACCGAAATTTTCCTTGCCCCGGGAGCACAGTTCGACCTTTACGAACTTGAAGAGACGGCCAACAGCAACACACGACTCGGACAGCTATTCGTGCGACAGGGGAACCACAGTCGCTTCAACCACAGCAATATAACGTTGACAAACGGCTTTACGCGTAACTACATAAATGTCTCGCTCGAAGGAGAAGGAGCCGAAGCCAATATAAACGGTCTTGCCATTGGCGACAAGGCACAGCACATAGACAACCGCACCCTCGTCGAACACAAGACCGGACACTGCACAAGCAGCGAACTTTACAAGTATATCCTCGACGATGAATCGACAGGAGTATTTGCCGGCAAAATGCTTATTCGCCCCGACGCGCAGCAGACAATCTCGCAACAGACGAACCGTAATCTATGCCTCACCAAAGAAGCACATATGTACGCGCAACCGCAATTGGAGATTTATGCCGATGACGTAAAGTGCAGCCACGGTTCAACGGTTGGACAGTTGGACGAGAATGCGCTGTTCTATATGCAACAGCGCGGCATTCCGGCCAATGAGGCGCGCCATTTGCTTATGTACGCATTTGCAGGAGAAGTTATTGAAAATATTAGAATTGACGCACTGCGTGACCGACTGCATATGCTTGTCGATAAACGTCTGCGTGGCGACCTCAACCACTGCAAGGGTTGCGCCCTATGTAAATAAAGCAACAAAATAAGTATGTTCGACCCGAGCAAGATAAGAGAAGAGTTTCCCATACTGTCACAAACAGTATACAGCAAGCCATTGGTGTACCTTGACAACGCTGCAACCACACAGAAACCGCAATGCGTCATTGACGCCGTAAGCGAGGTTTACACAGCATACAACGCCAATGTTCACCGTGGCGTACACAGGCTCTCACAGGTTGCCACAGAAGCTATGGAACGCGCCCGCGTAACCGTACAGCATTTTCTGGGTGCGAAACACAGCCACGAGATTATATTCACACGTGGTACAACCGAGAGTATAAACCTTGTTGCATCGTCATTCGGTGATACATTTCTGAAAAACGGCGACGAGGTTATAATCTCGACAATGGAACACCACAGCAACATTGTACCCTGGCAAATGCTGCGTGACCGTACAGGCATCACGTTGCGCACAGTACCGCTTGCAGCCGACTGCTCTTTCGACATTGAAGCCTACAAAAGAATGTTCAACGAGCGTACAAAACTGGTAAGCGTCACACACGTGTCGAATGTTCTTGGAGTCACCAACCCGGTAAAAGAAATTATAAGCATAGCCCACAGCCACGACGTTCCGGTACTCATCGACGGCGCACAAAGTGCCCCCCACATAAAAGTCGACGTACAGGCATTGGACGCAGACTTCTATGCATTCAGCGGACATAAGGTATACGCCCCTACAGGCATCGGAGTACTATACGGCAAAGAAAAGTGGCTCAACCGTATGCAGCCCTATCACGGCGGTGGGGAGATGATTAAGAGAGTAAGCTTCGAAAAAACCACCTACAACGAATTGCCATACAAATTTGAAGCCGGCACTCCCGACTACACAGGTATAATTGCGCTTGGAAAAGCACTTGAATGGGTTGGCAGAATAGGTCTTGAGAATATTGCCACCCACGAGCATATGCTCACACAATATGCCATAGAGCAATTACACACAATAGAGGGTGTACGCATATTCGGCGCACCCGACGGAGCAGCCGTGTCGTTCCTCATTGGAGATATACACCCATCGGATATAGGCACGCTGCTCGACCATCAGGGCGTTGCCGTACGCACCGGACACCACTGCGCACAACCATTGATGGACTATCTTGGAATCACAGGCACTGTACGTGCCTCATTTGCCGCATACAACACCCACGAAGAGGTCGATGCGCTAATAAACGCCCTGCATCGCGCCGTAAAAATGTTATCATAATGCTAAAGCCCTTTCAGACAGCAGGAATAATAGAAGCCGGGTGCGACGAGGCCGGACGCGGTTGCCTTGCAGGCGATGTATATGCAGCAGCAGTAATACTGCCACCCGACTTCAGCAACGACCTGCTGAACGACTCCAAGCAGCTTACCGAGAGCCAGCGCTACAGCCTGCGCGAGATTATTGAACGTGAAGCCACCGCGTGGGCGGTAGGCGTTGTCACAGCAGCCGAAATTGACAAGATAAACATTCTGCGTGCATCAATCCTTGCAATGCACCGTGCCGTCGACGGGCTTAAAGTACGCCCCGAGCACCTTCTTATTGATGGCAACAAATTCACCCCCTACCCCGGAATTACCCACAACACCGTTGTAAAGGGTGACGCCACCTATATGAGCATCGCTGCTGCGTCTATACTCGCAAAGACCTACCGCGACGACTATATGATGCGGCTGTCCGATGAATATCCGATGTACGACTGGCAGAGCAACAAAGGCTACCCCACAGCCAAGCACCGCGCCGCCATACGCGAATACGGCACGACACCGCACCACCGTCTTTCGTTCAATCTGCTGGGCGAAGAACCTAAGCAACTGGAACTTACGTTTGAATAACTCCCCTCAGGCTCGAAAAAACAGATTTACCGGCAGCGCTGCGGCCACAAGTTACGGCATAGGCACGGAAAACACGCCTGTAAAGAGAAAAAACAACAGTTTGTTAATACACTACTTTTTTTCTGCCATCAACAATGTAGATTCCCGGCAGAAGACGGCCTGCCACCACCCTGCGTCCGGAAAGGTCATAAACAGCGGCACTGTCATCGACAATAACGTCTTGCACCGACGACTCGACGCCACCCGTTACAAGAAAGCCACCGCCATTCTCGGGCGATAATACCGTTTGTGTGTATGAGACACCCCCTATCTCCTCTATGCGTATTATACCGCCCCTCATTGAGCGTACAGCAGAAGAAAAATCGACATCAACATTCCCCACATTTATATTGGGAATTTGAATTGTACAAAAACCATCAAGTGCAGGGACCGAACCGGCAAGCACATAATCGAACGATTCCCCGTAATTTACCGACATTGTCACACGCAAACGGTCATCGGGGGTAAAATACCCCTTATTGACACCCCAAGAGACAACAACCTCTTCGCCGGCACTGTAACACTCTTTTGCAGGAGATATTGCAGCCGTAAAGAGTGTTCCCCCCACAACACGCACAACCGACTCGCAAACAGCATATTTACTATAAAAAGGACAATCCTTCAAATAATCATAAGTATAGTTATTCGGAACATCGTTGACCAGCAGACTGACGCTGTAATCACCGGGGTCAAGCGATGGAATATCGGTACCACTGACAATATAATAAAAATCATCATAAAAGAGATCGGGCACATAGCGTGGCTGATACCTTATTACGCTACTCTCCTGTGGTGCAACTGTGGCAAACAAGGGAGCATCTTGCGCATCGGAAACATCGCCAACATTTGCACTATTATACCCGGCCGAAGCGTATCTTAAGGAGTGTCCCTCGGCATCGGCAGCATCGGCAGAAAGGACTATGCAAGCCCCCTGCGGAATTATGTATACCTCATTTACATTCTCAGGAGCAAAAGTGGGAGCGCTGTTCACCACACTCTTTCCGTAGACATAATTACCACCATTGTTTACCCCCACAAGGTGCGTACGTTCTTCGTCGGCATAATAAGCCGATGCTCTTGCAATCAAAGCCTTACGTATTCTCATTATAGACGGATAAGAGAAGAACTCACCCCCTTTATCCATAATGCTACCCTCGTCCTGCGAGGTATGGTTAGCACCGAACAGATGCCCAATCTCGTGCGCAACAACCCATTTGTCACTCATCGCATAGCCACTGCTCTTTGTTGAATGCGAATATACTCCGTTCTCAATTGACAAGCCTGTATTCTCATCATAAATATCACGATGCGTAACCCACATTCCCACATCATATGCCGACGAGCCTATTGCCGCATCAGTCAACGACGTACCATAGCTTGGAGCATTGTATATATCATCATCAATGAGGTTTCTTGACGACATTACCAGACGTTCGTCAACAACAACATCGAAGCAAAGTCCCAACGGCACAAAAAGAGCGTTTACATAATCCTCGCACTCCTGCCAAAAGAGAAGCACCCTATTATAGTCGGAATCAAAATCAATTTCATAAGCCGACACCGTTACCGGTATTGCCAAACGATAATAACGCATAACATCATCGCCCGGAACAGTACTAACCTGAGCATAAAAATTTAACGGCAGCAAAAGAAGCAGAAGTTGTAAAATCCTTAATTTCATAACTATGCAATAATTAGTTGCGCTAAAATAGTAAAAGAACAGGATAATACAACACACAAATTCTCATTTTTTAAAAATTCAACGCTTGCCACGCCCTTGCAAAGGCACAAAACAAAAGGGAACAATAACTGCGCACTATCAATTTTCCCGGGTTCAGAGATGAACATTTAGTTTTAATACAATACCGTTGCAAACCTTATAGCCCTTTATGTTTTTGCGAGTAATATAACTGTAAAATCGCGCTTACCACCTATTTGCCACAGGCAAAGACCTCAAAAAAAAAACCTTTTAAAAAATGCATCGTAATTATATTTTACTAATTTTGCATTGTTACAGATTTCTACCCCCCAAAAAAACGCAAAGAAATGAAAAAGGCATTATTGACGTTATTTCTCTTGAGCGGAATAACACTACACGCACAAGACCGCCTTGAGCCCACCGTTAAATATGGCGAAGACGCTCCACTATGCAGCAGATTCTACCAACAGGAGCTTTCGCGTCTGCTAAACCCCGACAATGCAGCGTGGGGCGTTATACGAGAGCCTGAAAATATGACAGAATCGTCGCTGACATACGATGCAGCAACAAACACCCTTGTATATACCGAAATTGACGGAATACTATGGAGCAACGTTGTCAACGGCACTAGAGAAAGGATAGAAATAAACGGTGGAATAATGTACAAAGACCTTGACAAGCCCAACGAATACAAGGCTCCCGACACAAAAACGTCCACCCTACCGGTTTCAAAGGAGTTTGCGAACAAATTGAAGGCCCTGTGGATTATTGCAACAAGCACTCAGGTCGAAAACGACATAATAGTGCTTGGTGGCTGCATTTACAAATTCTTTGCCGACGGGATATGCGCCCAGGCAAACGGAAAAAAGAGCGACTGGACAAGAGTTCCTCGCCTTGAGAAATTGGCTTTAAACCTTATGCAAGCAGTGCGTAAACAGGATTCCAATTCTCTTTTACAATTAGAAAAAGAAACCGATGAACTCTACCGTATGTTTGCCGAAAAAGAGTAATATTAGACACGACCTTTTTTGGCACAAACAAAAGAGGGGCTAAAAAGCCTCATCACACAAGCAACGGAACAGAAACAATTTCTTCAGGACAAAGGAACCATTATAGTTTCACATTAGCCGATACCTAAAAATAACAGACGGGTTGCATTTGCAACCCGCCTGCTTCTTTGTATATAAGTTTCAATTACTCTGCACGGAGTGTGAAACGCTGGAAACCAGTAGCTGTCAATTCCTTGTCGAAGCCCTTCAAGAAATCGGCAACAGAGATTTTCTCATTCTGGCAGTAGCCCTGCTGGAGCAAGCAAACCTCCTTGTAGTACTTCTGGATACGACCGTCAGCGATACGAGCGATCATATTCTCGGGCTTGCCCTCTTCACGAGCCTTCTCCTCGGCAACAACACGCTCTTTAGCAACAAGAGCAGGATCGAGGTCCTCGCTTGTAAGAGCAAGAGGTGCCGATGCAGCAATCTGCATTGCAATCTCGTGACCAGCCTCCTCGTTAGCCTGTGACAATGCTACCATTGTACAGAGCATATTCTTCTTCTGGTGGTTGTATGTGTATACATTCTCACCCTCGAGAGTCTTG
Source organism: Bacteroidaceae bacterium (assembly GCA_045661225.1). Taxonomy (GTDB): domain Bacteria; phylum Bacteroidota; class Bacteroidia; order Bacteroidales; family Bacteroidaceae; genus HGM04593. The sequence continues at coordinate 2,719 of JAZRFF010000029.1, read as the reverse complement.
TAACCGTCAAGCTCCATCTTCTCACCGGTAATACCCGAACGAGCAACGATAGCGTCCTGAACAGTACCCTCGCCCAAAGGAAGAGCCTTAACCTCCTCAATTGTTGCGCACTTTGCAGCAACTGCCGCGTCAAGGATATCCTGTGTCAACTTAACAAAGTCAGCACCCTGAGCAACGAAGTCGGTCTCGCACTTGAGAGCGATGATTGCAGCAAAGCCATTCTCTGCCTTTACAAGAACACAGCCCTCAGAAGCCTCACGGTCGCTACGCTTAGCAGCTACCAACTGACCCTTCTTACGGATAATCTCGATAGCCTTGTCAAAATCGCCCTCACCCTCGGTCAAAGCGTTCTTGCAGTCCATCATACCAGCTCCGGTCATAGCACGCAGCTTGGCAATATCAGCCATTGTTACAGCCATAGTATTTTTCTGTTTTTAATGTTAATAAATAAGGAGTAATTACTCTGCAGCCTCGTTAGCCTCGGCTACCTTTGCTGTGCGTGCTCTTGTTGTGCGACGACGGGGAGCCTTCTTTGCCTCAGCGTCCTCACCCTCAGCCTCAGGAGCATCAACCTTCTCAACCTTGCGCTCCTCGAGACCCTCAGCGATAGCTGCACAACAAGCGTCGAGGATAACCTCTACTGACTTTGTAGCATCGTCGTTTGCGGGGATTACGAAGTCGATGTCGTTGGGATTTGAGTTTGTATCAACAATTGCAAATACGGGGATACCCAAACGGTTTGCCTCGTGAACAGCAATGTGCTCCTTCATTACGTCAACCACGAATATTGCCGAAGGAAGACGTGTAAGGTCAGCGATAGAACCAAGGTTCTTGTCGAGCTTTGCACGCTGACGAGAAATCTGAAGAATCTCACGCTTTGAAAGGTTTGAGTATGTACCGTCCTGTGTAAGCTTGTCGATTGTTGCCATCTTCTTTACAGCCTTACGGATTGTAGGGAAGTTTGTCAACATACCACCGGGCCAGCGCTCAATAACATAGGGCATAGCTACTGACTGTGCCTTCTCGGCAACAATTTCCTTAAGCTGCTTCTTTGTAGAAACAAAGAGAATTTTCTTGCCGCTCTTTGCAATCTGCTTCAGTGCCTCAGCTGCTGTATCAGTCATAGCAGCAGTCTTGTGCAAGTCAATGATGTGGATACCATTACGCTCCATAAAGATGTAAGGAGCCATTGCGGGGTTCCATTTACGTTTCAAGTGACCGAAGTGTGCACCGGCCTCAAGCAATGTGTCAAATGTAATTCTAGACATTTTCTTTAAATTTTTAATCGTTTACCTTCTTTTTAATTAAATTCTTTAACCAACCCTCAGGTAGTCCACCCGGCAAACGAGTGAAGTCCTGAAAGGTTTAGATACTAAACGTATATTTCGAGACCGAATATTAACGTTTACTAAACTGGAATCTGCGACGTGCCTTGGGCTGACCGGGTTTCTTACGCTCAACACCACGAGCATCGCGTGTCATAAAGCCCTCTGCGCGCAAAGCCTTCTTGTCGTCGGCGTTAATCTTAACCAATGCACGAGCAATTGCAAGACGCAAAGCCTGTGACTGACCTGTGAAACCGCCACCGTCCAAGTTCACCTTGATGTCATACTTCTCAGCAACATTCAAAGTCATCAATGGCTGCTTAACCACGAACTGAAGAATGCTTGATGGGAAATAATCCTGCAGATCCTTTTTGTTGATAGTAATTTTACCGGTACCCTCTGTTACATAGATACGGGCAACAGCGCTCTTACGTCTGCCTAATGCGTTTACCATTTCCATCTGCTTTCTTATTTATAAGAGTTAATATCAATTGTTTTAGGAGCCTGAGCAGCGTGGTTGTGCTCGGGACCATCATATATATAAAGGTTGTTCAACAAGTGATTGCCGAGACGATTCTTGGGAAGCATACCTCTTACGACGTGCTTTACAAGACGCTCGTAACCTTTGTAACCGGCTGCAACATCGGCAGGAGCAAACTGCTTCTGACCACCGGGATAACCCGAGAATCTCAAATAAACGCGGTCAGTCCACTTGTTACCAGTCATTCTAACCTTGCTTGCGTTGATGATGATTACGTTGTCACCACAATCGGCATTAGGTGTAAAACTGGGTTTATACTTACCTCTCAAAAGCTTGGCAACCTTTGTACCAAGACGACCAAGTACCTGGTCTGTAGCGTCAACAACTACCCACTCTTTCTGTGCGTTAGCCTTGTTGACCGAAATAGTTTTGTAGCTTAAAGTATCCACTTTAATTCGTTTAAAAAGTTAATAATTCCATCTCTCGCAATACTTCTCTAAAAAAGCCTTTACGGAATCAAGTCCTTTTCAGAAACCCTCTTCACGCACACCCGACCAATTGGCTAGATTGTATCTTTGGCATACTCAGAGACCTGAAGCATCGCACACCCATAGTATGGGTTGATAATAATCGGCTCGCAAAATTACTTCTTTTCAGCGGAATAGACAAGCAATTACAACTTTTTTTCAAAAAAAGTGCATATTTCTTTGCAAACATAAAAAAAAGCGCTACCTTTGCACCGCAATTAAGCAATTGCCCAGATGGCGGAATCGGTAGACGCGCTGGTCTCAAACACCAGTGGGGCAACCCATCCCGGTTCGATCCCGGGTCTGGGTACTGAAACGGAGAAAGTTGAAAAACTCTCTCCGTTTTCTTTTTTACCCACCCGTAACTCATTGGTTTGCTGATATAT